>NZ_JBHSBO010000026.1:0-57016 GCF_042650685.1 Micromonospora sp. GCM10011542
AACCATCGATACGCCACGTCCCACGGCGCCAGGTCATGAGGCACATGCCGCCACGCGGTACCGCTGCGCAGCACGTACAGGATCGTGTCGATGACCAACCGACGTGGATACCGCAACGGTCGACCACCCCGACGCGGGTCCCGCCTCGGCAGCAACGGCTCGATCACCGCCCACTGCCCATCCGTCAGCGACGACTCGTACGCCGGTTTACAGACACAGCGACACAGACGTGATCATCGCTGACAGAGTCAGCGATGATCACGCCGAGGTATCACAACACTCTCTCAGGCCGGGCGCAGCCAGCCCTGGTCGCCCAGGCCGGAGATGTCCAGCACCCGGCGGACCTGCCGGGACGGCAGCACGGTGAGGGTGCCCGGAAACTGCTGGGCGAGCCGGACCAAAGCGTGGATGGCAGCCGAGTCGAAGAAGGTGACCGCGCGCAGGTCGAGCACGATCCGCTCGGCGGGCTCGCGCAGCGCGGTCTGGAGCATGGTGTCCGCGGTGGCCATGTCGACCTCGCCGGTCACCACGACCTGGAGGTGGTCACCGTCGATCTCCGCGCTGGCGGAGAAGACGGGTGGTGCTCCCCCTTGATCCACGGAGACACCATGGCACAGCCGGCCTGGCAGGGCAACAACCGGTCCGGCCAGGCCGTGGCGCGGGTCACCGCCGGCTCCGACGATAGGCTTGACGGATGACCGTCCGTGCGCCGCTGACCCCAGGCACGCTCTCCCCGTGGCGACCGGTGCCTGCCCACATCCCGCGACCGGAGTACGTGGGAAAGAAGCGCCCCCAGGAGTGGCGCGGCTCGCACGTGCAGACACCGGAGACCATCGAAAAGATGCGGATCGCCAGTCGGCTGGCCGCGCAGGCGACCCAGCTCGCCGGCGAGCACTGCAAGCCGGGCGTGACCACCGACGAGATCGACCGGGTGGTGCACGAGTTCCTCTGTGACCACGACGCGTACCCGTCGACGCTGGGTTACAAGGGCTTCCCGAAGTCCTGCTGCACCAGCCTCAACGAGGTCATCTGCCACGGCATCCCGGACTCCACGGTCATCCAGGACGGCGACATCGTCAACGTCGACGTGACCGCGTACATCGGTGGGGTGCACGGCGACACCGACGCGACCTTCTGCGTCGGCGCGGTCGACGAGGAGGCCCGGCTGCTGGTCGAGCGGACCCACGAGGCGATGATGCGCGGCATCCGCGCGGTCGCCCCGGGTCGGCAGATCAACGTCATCGGTCGGGTCATCGAGTCGTACGCGAAGCGGTTCGGCTACGGGGTGGTACGCGACTTCACCGGCCACGGCATCGGTGAGTCCTTCCACAGCGGCCTCTACGTGCCGCACTACGACAGCCCCCGGCCCACCGACATCATGGAGCCGGGCATGACGTTCACCATCGAGCCGATGATCACCCTGGGCACCTACCAGTACGACATGTGGGACGACGGCTGGACCGTGGTCACCAAGGACCGCAGGTGGACGGCCCAGTTCGAGCACACCATCGTGGTGACCGAGGACGGCCACGAGATCCTGACCCTGCCGTGACCGAGACACCGGCGGCGTTGCGCGAGGCGCACCACGCGGACGTGTCCGGCGGCTGGCTGCGGCCGGCGGTGTTCGGCGCGATGGACGGTCTGGTCACCAACATCGCCCTGATCGCCGGTGTCGGCGGCGGCGGGGTGTCGCCGCGCAGCATCGTGCTCACCGGCACCGCCGGCCTGGTCGCGGGCGCCATCTCCATGGGCCTCGGCGAGTACACGAGCGTGCGCTCGGCCAACGAGCAGGTCGCCGCCGAGGTGGCCAAGGAACGGCGGGAGCTGGAGCGGCACCCCGAGGCGGAGGCGCGGGAGCTCGCCGACGCCTGGGTGGCCCGGGGCCTGCCCCGAGACCTGGCCACCCAGGTGGCCGAAGCGGTGCGGCGCAACCCGGAGGAGGCGCTGCGGATGCACGTCCGGGAGGAGTTGGGCGTCGACCCCGACGACCAGCCCAGCCCCTGGGCCGCCGCGATCTCCTCGTTCCTGTTCTTCTCGGTGGGCGCGCTGGTCCCGCTGCTGACCTACCTGTTCGGCGCCACCGACCTCTGGCTGGCGCTCGGCGTCGGCGGGCTGGGCCTCTTCGCCGCCGGGGCGGTGGTGGCTCGGTTCACCAACCGTCCCTGGTGGACCAGCGGTCTGCGTCAACTGCTGCTGGGCGCGGCGGCGGCCGCCGCCACCTACCTGGTCGGCAGCCTGATCGGGGTGCAGGGCAGCCTCTGACCCGGGTCAGTGGGTGAGCAGGTCGTCGACCGTGCCGTCGACCGGCCGGCCCCGGGCGGCCAGTTCCTCGGCCTGCCGGGTCAGCACCACACCCACCTCGGTCATGTCCGCGCCGGCCAGCCCGGTGCGGCGCACCGCGTCACCGGGGTCGCGGAAGTAGGTGCGGCTGAGCAGCCCGGTCACGGTGGCCGCGGCGAGCCGCGCCTCACCGAGCATCAGCAGGGCCTGGTCCGTCTCGTACCACTCGGCCAGCCGGGCGGCCCGGGAGTGTGCGGCGCTGCCCCGGTACCAGGCCTGCCGGGCCGCGCCGCTGAACTCCGCCGGTCGGGCGCGGGCCAGCCGGCCCAGATGCTCGTCGCGCAACGTCCGCAGCCACCCGGTCGGGTCGTGCAGCGCCCGGGTGGTCACGTACCGGTCGGCGGTCAGCGGCCAGAGCGGGGAGAGGACGCGGGCCTGCCCGAGGTAGGCCTCGGCGCCGGCCACGGTCAGGTCGACCAGCACGCCGTCCACCCGGCGGGTGGCCGGCGCCGGACCGGTGCCCGGGCGGTACGTGACGATCAGCATGCCGACCTCGCCGTCGCCGCCACCGTCGTCGTCGCCGTGCGCGAGGGGGCCGTGCACCGCCACGGCGAGCACGTCGGCGGGGAAACGTCGTCGAGCCGCGTCGGCGACCCGCTCGGCCACCGTCCACCGTCGATCGTCGAGGTGCCGGTCGACACCGGCCTGCTCGCTGCTCGCGCTCACCGGCTCACTCCTCGCCCTCACCGGAACGACCCCGCCTGGTGACTGGGCGTCAGCCTAGCCAGCGGGCGGGGGCTGGACCGGCACGCCGCGCCCGGTCGGCACCAGCCGGAAGATGCGGATGTCCCGGTCGCCGGCCCGCTGCACGTACGTGCGGTACGCCGGCCACTCGGTGACCAGCAGCTGCCACAGCCGGTCCCGTTCCGCCCCGGCGGCGGGCTCCGCCCGGACCGGGACCCGCCTGCCCTTCACGTCCACCTCGGTGGCCGGCTCGGCGAGCAGGTTCAGCGCCCAGCCGGGCTGGTGGGTCTGCCCCCAGTTGGAGCCGATCACGACGTACGCGTCGCCGTCCGGCACGTAGAGCAGGGGGTTGCTGCGTGGCTTGCCCGACCGGCGACCGGTGGTGGTGATCACCAGGGACGGGATCAGCCCGAGCGCGACCACCCGGCCCCGGGTGAGCCGGCCGACGACCCGGTCGGCGGGGACGAGCAGACGGGCGGCGGCGCCGAACCAGCGGTGGTGGCCGACTCGACGGGTGAGGGTTCCCAGCACGGACACGGGGACCAGTCTGCCGGCTGCGCCGCCCGGCCGGCATCCCCGATCCGGTCCGGTTCCGCGTCGGGGATCAGTCCAGGCGTCGCTCGACCGGCAGGCGGGACCGGGTGAACAGCCCCGCGCCGAGCATCGCCACCAGCGGCACCAGCACCAGAATGCCCAGCGCCGCCCACGGCGTGACGAACGGGTACGGCTCGCGCAGCGGCCAGTCGGTGGCGTACTGCCGGTTGACCGAGACCAGCACGATCGCGGCGGTGCCCAGCCCGGCCGCGATGCCCAGCACCGAACCGACCCCGGCGATGACCCCGGCCTGGCAGACGGCCAGCAGTCGGCGTACCGCCGGGGCGGCGCCGACCGCCGCGAGGGTGGCCAGTTCGGCGCGGCCCTCGGCGGCGGCGAGCGCGGTGGCGATCCCCGCCGCGCCCACCGTGATCAGCCCGGCCGCCGCGGCGAGGAGCAGCAGCATCGGCGAGGTGTTTCGTGTCGCGGTGCCGTACTCCACGTTGAGCGAGAACGCGCCGACGTGCTCGAGCGCGGCGGTGAACCGTTCCTGCCTCTTCCGGTCGGGCGGGGTTGGCGTGCTCACCGCCCACTCGGACTGCGTCCAGTGCAGCCCGAGCCGTCGGGCCGCCGGGTCGGACAGCAGCAGCCGGGGCGGTCCGACCGCCGCGGGCAGCGCGTACCCGGCCAGCGTGGCCGCGGAGGTGGCCGGCTGACTGTCGCTGTCCGTCCCACGGGTCACCGTCACGGTCACCAGGCCGTTGTGCAGGTAGCGCGGGTCGGTCACCACCACTCCGCCGGTGCGCAGCACCGCGGTGGCTGTGGCGGTCGTCGCCGGGTCCGCGCCGGTGAGGATCGGCAGCGCGCTGCCGTCGTCCACTGTGGGCTGCACGTACGCGCCGTAGTAGTCGACGTTGGGAGCCACGCAGCGCGGGTCGGCCAGGGCCCGCCGCCGGTCCGCCGCGGACAGGTCGTCCCCCGGCTGCCAGGGGCAGGCCCGCTCCGGCGGCAGCTGCGGGGCGACGTAGCAGAAGCCGGCGGGGCCGGGCTGCGGTGCGCACGTCGGAGTCCGCACCGGGGCCACCGCGTCGGCGCCGAGGTGGTCCCGGGCCGCGCGGGTGACCTGCTCCAGCGTGGCTGCGGGCCGCTCCGCCGGCTCGGACGGTCTGACCAGCAGGTGACCGCGCGGCATCATCGGCTGGTAGGCGTGCACGTTGCGGGCCTCGCCGCTGGCCAGGTAGACGCCGAGCGCGACGCTGCTGGCGACCGCCGCCATCACGGCGCAGATGGCCGGCGCCGCGGCGGCCCGGTTGCGGCTCGCGTCGCGGAGCGCGATCCGCGGCGCCAGCGGCAGGACCCGGCCGAACCGGGCGAGCAGGCCGACCAGAGTGGGGGTGCAGCAGACCAGGCCCAGTTCGCCCAGGATCAGGCCGGTCAGGATCACCGTCGACGAGGTCCGGGTGGCGCCGAACGCGGCCAGCGCCGTCCCACCCACCACCAGCGTCAGCCCGATGGCCAACCACCGGGGCCGCGGCGGGGGCGGGGTACGCCGCCCGGCCAACCCCTCGACCACGTCCTGCCGGGCGGCCGTCCAAGCCGGTGCCAGCGCGGCGAGCACCCCGGCCAGGACGGCCACCGCGGCGAGCAGGGCCAGCGCGGTCGGCCAGCAGCGGTACCCGCCGAAGCGGGCGGTGAAGACGTACTGCTCGACGAGCGGACGGCCGGCGAACGCCGCGCCGACGCCGAGGAGCAGCCCTGCGACGGCGCCCAGCAGTCCCAGCACCACGCCGTCGGCGAGCACGATGCGTCGCAGCTGGGCGGCGTCACCGCCGGCCACCGCGACCAGTGCCAGGTCTCGGCGCCGCCGGCGCACGCCGACCGCGAAGGCCGGTCCGACCAGCAGCACCACCTCCAGCAGCCCGAGGCCGCCGATCAGCACGACGGTGCCGAGCTGGCCGGGGTCGGTCGGGCCGAGCGAACCGGGCCAGAGCCGGGACGGCGACGAGCCGGGCAGGTCACGTCGGGTGACCACCACGCCATGGTGGTTGAGTCGGGACACCAGCGCGGCGTCGACGTCACCGGGCAGGTCGGCCAGCCAGGCGCTGTCCGGCTCCAGAGCGGTTCTGGGCACGGCGGCCGGGTGCAGCGCGAACACCGGACCGAGATCGTCGGCGAACTCGACCACCCCGACGATGGTGTACACGCGGATCCCGTCGGCGGTCGCCACGGCGTCGCCGAGCCCGACCCGCAGGTGCCGCAGCGCCGCCGCGCTCACCGCCACCTCACCCGGCTGCTGCGGGGCCCGCCCGGCCTCGAAGCGCACCAGCGGGCGGGCCAGCGGGTCGGTGAGATCCAGCGCCCGCGCCTGGACGGTCTCGTCGCCCTCGGGGGTGCGCACCCCCAGCGGGATCCGCCAGCGCACCTCGGTGACCCGGCTGCCGGGGTCGAGCAGCGCCGACACCTCCTCGGAGGTGGCGACCCGGGCGTTCGGTGGCAGGTCCCCGTCCAGGGGATACCAGCTCTCGCCCCGCTCGTCCTGCCGGACCGGGACGTCGGCGACCCAGCGCAGCTCCGCGTCGGCCGCGCCGAGCCGGCGGTCGATTCGCTCCTGCGGGGTCAGCTCCGCCATGTCGTAGCTGGCTGCGACGAAGGTCAGGACCAGCACCGGCAGAGCGATCATCGCGAGCACGAGGGCGGTACGCCGGCGGGCCCGGCCCGCCTCCCGCCGGGCGATCCGCAGCGCGGCCCGCCAGGAACCGGTCAGTTCGGCGAGCCGTCGCCGGTCGGCCCGGCTCGGCGCCCCGACCGGCCGGATCGCCGGTATGTCCGCCCCGCCGGGGGCCCGCGGCGCCCGGCGTACGCTCACCGGTCGCTACCGGACAGCAGTTGCTCGACGCTGCCCAGCGGGGCTGTCGTGTCCACCAGCACCCCGTCGCGCAGGAACACCACCCGGTCGGCCCACCCCGCGTGCCGGGCCTCGTGGGTGACCAGGACGGCGGCGGCGCCCGCGTCGACCCGGCGGCGCAGCAGGTGCAGCACCGCCTCGCCGGTCTGCGAGTCCAGCGCTCCGGTCGGCTCGTCGGCGAGCATCAGCCGCCGCTGACCGACCAGCGCCCGGGCGATCGCCACCCGCTGCTGCTGCCCGCCGGAGAGCTGGTCGGGGAAACGGTCGCCCAGCTCCGGCAGGCCCACCTCGGCCAGCGCGGCCAGGGCCAGCGTCCGGGCCCGGCGGACACCGGTGCCGTCCAGCTCCAGTGGGAGCGCGACGTTCTCCACCGCGCTCAGGCTGCCCAGCAGGTTGAGCTGCTGGAAGACGTAGCCGATCCGACGGCGGCGCAACTGGGCCAGCCCCCGGCGGTCGAGCGCGCCCAGCGGTTGCCCCTCGACCCGTACCTCCCCGCTCGTGGGGCGGTCCAGGCCGCCGGCCAGGGCCAGCAAGGTCGACTTCCCGGAGCCCGACGGACCCATGACGGCGACCAGCTCGCCGGGCCGGACGACCAGGCTGACGCCCCGTAGCGCGTGCACCGCCGCGGGGCCCGCGCCGTGGGTGCGGTGGACGGCGCGCAGCTCCAGCACCGCGTCGTCGTCCGCTCCGCTCACCGTCGCGCCTCCTCGTCGGCCCACCGCTGCGCACCGGGTGCCGCGCTCCCGGCGGGTGGGGGTGCCGGGGCTCCGGGGCGGTGCCGGACCAGGCTGGTCTCGCAGTGGTCCAGCCAGCGGACCTCCGCCTCGGCCTGGAACACCATCGAGTCCAGCACCAGCCGCCAGGGCAGGTCCTCCGGCCGGTCGCTCGCGTACTTCAACCGGGTCAACTCCTGCAACGCCCGCATCGTCGCGCTGCGCTGGGTCTGCACCACCGAGCGGACGTCCACCCCCGGGGTGGTCAGCGCCAGCGCCAGCTTGATCGCCAGCTCGTCGCGGGGCCGGTCGGTGCGACTGATCGGGGTGGCGAACCACAGTGCCAGGTCCGCCCGTCCAGCGTCGGTGATCTCGTACGGACGCTGTCCGGCCTCACTCTCCGGCAGGGGACGAACCAGGCCATCCCGTTCCAACCGGGACAGCGTGGTGTACACCTGCCCGATGTTCAGCGGCCAGGTCGACCCGGTCGACTCCTCGAACGCGGCGCGCAGCTGGTAGCCGTACATCTGGCCGCGTTCGAGCAGGGCGAGCAGCCCGTGACGGATGGACATGGCAACGGAGTATGCATACCTGGTATGCGTACCGCAACCGGAGCGGACCAGCTCAGGCCGGTCGGCCGGGGAACGGAACGGTCAGCGGGGCGACTCCGGCCGTCCGGCGCCAGCGGGTGGAACGCACCGCGTAGTCCACCAGGGCGGCCAGAGCGAGATCCCGGTCGGCGCCCGTGGTGGCCGCCAGCGCCGCGCGCCAGTGCGCCGCGGTGCGTTCCTCGACCTCGACAGCCAACCGCAGAGCACTGGCCCGGTCGGTGACCGGGAACGGCAGCGCGTACCCGGCCCGGTCCGCCGGTACCGTGCCGCCGGCCGTGCTGAGCTGCACCACCAACGCGTCGCGTCGGCGCCGGTGCGCGGCCTCCGCCTGGCGCGCGGCGTCCCGGGCCGCCCCGGTGAGCCGTACCCCGATCGGGCCGTAGGCGTAGATGGCCGCGTACTCGGCGGAGAGGGCGGCGGCGAGCGCCTCCCCGGCGGTGGGCGTGGCGAAGCGCTGGGTCACTTCAGTGCCTCCTGGTGGGTGGCCCGGGCGGCGACGATCGACCCGAGCAGCGCCGCCCGGTCGGCCGGGGCGGCGGCGCAGGCCCGGGTGGCGGACTGCTGGCCGGTCTTCTCCAGGCCGCGCAGGTCGGCCAGCGCGCCGGCCGGGTCCGCCGCGGCGGTCGGCGGCGCGGCGGGCGAGCTGGGCAGCGGTACGCCGATCACCCGGGCCAGCTCGGCGGCGTGTGCCGTGTGGGCCTCGGCGATCGGACCGAGCCGGTCGGCCAGCTCCGGGTGGGCGGTGGCGCCCGCCCGGTGCGCCGCGGCCAGAGCCAGCGACTCGTCCAGCAGCGGACGCAGCGGGTCCGGTCCCGGCGGCGGCTCCTCGTCACGGTCGAAAAGATCACAGCCGGTCAGCGGCACGGCGGCGCCGCCGAGCGCCACCAGCACCCCGGCGCGCAGCAACTTTCGCCGGGAATGCCCGGATGCCTGGTCGCGCTGTGTCGTTCTGCCCGTCGCCACCGGACAAGTCAACACCATCGCCGCCGCTCCGGGGGCCACTGGCGTCGGTGCGCCGCCCGGCCCGGCGACGGGCAGGCGCGTTACGCTCTGCGCAGCCACCGGCGCGTCCGCTCCGGTGGCGTGACGGCATGGCGGGACGACCCGTCGCCGTCGATCAGGGAAAGGGTGCGGAGATGACGCAGCGTGGCCGTGCCACCGGGTCGACGGGGCGACCCCGCGGCGGTGGAGGTCCCCGCGGCGGCGACCTCGCCGCCCGACGCGACCGGTTGCGGGCCGTGATCGAGCCGGTGGTCGCCGACGTGGGCTACGACCTGGAGGACCTCACCGTCTCCCGGGCGGGCCGCCGCCACGTGGTGCGGGTGATCGTGGACGCCGACGGCGGGATCGATCTGGACGCCGTCGCCGACGTCTCCCGGGCCGTCTCCAAGGCGCTGGACGCCGCGGAGGAGGCCGGCGGCGACATCGTCGCCGGGGAGTACCAGCTCGAGGTCAGCTCTCCGGGCGTGGACCGACCGCTGACCCTGCCCCGACACTGGCGGCGCAACGTGGGCCGGCTGGTCAAGGTCACCGTCCGGGGCGCCGCGGCGGCGCCCGGCCAGCGCGGCGAGCAGCCCGCCGGTGACCGCCAGCTGACCGGCCGGGTGGTGGCAGCCGACGACGACAGCGTGCAGCTGGAGACCGACGACGGCCGCACCGACTGGACGTACGCCCAGCTGGGCCCCGGCCGGGTGCAGGTCGAGTTCACCCGCCCCGGCGAGCCGGACGAGTTCGACGACGCGGACGACACCGACGACACCGACGAGTCAGACGACTTCGACGACGAAGATGATGTGGAGGACGAGGAGAGGTGAACATCGACCTCGCGGCGCTGCGCGCACTCGAGCGCGAGCGGGAGATCCCGTTCGACACGATTCTCGCGGCGATCGAGACCGCGTTGCTGACCGCCTACCGGCACACCGACGGCGCGGAGCCGCACGCCCGGGTGGAGATCGACCGTAAGTCGGGCGCCGCCCTGGTGTACGCGCAGGAGATGGACGAGGACGGCACGCTCGTGCGCGAGTGGGACGACACCCCGCACGACTTCGGCCGGATCGCCGCCATGACAGCCAAGCAGGTGATCCTCCAGCGGCTGCGGGAGGCCACCGACGAGGTGCACTTCGGCGAGTACGTCGGCCGCGAGGGCGACCTGGTCACCGGCGTGGTGCAGGCGCACGAGATCCGGACCGAGAAGGGCATCGTCAGCGTCGACCTCGGCAAGCTCGAGGGCGTGCTGCCGCAGTCCGAGCAGGTGCCCGGCGAGCGGTACGCGCACGGCGAGCGGATCCGGTGCGTGGTGGTGCACGTGGCCAAGGGCATGCGCGGACCGCAGATCACCCTGTCCCGGTCGCACCCGGCGCTGGTCAAGAAGCTGTTCGCGCTGGAGGTGCCGGAGATCGCCGACGGCACGGTGGAGATCGGTGCGATCGCCCGCGAGGCCGGGCACCGCACCAAGATCGCCGTACGCTCCACCACGCCGGGCGTCAACGCCAAGGGTGCCTGCATCGGCCCGATGGGGCAGCGGGTACGCGCGGTGATGAGCGAGCTGCACGGTGAGAAGATCGACATCATCGACTGGTCGGACGACCCGGCCACCTTCGTCGGCAACGCCCTGTCGCCGGCCAAGGCGCTCCGGGTCGAGGTGGTCGACCTGGCCACCCGGACGGCCCGGGTCACCGTGCCCGACTTCCAGCTCTCCCTCGCCATCGGCCGGGAGGGGCAGAATGCCCGCCTCGCGGCCCGCTTGACCGGTTGGCGGATCGACATCCGCTCCGACGCCGAGCAGGCCGGTCCGGCCGCGCGGGGCGGGGCTGATCACGTCCGGGAGCCGGGCGGCGCGATCTCGGGCAGCTAGGGGTAGACTTCTTCCAGTGGTACGACGCGCACAACCGGAACGCACCTGTGTGGGTTGCCGGAGACGCGCGCCGGCCAGCGAATTGCTGCGGGTCGTCGCGGTCGGGGACGAGGCTGGTCACAGCCTCCGGCCTGACCCAGCCCGCAGGTTGCCGGGTCGGGGAGCGAACATGCACCCGGATCCGGCCTGCTTCGCGCTGGCGGTGCGGCGCCGCGCCTTCGGGCGTGCGCTGCGCATCACCGGGGTCCCTGACCACGGTGAGCTGGCGAAGCACGTCGATGCGCCAACCACTACGTCCGGTCAGCCCGACCGGGCGAGGGTCGCTAGCAGGGTAGGACGACCGACATGAGCACACGATGAAGTCCCTGAAATGACCAGGCTTCAAGTGCACGAGTGAGGTCGCTGCGGGTGCTGCCCGCACGACCTCGGAGTGAGGAGTGCAGTGGCAGGCAAGGCCCGCGTACACGAGCTGGCAAAAGAGCTCGGGGTCGAGAGTAAGACCGTTCTCGCCAAGTTGAAGGAAATGGGCGAGTTCGTGAAGTCCGCGTCCAGCACGGTCGAGGCGCCCGTCGCCCGACGGCTGCGTAACGCATTCGTCGCGTCCGCCGGTGCTCCGGCGTCGGCAGCCGCCCCGTCGGCGCCCGCGTCCGCGCCGGCTTCGACCCCGACGCCGTCCCCGACCCCGACCCCGACCCCGGGCGCGCCCCGGGTCTCGGCCAGGCCGATGCCGCCGCGGCGACCGTCCGCGCCGGCGCCCGGTCCGAAGCCGAAGGGGCCGGTTCCCGGCGCACCGCAGCCGGCGACCCCGGTCGCCAAGCCGGCGAGCGCCCACGACATCGAGGTGGCGGCCGCCGAGGCGCGTGCCGCCGCGCTGAAGGCTGAGCAGGAGGCCGCGGTCAAGGCCGCGCAGGCCGCCCGCCAGCAGCAGCGGGACAACGTCCGCCGGGAGCCTCCGGCCGACGGCAACCGGCCCGGCCCCCGGCCGGGTCCCACCGCCATGCCCCCTCGTCCCGGTTCGCCGGCCGCCGGTCGTCCCGGCGCGCCGACCCCGGGCCCGGGTGCCCGGCCGGGCGGTCGCCCGCCGGCGCGCGGTGCCGGTAACAACCCGTTCGGCATCCAGGGTGGCCAGCAGCGGCCCCCGGCCGCCGGCGCGGGTGGCCCCCGGCCCAGCACCCCGGCGGGGATGCCGCCGCGGCCCAGCCCGGCCTCCATGCCGCCGCGGCCCAGCCCGGCGTCCATGCCCAGCCAGCGTCCGGCCACCGGTCGCCCCGGCGGTCCCGGTGGCGCTGGTCGCCCCGGCGGCGGCGCGGGTCGTCCTGGTGGCGGTGGCGGCGGCTTCCGTGGCGGTCCCGGTGGCGGCGGCGGTGCCGGTGGCGGCGGTGGTTACCGCGGCGGTCCCGGTGGCGGCGGCGGTGCCGGCGGCGGTGGATACCGCGGTGGTCCCGGTGGCGGTGGCGGTGCTCCCGGCGGCGGTTTCCGCCCGGGTGCCCCGGCCGGCGGCGGTGGTCGTCCCGGTGGTGGCGGTCGTGGCCGTGGCGGCGGCGCCGCGGGTGCCTTCGGGCGTCCGGGTGGTCGTCCGACCCGTGGCCGCAAGTCCAAGAAGCAGCGCAGACAGGAGTTCGACAACCTGTCGGCTCCGACCATGAGCTCGGGTGCTCCCCGGGGTCAGGGTCAGGTCGTCCGGCTCTCCCGTGGCGCCTCGCTCTCGGACTTCGCCGACAAGATCAACGCCAACCCGGGTTCGCTGGTCCAGGAGATGTTCAACCTGGGCGAGATGGTCACCGCGACCCAGTCCTGCTCTGACGAGACCCTGCAGCTGCTGGGTGAGCACCTCGGTTTCGACGTGCAGATCGTCAGCCCGGAGGACGAGGACCGCGAGCTGCTCGCGCAGTTCAACATCGACCTCGACGCGGAGGTGGCCGAGGAGCGTCTGGTCAGCCGTGCGCCGGTGGTGACCGTCATGGGTCACGTCGACCACGGTAAGACCAAGCTGCTCGACGCGATCCGCAAGGCGAACGTCGTGGCGGGCGAGGCGGGTGGCATCACCCAGCACATCGGCGCCTACCAGGTCCACGTCCCGCACGAGGGCGAGGACCGGGCGGTCACCTTCATCGACACCCCGGGTCACGAGGCGTTCACCGCCATGCGTGCCCGTGGTGCCCAGGTCACGGACATCGTGATCCTGGTCGTCGCGGCCGACGACGGTGTCATGCCGCAGACGATCGAGGCGTTGAACCACGCCAAGGCGGCCGACGTGCCGATCGTGGTCGCGGTCAACAAGGTCGACAAGCCGGACGCCAACCCGGACAAGGTCCGCCAGCAGCTGACCGAGTACGGCCTGGTCGCCGAGGAGTACGGCGGCGAGACCATGTTCGTCAACGTTGCCGCCAAGCCGGGCATCGGCATCGAGGAGCTCCTCGAGGCCGTCCTGCTGACCGCCGACGCGTCGCTGGAGCTCACCGCTCCGATCGACGGGCCCGCGCAGGGTGTCGCCATCGAGGCGCACCTGGACAAGGGCCGCGGTGCGGTGGCGACGGTGCTGGTGCAGAAGGGCACCCTGCGGGCCGGCGACTCGATCGTCGCCGGTGGGGCGCACGGCCGGGTCCGGGCGATGCTCGACGAGAACGGCAACCAGCTCACCGAGGCCGGTCCTGCGCGTCCGGTCATGGTGCTGGGTCTGACCGCGCCTCCCGGCGCGGGCGACACGTTCCTCGCCGCGGCGGACGACCGTACGGTGCGGCAGATCGCCGAGCAGCGGCAGGCACGGCGGCGGGCGGCGTCCTTCGCCAACTCCCGCGGTCGGGCCACCCTCGAGACGCTCATGGAGCAGCTCAAGGAGGGCGAGAAGACCTCGCTCAACCTCATCCTCAAGGGCGATGTCTCCGGTTCCGTGGAGGCCCTCGAGGACGCGCTGTTCAACCTCGACATCCCCGAGGAGGTCCAGCTCAAGGTCCTCGACCGGGGTGTCGGCGCGATCACCGAGAGCAACGTCATGCTCGCGAGCGCCTCGTCCGAGCCGGTCACGATCATCGGCTTCAACGTGCGGGCCTCCAACAAGGTCCGTGAGATGGCCGACCGCGAGGGCGTGGAGATCCGGTACTACACGGTCATCTACCAGGCCATCGAGGAGATCGAGGCGGCGCTCAAGGGCCTGCTCAAGCCGGAGTACGAGGAGGTCGAGCTGGGCACCGCGGAGATCCGCGACGTCTTCCGCTCGTCCAAGATCGGCAACATCTCCGGCTGCATCGTCCGGTCGGGTGTCCTTCGCCGCAACGCGAAGGCGCGCCTGCTGCGCGACGGAGCGGTCGTGGCGGACAACCTCACGATCAGCTCGCTGAAGCGGTTCAAGGACGACGCCACGGAGGTCCGCGAGGGCTTCGAGTGTGGTCTGACCCTGGGTGGTTACAACAACGTCCAGGTCGGCGACATCATCGAGACCTTCGAGATGCGGGAGAAGGCTCGCGCCTGATCCTGCGGTGACGCACTGATCGAGGGGTTTACGCCGCAAGGCGTAAACCCCTTGATCATGCGGGGCCGGTAGCGGGTATCGTCCGGGGCGATGTTCACGGGAACCGCGGTCTTCGACCTGCTGCTGCCGGGCGACTCCAGGTCGCTCAAGGCCAAGAGATCATATGTACGGCCGATCGTGGCGGCGCTGCGCCGCTTCGAGGTGTCGGCCGCCGAGGTGGGCGCGCTCGACCTGCAAGGTCGAGCCGAGATAGCGGTGGCCGTGGTGGCCGCCGAGGCGGCGCACGTCCAGGAGGTGCTGGACTCGTGCGAGCGTCTGGTGGCCGCCCGCCCCGAGGTGGAGCTGCTGTCCGTCCGGCGCCGGTTGCACGGCGCGGACGACTGACCGGCGGGTAGCCCCGCCGGCGGCGGTGGTGGTGGCTGTGCCGGACGAACGGCCCGGCCGCGCAGGTAATGTTCGAGATGTTGGCCGGTCGGCCGGCGGCCCCCGGGTCGCCGGGCCGCCCGGGAGCAGGACGCCGTGGAGGTGGCGAGATGTCTGATCCGGCCAAGGTACGCCGGCACGCGGAACGGGTGCGTGAGCTGGTCGCGTCGGTGGTGCGGAGCCAGATCAAGGACCCGCGGCTCGGCATGATCACCATCACCGACGCCCGGATCACCGCCGACCTGCGCGACGCGACGGTCTTCTACACGGTGCTCGGTGACGCCACGGCCCAGGCGGACACCGCGGCGGCGCTGGAGAGCGCCAAGGGGCTGCTGCGCAGCACGGTGGGCAAGGCGCTCGGGCTGCGGCACTCGCCGACCCTCACCTTCGTCCTCGACGACGTGCAGGACCAGGTCAAGCACATCGACGACCTGCTCGCCGCGGCCCGCAACGCCGACGCCGAGGTGCAGCGGCTCGCCGCCCGGGCGGCGTACGCGGGTGACGCCCAGCCGTACCGGCTGGAGGACGAGACGGACGAGGCCGACGAGGTCGCCGACGTCGACGTCCCCGAGACGAATACGCCCCGGGGTGGGGAAGCGCGGTGACCGGCACCGCCGGCGGCCAACTCGCGACCGCGGTCGGCTCCGGCCCCGAGGAGGCGGACTGGGCCGCGGCGGAGGCGCTCATCCGCGGTCTGTCGCCGGACGCCCGGGTGCTGCTGATCTGTCACGTCAACCCGGACGGCGACGCGTTGGGCAGCATGCTCGGCTTCGGCCTGGGCCTGCGCCGGCTCGGCGTACGACGGTTGCAGGCGACCTTTCCCGGGCCGCCGGAGGTGCCCGAGCCGTTCCGCGGGCTGCCCGGGCTGGAGCTGCTGGTCCCGGCGGGTGCCGCGGACCCGGCCCCGGATCTGGTGATCTGCTTCGACGCGGCGAGCGAGTCGCGGCTCGGCGAACTGGCCGACCGGTTGTCGTCGGCGGGGGCCGCGTTGGTGCTCGACCATCACGCCTCCAACACCGGCTTCGGTCGGGTCAACCTGGTCGATCCGGCCGCTGCGGCGACCTCGGTGGTGGCCGAGCACCTGCTGGCCCGCCTCGGCGTCGGGCTGGATGCAGCGATCGCGGAGTGCCTGTACGTGGCGTTGACCACGGACACCGGCTCGTTCCGGTTCGAGGCGACCACCCCGGCGGTGCACCAGTTGGCCGCCCGGCTGCTCGGCACCGGGATCCGTCCCGGTGACATCTCCCGGCGGGTCTTCGACACCCGACCCTTCGGTGCGGTCCGGCTCTTCGGCGAGGTGCTCGGTCGGGCTCGGCTGGAGCCGGCGGCGGCCGACCGTCGGGGCTTGGTCTGGACCTACGCGACCCTGGACGACCTGGCCCGGCACGACCAGCGGCCGTACGTCCTGGAGGCGCTGATCGACTCGGTGCGGTGCACCGCCGAGGCGGACGTGAGCTGCGTGGTGAAGCAGACCGCGCCCGGCGAGTGGGCCGTCTCGATGCGCAGCAAGGGTGCCGTGGACGTGAGCCGGGTGGCGGTCGCGCTGGGCGGCGGCGGGCACCGGTTCGCGGCCGGCTTCACCGGGCGGGGCACCGTCGAGCAGGTGGTCGAGGGCATCCGGGGCCAGCTCGACGCGGCTCTGATCCGTCCCGGCGACTGACCGCCGCGCGGGTCTCCGTCGGTGCCCGGTGAGCGCCGAAGATCAGGGTCAGCTCCGGGGAGTGTCGGCCTTCCCGCGCTCCGTGAGGCCGGGGAGAATTGCGGGATGGAGCAGCCGCACGATCTCACCGTGGAGGCGCCCCGGGCCTGGGACCGGCCCGCCGTCTCCGTGCCCGTGCTCGTCTGTCTTTCGCTGGTCGGTGGCCGGTTCGCATCGTTCTCCACCGAAGCCAACCTGTACACCCTCGGCACCGGCGGAGTGCTGATCTGGCTCGGTCTGAGCAACCGGGTGCCGCGCCGGCCGGCGCCACGACGGCTGGGCGCCGGCGCGGCCTGGTGGGCGCTGCCGGTGGTGGTCTTCGGGGTCTTCGAGGGGACGACGTTCGTGCTGGCGGCGGGCGACGACTTTCCCACCTTCTCCCGGCTGGCCGATCCCCTCCTCGAGGACCGGCTCATCCGGTCGACGGTCTGGTTCGCCTGGCTGGCCGCGTTCTGGGGGTTGGTGCGGCGATGATGCGAGCACTTGCCATCGGTGGTTTCCTCGCCGCGCTGGCCCTGTTCGGTCTGGTCGAGTGGCTGGCCCGCCGGGAGGGTTCCCGGGTGCCGACCCTCGGCGAGGTCTGCGCGTACGTGATGCGCTACGAGGTGGGGTCGGTGCCGGTGGGCCGGATCGGACTCTTCGGCTTCTGGTGGTGGCTGGGCTGGCACCTCCTGGCCCGCTGAGTCGGGTCACCGCCTGTCCAGATGGCGGGAACCATGGGCAGCATGTGGACCTGAACGATAGCTTGGGAGGCGGCCGGCGCCGCAGGCGGCGCAGGTCGTGGGCGGTGGTGCCACACCCGGCGCCGCCTCCCTCCAGGGTCGGACCGACCCGGGCTCACGTTGCCCAGCCGGCCGCTCCGGTGATCCCGGACCGCCGTGGGCGCCGCGCACGACCGCCCGTGAGGGCCGCCGCCTCAGCGGTGGCTCGCACCCTGGAAGGGACACCACCATGCCGAGCAAGCCCAAGCCCGAGACCACCGACGACGCCCGCGAGCAGGCTCGCCGCGCCCTGCAGACCTCGATGGACACCCGCCAGTGACCCGAGTCGCCCGGCGGTGACGCCGCCGACGGTCCCCGCCGACAGCGTCACCGCCCACCCGGCGTCCTCGCTCTGACCCACCCGGGCCGTTCCTGACTTCCGCCGGGACGGTGGTCCCGGCCACTGCCCGCCCCGATCCGCTCGGTAAGCCTGCGGTGGCCTTGCGATCCTTACCGACTCCGTGCCAGGATCGGCGGCGATGAGTCAGACCGCCGCCACCACCGACCGGCCCGCTTCGCCGCGCCGGATCGCCGCGCTCGCCCTGCCGGCTCTCGTCGTGCTCGCCGCCGAGCCGCTCTACGTGCTGGTCGACACGGCCGTCGTCGGGCATCTCGGCCGGGTGCCGCTGGCCGCGCTCGCCGTGGGTGGCACGGTCATGACCCTCACCGCCTGGCTCGGCACCGTGGTCGCCTACGGCACCACCGGCCGCTCGGCCCGCCGCTTCGGCTCGGGTGACCGGGCCGCCGCGGTCGCCGAGGGAGTCCAGGCGTCCTGGCTGGCGTTCGGCGTCGGGCTGCTGGTCGCCATCGGCATGCAGCTTGGCGGGGGAGCGCTGGCCCGTACCCTCGCCGGGGGTGGGGGCGAGGTGGCCGACGCCGCCGGGCAGTGGCTGCGGATCGCGGCGCTGGGCGCCCCCGGGCTGCTGCTCGCCGCCGCCGGCAACGGCTGGTTGCGCGGCGTGCAGGACACCCGCCGCCCGCTGGTCTTCGTGCTCGGCCCCAACCTGCTCTCCGCGCTGCTCTGCCCGCTGCTGGTCTATCCGGCCGGGTTGGGTCTCACCGGTTCGGCGGTGGCCAACGCGGTCGCCCAGACGATCTCCGGTGGTCTCTTCGCCGCGGCGCTCGTCGCCGAGCGGGTGTCGCTGCGCGCCCGGCCCCGGCTGATCCGCCAGCAACTGGTGCTCAGCCGGGACCTGCTGATCCGTGGCGTCGCGTTCCAGGCCAGCTTCCTCTCCGCGACCGCGGTCGCGGCCCGGTTCGGCGCCACCGCCGTGGGTGCCCACCAGATCGCCCTGCAACTGTGGTTCTTCACCGCACTGGTGCTCGACGCGCTGGCCATCGCCGCGCAGTCGCTGGTCGGCGCCGCGCTCGGCGCGGGCGACCAGGCGGGCGCCAAGGCGCTGGCCCGCCGGATCGCGCTGCTCGGTGGGGCGTGCGGCGTCGGCTTCGCGCTGCTGATCGCCGCGGGCGCCGGCGTGGTCCCCGGCTGGTTCAGCTCCGATCAGGGGGTACGCGAGCAGGCGATGGTGGCCTGGCCCTGGTTCGTCGCCATGCAACCGCTGGCCGGGGTGGTGTTCGCTCTCGACGGGGTGCTCATCGGCGCCGGCGACGTGCGCTACCTGCGCAACCTCACCATCGTCGCCGCGCTGGGTGGTTTCCTGCCGTCGATCTGGCTGGCCTACGGGCTCGATCTCGGGCTCGGCGGCATCTGGGCGGGGCTCACCCTGTTCGTGGTGATCCGGCTGGTCGCCCTGCTGCTTCGGCTGCGTAGCGGCGGCTGGGCGGTCATCGGCGCCGTCCGCTGACGCCGGTCAGCAGTCCTCGCCATCCCCGGGACGCCAGCCCGGGTCGTAGATGTCGCCGGTGGGCTGGGGGCCGGGGACCAACCGGCGGTCCTCGACGTCCAGGTCGATGGCGCCCTTCTCGATCGCCGCGCAGGTGGCGTTGAACACGGTGACGTCCGCGCTGTCCACCCAGAGCCCGCGGGAGGACGAGGTGACGTCGTCCGGATGCGGCACCTGCCAGACCACCTGGTCCCGCAGCGTGACCAGCTCGCTGCCCGGCGGGTATGCCTGCGGGCGGGGCAGGTCGAAGGAGTAGACCCAGATGAACCGTGTGGTGATCTCGAGCACCCTGACCCCGTCCCGGTCCTTGGTCGATCGGTACGTCACCGTGCCCTGGGCGCGGATGTCGTCCCGATAGTCCCAGCGCGGCTCGGCGTCGGCGAGGATCCGGGTGGCGTAACCCAGGTTGTCGCCGGTCCCGAACTCCTTGCGGATGTCGTCCTGTGCGTCGGCCGCCAGCAGGGCGAGGAACGCGTCGTGGCGGCCGCCCAGCATCGACGGTTCGAGCCGGCCCTGGATCAGCGCCTGCCGGACCTTCGCCAGCGCGTCGGCGACCTGCTTTCCGGTGAACGGCGCGGTGGCCCGGGCCGCGGGCAGGGTGATGGCCTCCTCGCCCGCGGCGAATTTCTCCGCCGGGGTGGCCACGAACGGGCCGAGGCTGTTGCCCATGTCGTCGACCGGCCGGGGCGCCGGCGAGGGTGAGCTGGCCAGTCCGGGCAGCAGCGGCACCCCGTCGTGGGTCCGCTGGACGAGGCTGAACCCGCTCCAGGCCAGCACACCCAGCAGCGCCACGGCGAGCACCCCGGCGGCGGTGCCGACCAGCTTCATGGCGTGCCGCTCCCAGAGCAGCCGCACCTTTTCCGGCCGGGTCAGCGTGTGTTCCGTCTCCGGCTGCCGCATCCACTCCGGTACCCGGATCGACTCGGGCGCGGCGGCGACGGCGTACGGGTCCGGGGCGGCGGACGGGGTGGGGGGTTCTGCGCTGGTCATCTGTCGTCCTGGTTCGGCGGGGCGCGGCGAGTGATCTTCGCACCCGGGCGGCTGTCGCGGTGCCCCGTCGTGTGCGCCGGCACCGACGGCGTCCGGACGCCGGGGCTGCCCTGCGGTGCCGAGCGGCGACACCGCGTCTGGCAGGCTTGGCCGACGTGAGCACCGATGGTCTGATCGTGGTCGACAAGCCCGGCGGCATGACGTCGCACGACGTGGTGGCGCGGATCCGCCGGCTGGCGAAGACGCGGCGGGTCGGGCACGGCGGCACCCTCGATCCGATGGCAACCGGCGTGCTGGTGATCGGGGTGGGCCGGGCCACCCGGCTGCTGACCTACGTGATCGGCGCCGCGAAGAGCTACGCCGGCACGATCCGGCTCGGTCAGGCGACCGTCACCGACGACGCCGAGGGCGACGTGATCGCCACCACCCCGGCCGGTCTGGTCACCGACGACGGCATCCGGGCCGCGCTGGCCGCGTTGACCGGTGAGGTCGAGCAGGTGCCCAGCGCGGTCAGCGCCATCAAGATCAACGGTCAGCGGGCGTACAAGCGGGTGCGCGAGGGGGAGAGCGTCGAGCTGCCCGCCCGGCGGGTCACCATCTCCCGGCTGGACGTGCTGGCGATCCGCCGCACCGAGCCGGACGTGGTGGACGTGGACGTGGACGTGACCTGCTCCTCCGGCACGTACATCCGGGCCATCGCCCGCGACGCGGGCCTGGCGCTCGGGGTCGGCGGGCACCTCACCGCGCTGCGGCGTACCGCGGTGGGTGGCTTCGCCCTCGCCGAGGCCGCCACCCTCGACGAGCTGGAGCGACGCGCGCCGGAGGTGGTCAACCTGCCGCTGGACGCGGCGGCCGACCGGTTCTTCCCGCGCCGCGACGCCACACCCGACGAGGCGAAGGTGCTCGGCCACGGCGGGCCGCTGGACCCGGCCGGCATCGCCGGGCCGTACGCCGTCTTCGGCCCGGACGGTGGGCTGATCGCTATCGTCAGCGAGCGGGACGGGCGGGCCCGCGCGGAGATCGTGCTCGCCCCGGCCTGACGGCGGGCGCAGGTTTGTCGGGGTGTGCCCGGCGGCGCAAGAACTGCCAGGCCAGTGTTAACAAGGGGCCCTTCCTCTGCACGAGGCGTTAAGAAGGGGCCCTTCCTTCAGGGGAGGAGCGGCATGCAGCGGTGGCGGGGGTACGACGCGGCGCCCGGCGGTTGGGGACGGTCGGTCGTCACCATCGGCGTCTTCGACGGCGTGCACAAGGGGCACCAGGCGATCATCGGGCACGCCGTGGCCCGGGCCCGGGAGCTGGGCGTGCAGTCGGTGGTGGTCACCTTCGACCCGCACCCGGCCGAGGTGGTCCGTCCCGGCTCGCACCCGGCGGTGCTCACCGAGCCGGCCCGCAAGGCCGAGCTGATCGAGGCGCTCGGCGTGGACGTGCTCTGCGTGGTGCCGTTCACGCCGGAGTTCTCCCGGCTGTCCGCCGAGGAGTTCGTGCACGACGTCCTGGTCGAGCACCTGCACGCCGCGTTGGTGGTGGTCGGCGGCAACTTCCGCTTCGGGCACCGGGCCGCCGGCGACGTGCGGCTCCTGGAGCGGCTGGGACGCACCTTCGGCTTCGGCGTCGAGGGCGCCCCGCTGGTGGCCGAGGACGGGACGGTCTTCTCCTCGACGTACATCCGCTCCTGCGTCGACGCCGGTGACGTGGGCGCGGCGGCGGCCGCGCTGGGTCGCCCGCACCGGCTGGAGGGAGTGGTGGTCCGCGGCGACCAGCGGGGGCGGGAGCTGGGATTCCCGACCGCCAACCTGCTCTGCCACCGGTACGCCGCGGTGCCTGCCGACGGCGTCTACGCCGCCCGGCTCATGCGCCGCGGGCAGCACGAGCCGCTGATGGCGGCCGTGTCGGTCGGCACCAACCCCACCTTCTCCGGCCGGGAGCGACGGGTGGAGGCGTACGCGCTGGACTTCAGCGGGGACCTCTACGGAGAGCGGCTGGCCCTGGACTTCGTGGCGCACCTGCGCGGGCAGATCCGGTACGACTCGATCGAACCGCTGATCGCCCAGATGGAACAGGACGTCGAGCGCACCCGGCGCGCGCTGGGCTGATCGCGCGGGGCGTGTCCGCCCGCCCCGAGGCCCTTGACCGGTTGCTACCGGCGGGTGCTGGTAGTCTGGCGGGGACGTCGGGTGACCGGCGTGGGGCCTCGCGTGCCTGCTCGACGCCGCGGGTGCGAGGTACCGGTCCGTTTCCGGTCCACCGGAACGACGGACACTCATTGATCAACCCACCGAAACAGGGAGAACATGGCGCTCGACCAGGAAGCCAAGGCCAAGATCCGCTCCGAGTACGCGACCGCCGAGGGCGACACCGGTTCGCCGGAGGTCCAGGTCGCGGTCCTCACCAAGCGGATCGCCGAGCTGACCGAGCACCTCAAGGTGCACAAGCACGACCACCACAGCCGTCGTGGGCTGCTGCTGCTGGTCGGCCGGCGCCGTCGGCTGCTCAACTACGTGCAGAAGAAGGACATCGCCCGCTACCGGTCGCTCATCGAGCGGCTCGGCCTGCGCCGATGACCTGACGGGGGAGTGGCCGGACGGCCGCTCCCCCGTTCCGTACCACCAGAGACACAGGGCTGTGCGACCACCCGACAGGGAGCCGTTCAGCGTACCGGTCTCCGGTAGTGGCCCCCGAGGGTCCCGGCAGCACGCCGGCGCCCCGGGCGCTTCGATCGAAGACCGGCCGTCTGAGCAGCTCCGGAGCGTCGCGGGCCCCCGACGACAAGGAGCACTACCGCACATGACCGAGACCAACCTCGGCACCGAATCCCGCACCGCCGTGATCGACAACGGGTCCTTCGGCACCCGCGAGATCACGTTCTCCACCGGCCGGCTGGCCCGTCAGGCCGCCGGTTCCGTCATCGCCCAGCTGGGCGAGACGGTCGTCCTCTCCGCCACCACGGCCGGCAAGCAGCCGAAGGAGCAGTTCGACTTCTTCCCGCTGACCGTGGACGTCGAGGAGCGGATGTACGCCGCGGGCCGGATCCCCGGCTCGTTCTTCCGCCGCGAGGGCCGGCCCAGCGAGGACGCCATCCTCACCTGCCGGCTGATCGACCGGCCGCTGCGCCCGTCCTTCGTCAAGGGCCTGCGCAACGAGGTCCAGGTCGTCGAGACCATCCTCGCGCTCGACCCGCAGCACCCGTACGACGTGGTCGCGATCAACGCGGCCTCGATGTCGACCAAGCTCTCCGGCCTGCCGTTCTCCGGCCCGATCGGGGCGACCCGGGTCGCGCACATCGACGGCCAGTGGGTGGCCTTCCCGACCCTGGAGGAGCTGGCCCGCGCCACCTTCGACATGGTCGTTGCCGGCCGCGCCCTGCCCGACGGTGACGTCGCGATCATGATGGTCGAGGCCGAGGCCACGCCGAACGCGGTGGCCCTCATCGCCGGTGGCGCCACCGCGCCGACCGAGGAGATCGTCGCCAGCGGCCTGGAGGCCGCCAAGCCGGCGATCCGCGAGCTGTGCCGCGCGCAGAGCGAGCTGGCCGAGGTGGCCGCCAAGCCGGTCGCCGAGTTCCCGGTCTTCCTGGACTACCAGGACGACGTGTACGACGCCGTGGCCGACCTGGCACGCACCGAGGTGGCCGAGGCGCTCACCATCGCCGGCAAGGCCGACCGCGAGGAGGCCCTGGACCGGGTCAAGGCCCGCGTCGCCGAGGAGCTGAACCCGCGCTTCGAGGGCCGGGAGAAGGAGGTCAGCGCCGCGTTTCGCTCGCTGACCAAGTCCGAGGTCCGCAACCGCGTGCTGCGTGAGCAGGTCCGCATCGACGGCCGCGGCCCGCGGGACATCCGCCCGCTGACCGCCGAGGTCGGCGTGCTGCCGCGGGTGCACGGTTCGGCGCTGTTCGAGCGGGGCGAGACCCAGATCCTGGGCGTCACCACGCTGAACATGCTGCGCATGGAGCAGTCGCTGGACACTCTCGCCCCCGAGAAGTCCAAGCGCTACATGCACAACTACAACTTCCCGCCGTACTCGACCGGTGAGACCGGCCGGGTCGGCTCGCCGAAGCGGCGCGAGATCGGCCACGGCGCGCTGGCCGAGCGGGCGCTGATCCCGGTGCTGCCGGCTCGCGAGGAGTTCCCGTACGCCATCCGGCAGGTCTCGGAGGCGCTCGGCTCCAACGGCTCGACCTCGATGGGTTCGGTCTGCGCCTCGACCCTGGCGCTGCTCTCCGCCGGTGTGCCGCTCAAGGCGCCGGTGGCCGGCATCGCGATGGGCCTCATCTCCGACGAGGTGGACGGCAAGACCCAGTACGTGACGCTGACCGACATCCTCGGTGCCGAGGACGCGTTCGGTGACATGGACTTCAAGGTCGCCGGCACGCCGGAGTTCGTCACCGCGCTGCAGCTCGACACCAAGCTCAACGGCATCCCGTCGGACGTGCTCGCCGCCGCGCTTCAGCAGGCGAACGAGGCCCGGCAGACCATCCTCGAGGTGATGCGGGCGGCGATCGAGGCTCCGGCCACGATGTCGGACTACGCGCCGCGGGTCACCACCGTCAAGATCCCGGTGGACAAGATCGGCATGGTGATCGGCCCGAAGGGGCAGACCATCAACGCGATCCAGGACGAGACCGGCGCCGAGATCTCGATCGAGGACGACGGCACGATCTACGTCGGGGCCACCAACGGTCCGTCGGCCCAGGCGGCGGTGGACCGGATCAACGGCATCGCCAACCCGACCCTGCCGAAGCAGGGCGAGCGGTTCCTCGGCACGGTGGTCAAGACCGCCGCGTTCGGTGCGTTCATCTCGCTCCTGCCGGGCCGTGACGGCCTGCTGCACATCTCCAAGGTGGGCGACGGCAAGCGGGTCGAGCGCGTCGAGGACTTCCTCAACGTCGGTGACCGGGTCGAGGTCGAGATCGCCGACATCGACGCCCGCGGCAAGATCTACCTGGACAAGGTCCGCCCGGAGGGCGCCGAGGCGCCCGCCGCCGGTGAGGCCGCCGCCGCTGGCGGCGACCGACCGGCCAGCCGGGACCGGGGCGACCGGGGCCCGCGCGACCGGGGTGACCGTGACCGTGGCGGCGACCGCGGCGGCCGTGGCCCGGAGCGCGGCGGCGAAGGCGGCGGCGGCGAGGGTGGCGAGGGCGGCGAGCGTCCGCGCCGCCGGACCCGGCACAGCTGACCCCGTACCACCGCATCACCCACCCCTCGTCGATCTGGAGCAGTACGTGAGTCGGGCCATCAGTGCGCCGTTTCCACCGGATCGACGGGGGGTGGCCGCGTCCCGGGACACCGGGACGGCCCGCTCCGGCGGTGCCGCCCGAGCGGTGACCCGCACGCTCAGTGACGACCCGCTGGGCGGCACGGTACGTCGTACCGTGCTGCCCAGCGGCCTGCGCGTGCTCACCGAGGCGATCCCGGCGATGCGCAGCGTCTCCTTCGGCGTGTGGGTGGCGGTCGGCTCCCGCGACGAGACCGGCACGCAGGCCGGTGCCGCGCACTTCCTGGAGCACCTGCTCTTCAAGGGCACCCACAAGCGGACCGCGCTGGAGATCTCCTCACGGATCGAGGCGGTCGGCGGCGAGACGAACGCCTTCACCACGAAGGAATACACCTGCTACTACGCCCGCGTGCTGGACGAGGACCTGCCGCTGGCGATCGACGTGATGTGCGACCTGGTTGCCGACTCCCTGCTGGAGCCGGCCGACGTGGAGACCGAGCGCGGCGTGATCCTGGAGGAGATCGCCATGCACGACGACGAGCCCGGTGACGAGGTGCACGACCTCTTCGCGCGGGCCGTCTACGGCGACCACCCGCTGGGTCGGCTGATCTCCGGCACCGAGGAGACCGTCACGCCGATGACCCGGCGGCAGATCCAGAGCTTCTACCGGCGCCACTACACCGCGCCGCAGATCGTGATCGCCGCCGCCGGCAACCTCGACCACGCCGCGGTGGTGAGGATGGTCCGGCAGGCGGTGCGCGGCACCCCGCTGGACAGTGACCCGGCCGGGCCGGCGCCGCACCGCGCGGCCACCCCGGCGGTACGCACCCGGCCCGCCACCACCCTGGTCGAGCCGAAGGAGACGGAGCAGGCGCACGTGCTGCTCGGCTGCCCCGGCATCGACCGCCTCGACGAGCGGCGCTTCGCCCTCGGGGTGCTCAACAACGTCCTCGGCGGCGGCATGTCCAGCCGGTTGTTCCAGGAGATCCGCGAGCAGCGCGGTCTGGCCTACTCGGTCTACTCCTACGCCAGCCAGTACGCCGACAGCGGCCTGTTCGCCGTCTACGCCGGCTGCGCGCCGGGCAAGGTGGACGAGGTGCTGGAGCTGACCCGGGCCGAGCTGGCCCGGGTGGCCGCGGACGGGCTCACCGAGGCCGAGGTGGCCCGGGGCAAGGGGATGAGCAAGGGCTCGTTCGTGCTCGGCCTGGAGGACACCGGCTCGCGGATGAGCCGGCTGGCCAAGGGCGAGCTGCTCTACGGCGACCTGATGCCGGTGGACGAGCTGCTGCGGCGGGTCGACGCGGTCACCGTGGCGGACGTGAACACCCTCGCCGCGGAGCTGCTCAGCCGGCCGATGTCGCTCGCCGTGGTCGGTCCGTTCGGCGCGAGCGACTTCAGCGCCGCGGGCTGAACGCGCACCGGCGGCCGGTCCCCCGGGTAGTGGGCTGATCCGGTCCGGACGGGGCGCACGTCCCGATTGGGATAGGTTGTGCCCCGTGACTGACGAGCAGGACAGAAGCCCGGTCGAGCCGCTGCGGGTGGGCGTGCTGGGTGCCCGGGGCCGGATGGGCGCCGAGGTGTGCAGGGCGGTCGACGCCGCCGACGGCCTGGACCTCGTGGCCACGGTCGACCAGGGTGACGATCTTTCCGCCGTCTCCGGCGCCGAGGTGGTCGTCGACTTCACCACGCCGGGCGTCGTCATGGACAACCTGCACTGGTGCATCGACCACGGCATCAACGCGGTGGTCGGCACCACCGGGTTCACCGAGCAGCGGCTGGAGCAGGTGCGTGGCTGGCTGGCCGCCAAGCCCGGCGTGGGCGTGGTCATCGCGCCGAACTTCGGCATCGGCGCGGTGCTGATGATGCAGTTCGCCGCGCGGGCCGCCCGGCACTTCGAGTCGGTCGAGATCATCGAGCAGCACCACCCGCGCAAGCTGGACGCGCCGAGTGGCACCGCCACGCACACCGCACGGCAGATCGCCCGGGCCCGCGCCGAGGCCGGCCTCGGCCCGGTGCCGGACGCCACCTCCGACGAGGTGCCGGGCGCGCGGGGCGCCGACATCGACGGGGTGCGCGTGCACGCCGTACGCGCCACCGGGCTGGTCGCCCACCAGGAGGTGCTCTTCGGCACCACCGGGGAGACGTTGACCATCCGGCACGACTCGTACGACCGGGCGTCGTTCATGCCGGGGGTGCTGCTGGCCGTCCGCGCGGTGCGTACCCGCCCCGGCCTCACCATCGGGCTGGACCCACTGCTCGACTGAGCAGGTCGCGCATAATCGATCGCCGGGTCGCGGGTCGGTTCTAGGCTGCGCCGGATGATCGAAAAGGGGCACCTGGACCGGGGCGGGCGGCGGGTCACCCTCCGACCGGTCGACGACGACAACTGGCGGGCGGTGGCCGACGTCGCCCCGCACGACGGGCAGCGGAGGTACGTGGCCGCGCTGGCGGCCCGGTACCTGCTGCTCTCGCTGCGCAGCGACGTCTGGACCTCGCTCGCGGTGTACGCCGACGAGACGGTCGTCGGGCACGTCATGTGGGGCGTGGACGACGACGGGTCGCGGTGGATCGGCGGCATGGTGACCGACGCCGCCGAGCAGGGCCGCGGCGTCGGCCGGGCAACCGTGCTCACCCTGACCACCTGGCTCACCGAGCGGAGCGACGGCGCCCCGGTCCGACTCTCGTACCACCCCGACAACGTCCCCGCCGCGAACCTCTACCGCTCCCTGGGCTTCCACCCCACGGGCGACCTGGAGGACGACGAGCTGGTCGCCGAGTTCCACCCCGCCGATCATGCAGTTGTGGCGCCTCGCGAAGGGGGCGGCTCGGACAAGGGCTGACCGAGAGGTGTGGCGGGCCCCCCACCTGGGCGGGACCGCCACGCCGGTCAGCGCTGTGCGAGGACGGACAGGACGTTGCCGGCCGGGTCGGTGAACCAGGCGATCGCCGGCCCCTGCCCGCGCATGATCCCCTTGTCGTCCTGCGGCATTCCGTCGTAGCGGGCGAAACGCACACCTCGCGCGGTCAGCTCGTCGACCGCCCGGTCGATGTCGTCGACCGGGAAATTGAGCACGGTGTAGGTCGCGGGGGAGTGGTCGGCCTTCGGGTAGACCAGGACAGGCCGGTCTCCGGCAATGTGCAGGGTCAGCAACCCGCCCATCGCCTCGTCCCGCGTCACCCGCAGGCCGAGCGTCTCGGCGTAGAACCGTTCGGCACGGTCGGTGTCGTCCACCGAGAACCCGCTGAACGCCTTGGTGTCCCGGAACATGATGGTCTCCTTCTCGATCGTCGTGATCCGATGGTCAGAGCGGGGCCACGCCGGCCGGCGTCGGTGCTTCATCGTGCGCCGGCTCGGCGCCGGCCGGCGGATAGGGCGGCACCGACCGGAACGCCAGCGCGGCCAGCACGGCGAGCCCGAGCAGCAGAACGGCACCGGCGGTCGCCGTCACGCTCAATCCGCTCGTGTACGCGCTCCGGGCCGCGTCGACCAGCGCGGCCCCCAACCCGCCGGGCAGCTCACCGGCGACCGTCACCGCCCCGCTCAGCCCGTCCCGGGCCCGGTCCGCCGCCCCGGTGGGCAGGCCGGCGGGGAGCGCGGGGCCCAGCTCGGCGCGGTAGACGACGGCGCTGAAACTGCCCAGGACCGCCACGCCCAGGGCGATGCCGAACTCTCCGCTGGTCTCGGAGAGCGACGCTGCCGAGCCGGCCCGCTCGGGCGGTGCCGAGCCGACGATCAGGTCGGTGATCAGCGCCGACGGCAACGCGATCCCGATCGAGGCGACGACGAAGGCGACCAGCACGACCAGCAGAGCGGCGTCGCCTTCCACCCTGCTGAGCAGCAGGAAGCCGGCCGCCGTGATCAGCTGCCCGACTGCCATCACGTGCCCCGGCCGGAACCGGCGGGCCAGCAGCGGGGCCAGCGTGGTCGCACCGATCATGGCGACCGCCTGCGGTACCAGCAGCACCCCGGCGCGCAGCGGGGAAAGCCCTTCGACCAGTTGCAGCCACTGGCTGAGCAGCAGGAAGGTGCCGCCCATGAGCAGGCCGTTGAGCAGGAACAGCAGCAGGGCGGCGGTGAATGTGCGGTTGCGGAAGAGGCCGACGTCCAGCAGCGGATGCGGCAAACGGCGCTGCCTGCGGACGAAGAGCAGCCCCACCAGCATGCCGGCCACGATCGCCAGCGCGGGCAGCGGACGCCAGCCGTGCCGGGCCAGTTCCTTGAGGCCGTACACCACCGGCAGGATGGTGGCCAGCGACATCGCGACGCTGACCACGTCCAGCGGCCCGGGGTGCGGGTCGCGGTATTCCGGCAGCAGCAGCGGCGCGGTCACCAGCAGCAGAGCCATCACCGGCACGCCGAGCAGGAACGCCGAGCCCCACCAGAAGTTCTCCAACAGCACCCCGCCGATCACCGGGCCGACCGCCATGCCGCCCATGAAGCAGCTCATCCAGATTCCCACCGCGACCGCCCGCTGGGCCGGAAGCCGGAACATGTTGCTGATCAGGGCCAGCGTGGAGGGCATCAGGGTGGCCCCGGCGACGCCGAGCAGCGCCCGGGCGGCGATCAGCAGCGGCGGGTTCGGCGCGTAGGCGGCAACCACCGAGACCACGGCGAAGGCGCCGGCTCCGATCAGCAGCAGGCGCCGACGGCCCACCCGGTCGCCCAGGGTGCCCATCGTGACCAGGAAGCCGGCGATCAGGAAGCCGTAGGCGTCGGTGATCCAGAGCTGCTGGGTGCTGTCCGCGTCCAGGTCGGCGCTGAGGCGGGGCAGCGCCAGGTAGAGCACGCTCAGGTCGAGCGCCAGCAGCAGGGTGGGCAGGGCCAGCACCGCCAGCCCGACCCACTCCCGACGCCCGGCGCCGGGGTTCGCTGTCCGCATGGTTCTCGCCCTCCTGCTGACGGTAGGTGTCACAGGGGTGGACGACCGGTCGGCGCGGAACTCATCGGTGGGTGCTCAGGGCAGCCGCTCGGGCAGGCCGAACCGGGCGAAGAGCGCCGGCTCCAGGAAGTGGGTGAGCCGGGTGATCCGACCGTCGGCGGCCTCCAGCAGCTGGATGGAGAACGGCCGGTGCCCGCCGGCCGGGTCGGGGCGGAACTGGGCCAGCGCCAGCCCGCCGTTGGCCCACACCGGCAGCAGTCGGGAGCCGCGGCAGGCGGAGCCCGGCCCGACCAGCCAGCGGCCGATGTCCGCCGCTCCGGACAGCCACATCCGGTACGGCGGCATGCTGTGCACCGCATCCTCACGTAGCAGCGCGACCAGCCCGTCGATGTCGTAGCGCTCGAAGACCCGCACGTAGCGCTCCAGCAGCTCACGGTGCGCCTCGTCGAGCGGATCGGCCGGCCCGGCGGTGTCCCGCCCGGCCAGGGTGGCCCGGGCCCGTTGCAGCGCGCTGTTGACGGCGGCGACGCTGCCGTCGAGCAGCTCGGCGACCTCGTCGGCCCGCCAGCGCAGCACGTCCCGCAGGATCAGCACGGCCCGCTGGCGCGGCGGCAGGTGTTGCAGGGCGGCGACGAAGGCCAACCGGACCGACTCCCGCCCCACCGCCACCTCGGCCGGGTCGCTGACCGTCGGCAGCACGGCCGCGTCCGGTGCGGGCCCGACCCAGCCGGACTCGGGGCTGCCCATGGCCGCCGCGACCGGCGCGGACGCATGCCCCAGGTCCATCGGCAGGGCCCGCCGGCCGCGCCCGCGCAGCACGTCCAGGCAGACGTTGGTCGCGATGCGGTAGAGCCAGGTGCGCAGGCTGGACCGCCCGTCGAAGCCGCCCTGACCGCGCCAGGCCCGCAGCAGCGTCTCCTGCACGGCGTCCTCGGCGTCGAACAGCGAACCGAGCATCCGGTAGCAGTAGCCGGTCAGCTCGACCCGGTGCTGCTCCAGCCGGTCGTCGCCGGCGGTCGGCGCCGTCACCGGCGCGGTCGCTGAGCTCATGGGACCGACGGTAGGCGACCCGTCCGACATCCCCACCCCGACGGCTGCGACGCGCCGCCGGGCGGGGAGTCTCAGTCGGCGGGTCGGTCGTCCGGCACGGGCTCGGTCGGCACGGCGACGTGCAGGCGCACCTGGGGGACCAGCATGTCGTCGACGTCCAGCGCCCGGGCCGCGCCGTCGGGCTCCCAGCCGGTGCTCGTGAGGAACTTGCGGGTCGCCTCGTCGCCGTCGAACGCCCAGGCCACCGCCCGGGCGAAACCGTCTTCCCGCCACAGGTCGACGGCTGCGGCCAGCAGTCGGCTGCCGTGCCCCCGCCGGCCCCAGCGCGGCTCGACCAGCAGGTCGGTCACCGCTGCCGCGTCCGGGCCGAACGCGTCGGCCGGCTCGCCCGGGGCCAGCGCCTCCGCGTCGGCCGGACCGGAGGCGACGAAGCCCACCAGATACGATTGCTCGGCCTGTTCGACGGCGACCAGCACCCGGTGCGCGCCGGAGGGCGGCTCCAGCACCGCAGCGCTCCACCGCCGGGCGAGGAACGCCTCGTCCAGGTTGTCGAGCACGTGCCGGGGCAGGATCCGGCGGTACGCGACCCGCCAGGTCGCGAGCTGGATGCGTGCGATCTCGCCGGCGTCCTCGGGACGCGCCGGGCGGACGTACCCGAGAGCCATGGGACGGAAGCCTACGCACAACCAGGGAGGCGACGGTGGCGCAGGGTGCCAGGAGGACGCTCGGGCAGGTCGGCGGCGTGGTCGGGCTCGCGGTCGCGGTCGCCCTCTTCCTGTCGATGGCGGCCGTCCGGCATGGATTCTTCGACCTGAAGGTCTACTACGGCGCGTTGACCTGGTGGGTGCACGACGGCGGGGAGATCTACGACTATCTCAAGCCGGGCACGCAGTACGGCTTCACCTACCCGCCGTTCGCCGCGCTGGTCATGCTGCCGATGGCGTACCTGCCGTGGTCGGCCGCGATCGTGGTGAGCGTCCTGGCCAGCGTGACCACCACCGCGCTGCTGATCTGGTGGCTGGTCGACCCGATCGCCCGCCGGGCCGGCTGGACCCGCTGGTACACCCTCGCCGTGGCGCTCTGCCTGGTCGCCGCGTTCGAGCCGATGCGGGAGACGGTCAACTTCGGCCAGGTCAACACGCTGCTGCTCTTCCTGGTCGCGGTGGACCTGCTGCGACTGCTGCCGGCCGGCAACCGGTGGGCCGGAGCCGGCATCGGGCTGGCCACCGCGATCAAGCTGACCCCTGGCATCTTCATCGTCTACCTGCTGGTCACCGGCCGGTGGCGGGCCGCGCTGACCGCCAGCGGGACCGCCGCCGCAGTGACCCTGCTGGCCGGCGCGCTCTTTCCGGACGCCTCCCGGGAGTTCTGGACCGAGGCACTGTGGAACACCGGCCGGGTGGGCGAGCTGGCGTTCGTCTCCAACCAGTCCCTGCGGGGCGTGGTCGCCCGGCTCGACCCGGAGCACCCGAACACGCTGGCCTGGCTGCTGCTGGTGCTCGGCACCCTGGCGCTCTGGGCCTGGCGCTCCCGGGCCGCGGTCGCGGCCGGCGACGAGGCCACCGGCCTGGCGCTGACCGGCGCGGTGATGTGCCTGGTCAGCCCGGTGACCTGGGTGCACCACCTGGTCTGGCTGCTGCCCGCCCTGATCCTGCTGGTCGACAACGCGATGGCCGCGCCCGCCGAGGGCCGGCGCCGCCGGGTCCTGCTGGCCGCCGCGTTCGTCGGGTACGTCCTACTGATCAGCCGGACCGTCTGGGCCTGGGAGAAGGACTTCAGCGGGTTCGACGGCTTCCTCGGCAGCAACGCCTACGTCTGGATCAGCCTGGCGCTGCTGGCGTTCCTGCCGGTGCGCCACTGGCTGACCGGCTCGGGGTCAGCCGTCGAGGCTGCCGGCGTACCGCAGCTCGACCAACCCGACGGGCGGGCGCCCGCCGGCCAGCGGCACCGGGTAGGTCGACCGCTCACCGTCCGGTGACAGCCCGGCCCGCTCGTAGAACCGGCGGGCCCGCCGGTTTTCCGCCAGCACCCACAGCCGGTACCCGGTCCAGCCCCGTTCGGTGAGCCCGGCCCGGGCGGCGGTCAGCAGTGCGGCCGCGGTCCCGTCGCCCCAGCGCGCCGGTTCGACGTAGAGCGCCAGCACCTCGCCGAACGTCGGGTCCAGGTCGTCGCGGTCCTGGTTGCGGCGGTACGGCCCGAAGGTGGTGAAGCCGGCGAGCACCCCGTCGACCTCGCCGAGCAGGGTGGTGAACGGGTGCTCCGGCTCGGCGGTGCCCACGTCGCGTCGGCGCTGCGCCCAGGCCGCGACGTTGAGCCGTCCGAGCACCTCGTCCGGCACGATGCCGGCGTAGCCCACCTGCCAGCCGTGTACGTGCACCCGGGCGACCGCCTCGGCGTCGTCCGGTTCTTCGCGGCGGATGGTCAGCATTGCACCGTTCTATGCCCCGGGAGCCGTCGGAGTCCAGCTTCCCGCACCGACGTCGTACCGATGTTTTAGGGTCGCCGACGATGGCCGCACCGGAATCGCTCTCCCTCGCCCAGGCCCGGCGGGTGGCGCTCGCCGCCCAGGGCTTCGCCGATCCCACGCCCGCCGGCGTGCCCACCCGGCGGCATCTGCGCCGGGTCCTCGACCGGGTCGGGCTGATCCAGATGGACTCGGTCAACGTGCTGCAACGGGCGCACTACCTGCCGCTCTACAGCCGGCTCGGGCCCTACCCGACCACGCTGCTCGACCAGGCCGCCTACCGCCGCCCCCGCGAGTTGTTCGAATACTGGGGCCACGAGGCGTCGCTGGTCCCGGTCGCGCTGCACACGGCGTTGCGCTGGCGGATGGCCCGGGCCCACTCCGAGTCCTGGGGCGGCATGCGGCGGATCGCCCAGGAGCAGCCCGAGCTGGTCGCCTGGGTCCGCGACGAGGTGGCCGCCCGGGGGCCGCTGACCGCCGCCGAGATCGAGCACGACGCGCCCCGGGAGACCGGCCACTGGGGGTGGAACTGGTCGGCGGTGAAGCGGGCCCTGGAGTTCCTGTTCTGGGCCGGCGAGGTGGCCGCCGCGGAGCGCACCACCTCCTTCGCCCGCCGCTACGACCTACCCGAGCGGGTGCTGCCGGCGGCCGTGCTGGACGCGCCCACCCCGACCGACGCCGAGGCGTACCGCGCGCTGGTGGCGCTCGCCGCCCGGTCGCTCGGGGTGGCCGCCGAGCCGGAGCTGCGCGACTACTTCCGGCTGCCGCTGGCCGGCGCGCGGCAGGCCATCGCCGAGCTGGCCGAGGCCGGTGAGCTGGTCCCGGTCACCGTGGCCGGCTGGCGCCAGCCGGCGTGGCTGCACGCCGACGCCCGGCTGCCCCGCTGGGTGCGGGGCAACACCCTGGTCAGCCCGTTCGACCCACTGATCTGGGAACGCGCCCGCACCGAGCGGCTCTTCGACTTCGCGTACCGGATCGAGATCTACGTCCCGGCGCCGCAGCGGGTGTACGGCTACTACGTGCTGCCCTTCCTGCAGGGCGAGCGCTTCACCGCCCGGGTCGATCTCAAGGCCGACCGCAAGGCCGGGGTGCTGCTGGTGCCGGCCGCCTGGGTCGAGCCGGGCGCCGACCCGGGGGAGACCGCGGTGGCCCTCGCCGCCGAGCTGTACCGGCTCGCCGGCTGGCTCGGGCTGGACGCGGTGGCCCCGCCCGCGGCCGGCGACCTGGCCGGTCCGCTCACCGCCGCGTTGGCCGGCGTGTCCGGTGTACCGTGAGCGCGTGACGAGCGTTGACGGACCGGTCGACCAGCCGCAGCCCACGCCCACGACGGTGCCCGCCGCCGGCTGGCCGACGGCGCCGGTGGGCGGCTACCCGGCCGCCGAGCCGGACCGGCTCACCCGCTTCGTCCTCAAGCTCTACGACCGCTCGCCGCGCTGGGCGGTGCCGCTGGCCGCGGTCGGCTGCGTCGCCGCCGGGATGGGCTACGCGCTGCTCAGCGACCCGACCCACGCCGATCCGGACGCCGCCCCGAGCTGCCTGCTCAAACTGACCACGGGCCTGGACTGTCCGGGCTGCGGCGGCACCCGCGCTCTCTGGTACGTGCTGCACGGCGACCTGCCGGCCGCCGCCCGGCACCACTTCCTGTTCGTGTTCGCGCTGCCGTTCCTGGCGTACCTCTTCGTGGCCTGGGCGGGCAGCCAGGCGTTCGGCTGGCGGCTGCCCGAGCTGCGGATCAGCTCCAAGGTCATCGGTGGCTTCCTGGCCGCGTGGCTGGCCTTCTCGGTACTGCGCAACCTGCCCTGGGCGCCGTTCACCTCTCTCTACGTCTGACCGCATCGCCGAGGGGCCGGTGACCCTGGCCGCCGCCGGCGTCGGCCGGCCATGGGGCACGACAACGACCACACCGACGGACAGCATGCCGAGATCTTGGACACCTGTCGGGCGGGACCTACCGGAAGTGTCCGTGCCTGGCGGCGGGTGGGCGGTTTCACCGCCGCGAGCCGGAGTTGGGTGCGCGGCGGTGGCCCACTACAGTCCGAGGAATGCCGGAGATGGTGCAACCCCAGGTCAAGTTGATCGCGTGGACCCAGTTCGCGGCCCCGGACGACGTGCCGTGGTCGACCGACGCGGAGGGCGGTCAGGCGCTGGCCGAGTTCGCCGGCCGGGCCTGCTACCAGTCCTGGAAGAAGCCGAACCCGGCGACCGCCACCAACGCCGGCTACCTGGCGCACATCCTGGAGGTCGGGCACCTCTCGGTGCTGGAGCACGGCTCGGTGAGCTTCTACTTCACCGGGGTGTCCCGCTCCTTCACGCACGAACTGATCCGGCACCGGCACTTCTCGTACTCGCAGCTCTCCCAGCGCTACGTCCCGGAGCGGGACGCCGCCATGGTCGAGCCCGCCGTGATCGCCGACGACCCCGAGCTGCACAAGCGCTTCGTCGAGGCCGCCGAGGCGAGCGTGCGCGCGTACAACGAGTTGCTGGAGGGGCTGGAGCAGCGCTTCTCCGACGAGCCGAACCCGACGCTGCGCCGCAAGCAGGCCCGGCAGGCCGCCCGCGCGGTGCTCCCCAACGCCACCGAGACCCGGATCGTGGTCACCGGCAACTACCGGGCCTGGCGGCACTTCGTCGCCATGCGGGCCACCGAGCACGCCGACGTGGAGATCCGCGAGCTGGCCGTGGAGTGCCTGCGCCAGCTCCAGCGGGTCGCGCCGAACGTCTTCGCCGACTTCGTGATCTCCAAGCTTCCGGACGGCACCGAGGTGGCGACCAGCCCGCACGCCGAGGCGTCCTGAGCCCTTCCCCGGCGGGCCGCCGCTGGTCGTCCGCTAGGTTGGAGGCATGACGCACGACCACCCTGACGCCGCCGACCGCGCGGTGTCCCGCCCCTTCGGGCGGGTGATCACGGCCATGGTGAGCCCGTTCACTCCCGACGGCTCGCTCGACCTCGACGGCGCCGCCCTTCTGGCGCGGCACCTGGTCGACGAGCAGGGCAACGACGCACTGGTGGTCAACGGCACCGCTGGCGAGTCGCCGACCACCACGGACGCGGAGAAGGAACGTCTGATCCGCGCGGTGGTGGAGGCCGTCGGCGATCGGGCCCGGGTCGTGGCCGGGGTCGGCACCAACGACACCCGGCACACCATCGAGCTGGCCGCCGCCGCCGAGAAGGCGGGCGCGCACGGCCTGTTGGTGGTCACCCCGTACTACAACAAGCCGCCGCAGGCCGGGCTGGCGCGGCACTTCACCGCCGTGGCGGACGCCACCGGCCTGCCGGTGATGCTGTACGACATCCCGCACCGCTCCGGTGTGCCGATCGACACCGAGACGCTGGTCCGGCTCGCCGACCACGGCCGGATCGTCGCGGTCAAGGACGCGAAGGGCGACCTGACCGCCACCAGCTGGGTGACCAGCCGGACCGGTCTGGCCTTCTACAGCGGCGAGGACGCGCTCATCCTGCCCGCGCTGGCCGTGGGCAGCGTCGGCGTGGTCGGCACCTCGACGCACTTCACCGGGGTCCTGACCGGCCAGATGATCGACGCGTACGACGCGGGGGACATGTCGACCGCGTTGGCCCTGCACCGGCGGCTGCTGCCCCTGTACACCGGCATCTTCCGCACCCAGGGCACCATCCTGGTGAAGGCGGGCCTCGCGGCGCTTGGCCTGCCGGCCGGTCCGGTGCGCCCTCCGCTCGTGGAGGCCACCGACGACGAGATCGCCCAGCTGCGCGCGGACTTCGCGGCAGCGGGCCTGGAACTGCCCGAATGATCGAACGACACGATGGGCGCCGAGTGACGGCGTCGCAGAATGAGGTGGACGCGTGACCGAGGCGCACATCGACGCGGAGTTGCCCCCGCCGCTGCCGGAGGGTGGGCTGCGGATCATCCCGCTCGGCGGGCTCGGCGCCATCGGTCGCAACATGACCGTCTTCGAGTACGACGGCAAGCTGCTGATCGTCGACTGCGGGGTGCTCTTCCCCGACGTCGAGCAGCCGGGCGTTGACCTGATCCTCCCCGACTTCGGGCCGATCCTGGACCGGCTCGGCGACGTACAGGCGATCGTGCTCACCCACGGTCACGAGGACCACATCGGCGCCGTGCCCTACCTGCTCGCCCACAAGCCGGACATTCCGCTGGTCGGCTCGCAGTTCACCCTGGCCCTGGTCGAGGCGAAGCTCGCCGAGCGGCGGATCCAGCCGTACACGCTGACCGTGCGCGAGGGCGGCCGGGAGCGGCTCGGCCCGTTCGAGTGCGAGTTCTTCGCGGTCAACCACTCCATTCCGGACGCCCTGGCCGTGGCCATCCGCACCCCGGCCGGCCTGGTGCTGCACACCGGCGACTTCAAGATGGACCAGCTGCCCCTGGACGGCCGGATCACCGACCTGGCCGGCTTCGCCCGGCTCGGCGCCGAGGGCGTCGACCTGCTGCTGTCCGACTCCACCAACGCGGAGATCCCCGGCTTCGTCACCCCGGAGCGGGAGATCGGGCCGGTGCTCGACTCGATCTTCGCGAAGGCCACCGGCCGGATCATCGTGGCGTCGTTCGCCTCGCACGTGCACCGGGTCCAGCAGGTCTTCGACTCCGCCGCCGAGCACGGCCGCAAGGTCGCGCTGATCGGCCGGTCGATGGTCCGCAACATGGGCATCGCCCGGGACCTGGGCCTGCTCAACATCCCGGCCGGACTGGTGGTCGGGATCGAGGAGGCGACCACGTTGCCGCCGGAGCAGATCCTGCTGATGTCCACCGGATCGCAGGGTGAGCCGATGAGCGCGCTGGGCCGGATGGCCAGCGGCGACCACCGGCACATCACCATCGCCCCCGGTGACACCGTCGTGCTGGCCAGTTCGCTGGTGCCGGGCAACGAGACCTCGGTCTACCGGGTGATCAACCGGCTGGCCCGGGCCGGCGCGGTGGTCGTGCACAAGGACGTGGCCAAGGTGCACGTCTCCGGTCACGCTCCCGCCGGTGAGCTGCTCTACCTGCTCAACGTGGTCCGGCCCAGCAACCTCATGCCGGTGCACGGCGAGTGGCGGCACCTGCGCGCCCACGCCCGCCTCGGCGTGGAGTCCGGGGTGGCCGCCGACCGGGTGGTGCTCTGCGAGGACGGCGACGTGGTCGACCTGGTCGAGGGCCGGGCCAGTCTGGTCGGGCACGTGAAGAGCCGGTACGTCTACGTCGACGGCCTCGCGGTCGGCGACGTGAGCGAGTCGCTGCTCACCGAGCGGCGGATCCTCGGCGACGGTGGCTTCATCGCCACCACCGTCGTGGTCGACTCGGTCACCGGCAAGGTCGTCGCCGGTCCGACGCTGTCCGCGAAGGGCTTCTCCGAGGACCCGGAGGCATTCAACCCGGTGGTCCCGCTGGTCACCGAGGCGCTCAACCGGGCCGCCTCGGACGGCATCACCGACCCGCACCAACTCCAGCAGATCGTCCGGCGCACCGTCGGCCGCTGGGTCAACGACAAGTACCGCCGTCGGCCCATGATCGTGCCCACGGTCGTCGAGGTCTGAGACCGCGCGCTGCGACGCCCGTCCGCACCCTGTGTGCCGGCGGGCGTCGCCGTTCGCGGACTGCCCGGTCGTCGCAACAGCCGGTCCGGCTCAGCCGCGGAAGAACCGGCGTCGGAGCAGCAGCAGCCCGGCCCCCAGCGTCAGCAACGCCGCGCCGACCAGGACGTACGTGGTGCTGGCCGACCCGGTGCGGGGCAGCTCAGCCGCCTTCGGGGTGGACGAGGTCGGTGCAGCGGTCGGGTTCACCGGCGGCGGGGTGGTGGCATCGCCGGCGCCGGACCCACCGCCCGTCAGCCGAAGCGTCACCGAGGTGTCCTTGTTGGTGTACCGGTTGACCGGGGCCAGCCAGAGCCGCACGTCCTTCGTGCCGCCGGTGACCGCCACCCGCACGTCGAAGCCGTCCGTGGCGCCGTCCGGAAGCGCACGCAGCCGCAGGATCTCGCAGCCCACGCCGTTCATCCGGCCGCTGTCGGAGCACGCCGGCGCGGTCACCCGCACCCCGGCCGGGGTGGCGATGTTCAGTGCGTACCCGCCGAGGTCGAAGGTGCCGGTGTTGGTCACCCCCACCCGGATGGTCGCCACGCCGTCCACGACCGGGCCGGCGGTGGCCCGCAGACGCAGCGACGTGCGATCCGGCCAGTTGATCCGGAAGTCGGTGGGTCGCTCGGTGACGCCGTCGGCGTCCCGGCCGGCGACCGAGCCCCACGCGTTGAACCCGAAGACCGGCTCGGGGGCCGACGACGTCACCGTCAGCCGGTAGACCCGGCCACCTCCGGCCGGCAGTTGCGCGCCGCCGCACAGCCAGGTCCTCTTCGCACCGTCGTCAGGTCGGCAGTCCCCGCCCGAGGTCAGCCCGACATTCTGCGGAAGGCGGAGCACGAAGAAGCCCTTCGCCGCCGTCGCACCCTGATTCCGGACGTCGACCTCCAGCGGGGCCGACGGGTGCCACGGGTCGCCGCCGAGGGGGAGGAGCTCGGCGCGGGCGGTGATCGTCGCCTCCGCGGCTGCGGTGGTCGCGCCCGTCGTGGGGGTCGACGTCGGTGTGGCGGCCGGTCCGGCGACGGCCGGTCCGGCGACGGCCAGCGCGGACAGTACGACGGTGGCGAGAATGGCGGCCCTGACTGAGCGCTTCATGACAACTCCCGGGGGTGTGCGGCGGATGACGGCGGTACCACATCCGTCCGACGCCCCCGGTTGCGTACTGTCGGATGTCGCACTCTTTCCGCCTTGCCTGCAACCGTTTGCCCCGTTCGCGGATCAGGGCAGGGCGGCCACCGCCTCGGCGTACGCGACGCCGGTGGCGACCGCGGCGTCCACGAGGACCAGCAGCTGCGCCGGGGCCACCCCGTGCGTCAGGTCGGTGGCGACGTCCCCGGCCAGCACCAGCTCGTCGCCGAGCTCGTGGGCGTACGCCTTGGGCAGCAGCCGGTCGTGGTTCCAGGCGTTGCAGAAGGCGTATGCCTCGGCGCGACGGTCGGCCGGCAGCCGGCGTGTGGCCAACGCCCGCGCGTGCAGCACCTCGCCGCGCTCGCCGGCCCGGCGGAACTGGATCACCGCCGCGCCCCACCGACCGACCACCGTGCCGCCCTCGTCCACCACGTAACGGTCGCCACGTCGGTCCAGCGCCGCGGTGATCAGGTTGAGGCTGAGCGGGACGGGCTCCAGCTCGTCGAGGCCCGCGCCGCCCGGACCGGCCGGCGGCTCGTCGTCCGACTCGTCGTCGGACGCCTCGGTGGGCAGCGGCACCGGCGCCGCCAGCGGGCGCTCGGCCAGCCAGGCCGCCATCCGCCCGGACTGGTGGCCGGTGCCGTTGCGGGCGTCGAAGCTGCCGGCCAGTTCGGTGGCCACACCGAGCAGCAGCGTGCCGAGCGCCGGGACGTCCAGCTCGATCGCTGGCCGCCCGCCGTGCGCCGGCCGGCGTACCCGCCGCTCGCCCAGCCCGGCCTCCACGGCCAGCGCGCAGACCAGCGCACCGGCGGCGGCGAACTCCATCGCGGCCAGGTCGTCGGCGGGTTGGTCGAGCCGGGGCAGCTGCTCGGCCAGCAGGTCGAGCCCGCGCGCCGGGTGCCCGCCCAGCGCGCAGTACCGCAGGTGCGCGGCGAGGTACGGGAACGCCGAGCGCTCCCGCCGGTGGCGCCGGTACGCCCGCACGTGCGCCGTCGCGGCCCGCTCCGGCTCGCCCACCCGCAGCCACGGCAGCAGCCCCGCCACCAGTGCCCGCTCGGGTTGGTCGGTGCAGTCCACGGCCGGCTCGGCCAGCTCGGCCAGTGCGGCGGCCCACTCGCCCCAACCGGCGAGCAGCTCCGCCCGGCGGGCCGGGGCGCAGCCGGGGCAGCCCCCGGCCGGCCCGGGTTCGGCGTCGACCCACCTCTGGTACGAGCTCCGGGCGGTGGGCTCGTCGCCGAGGTGGTCGGCGATGCGGCAGCGCAGCTCGGCGACGGTCGCCGCGTCCGGGGCGTCCGCCTCGACCCGACCGGCCAGGTCGTCGAGCAGGGACCGGGTCTGGTCCAACCCGATCCGGGGCGTGCCGAGCAACGCCTCCACCGCGTAGCGCTGGTAGCGCAGCAGCAGCCCAGCCTCGGCGTCGTCGAGCAGCTCGGGTCGGGCGTCCACGGCGGCCCGGCAGCGCCGCACCGGCTCGATCAGCCGCCACCGCTCCCCGTGCAGCAGGTACGCCTCGATCAGCGCGAACCTGGCCTCCACTCCGGACTTGACGTCGCCGGCCGCGTCGGCCCGCCCGGCGATCTGCTCCAGGGCCGCCACCCGGGCCGTTCCGTCGGGCAGGTCCCGAGCATCGGCGAGCGCGGCCACCAGGGCGGGGTCGGCGGCGTCGGGACCCCGGGCACCGGTCCCGCGGCCGGTCACACCGACGCCGGGCTCCTCCCGGCCGATCACGCCGGCACCGCGCCGGGCAGTCGACCCACCGCCGCGGCTAGCTGGCAACCGGTGGAGATGCCGCAGTCGAGCAGTTGGTCGAGCTGGTGCGGGGTGACCCCGCGCTCGAGGTCGGTGATCACCTCGCCGTAGACGCGGGCCCGGCCGTCGTCGTCGACGTGGACGAACGCCTTCGGCCACAGCCGGTCGTGGTTCCAGGAGTTGCAGAAGGCGTAGAGCGCGGGCACCTGCTCGATCGGAAAGGTCGGCGTGACCATGGTGCGGACCTGGAGCAGCTCGCCGGCCCCGCCCAGGCGCAGAAACCAGATCAGGTTGTCGTCGAAGCGGCCGACCAGGTCGCCCTCGACGTCGCGGCCGACCGACCGGCCGCGGGCGGCGAGCACCGCGGCGACCAGTTCGCCGGTCAGCGGACGCAGTGCTTCCGGGGGCCCGGCCAGTGGATCGTCCGGACCGTCCTCGATTCCCGACGACGCCATCGGGCATCCCTTCTGCGGCGGATATCACGACCGGCGGCGGGGTCCGTGCTGCGACGCGCGGACACGACCCGGAAAAGCGGGGATCTACCGGGTCCCGCCGTTACCGTGACTCTATGGCGGGCCGTACCTCTCAGGCGAGCCGGCGGCGCGGCGCGTCGCCGCGCGGTGGCTCCAACAGCCGTGCCCGTCAACCGGCGAAGAAGACCCGGGCGCCGGTCCGCCGGCGCACCGCGCCGGCCCGGCCGGGTCCGGCGGTCTACGTCGGCCGCGCGGTGGGTGCACTGTGGATGGGCCTGGCGCACGGGATGGGCTGGGCGGTGCGGGCCGCCGGCCGGCAGGCCGCCTCCGCCCGCGACCTCGACCCGGAGCACCGGCGCGACGGTGCCGGCCTGCTGCTGTTCGGGCTCGCCCTGCTCAGCGCCGTGGCGATCTGGCTCTCCGGTGCCGGGCCGGTGGGGGCGCGGCTGGCCGACACGGTGCGGCTGTTCCTCGGCGCGATCGCGATCGTCGTGCCGGTGCTGCTGATGATCGGCGCCTGGCGGCTGATGCGCCAGCCGGCCGATCCGGCGCACCGCGGCCGGGGGCTGATCGGCTGGGGGTCGCTGCTGGTGTCCACGGCGGCGCTGCTCCAGATCGGCCAGGACCCGGTCGACGACGTGCAGCGCGACTTCGCCGGCGGCCTGGTCGGCGCGGGCGTCGGTGGGCTGCTGGAACGGGCGGTCACCGCCTGGGTCGCGGTGCCGCTGCTGATCCTGCTGCTGCTCTTCGGCCTGCTCGTGGTGACCGCGACGCCGATCAACAAGATCCCCGAGCGGCTGGGCCTGCTCGCCGGCACGCTGGTCGCGCCGCCGTCGGCCGAGGACGCCGAGGAGGCGCCCGCCGCGCCGGCCCGTCGGCGACCGACCAAGCGCACCCGACCGCCGGTGGATCCGGACGACTTCGACGACGTCGACGGCGTCGACATGCAGGAGACCCTGGTCATCCCGCGCAAGCCACCGGCGAAGGTGCCGGCGAGCCGCAAGCCGGCCGAGCCGCCGGAGCACTCGCCGCTGCCCACCCGCGCCGAACAGCTCGAACTCAACGGGCTGGCCGGCGACTACACCCTGCCGCCGGCCAACATGCTCAGCAGCGGGGCCGCGCCGAAGACCCGCAGCAAGGCCAACGACGAGGTGATCGCCGCGCTGACCGGCGTGTTCGACCAGTTCGACGTGGACGCGGCGGTCACCGGCTTCACCCGCGGCCCGACGGTCACCCGGTACGAGGTCGAGCTGGGGCACGGGGTCAAGGTCGAGCGGATCACGCAGCTCTCCCGCAACATCGCGTACGCGGTGAAGTCACCGGACGTGCGGATCCTCAGCCCGATCCCGGGCAAGAGCGCGGTCGGCGTGGAGATCCCGAACACCGACCCCGAGAACGTGGCCCTCGGCGACGTGCTGCGCTCGCGGGCCGCGACCAGCGACCACCACCCGATGGTCGTGGCGCTCGGCAAGGACATCGAGGGCGGCTACGTGGTGGCCAACCTCGCCAAGATGCCGCACATCCTGATCGCCGGCGCGACCGGCGCGGGCAAGTCGTCCTGCCTCAACACCCTGCTGGTGTCGATCCTCACCCGGGCCACGCCCGACGAGGTGCGGCTGCTGCTGATCGACCCGAAGCGGGTCGAGATGACCGGCTACGAGGGCATCCCGCACCTGGTCACCCCGATCGTGACCAACGCGAAGAAGGCCGCCGACTCGCTGGACTGGGTCGTCCGCGAGATGGACATGCGCTACGACGACCTGGCCGCCAACGGGGTCCGGCACATCGACGACTTCAACCGCAAGGTGCGCAACGGCGAGATCAAGGCGCCGCCGGGCAGCGAGCGGGAGATGCGCCCGTACCCGTACCTGCTGGTGATCGTGGACGAGCTGGCCGACCTGATGATGGTCGCGCCGCGCGACGTGGAGGACTCGGTCGTCCGGATCACCCAGCTGGCCCGCGCCGCCGGCATCCACCTGGTGCTGGCCACCCAGCGGCCCTCGGTCGACGTGGTGACCGGTCTGATCAAGGCCAACGTGCCGTCCCGGCTGGCCTTCGCCACCTCCTCCCTCGCGGACTCGCGGGTCATCCTCGACCAGCCCGGCGCGGAGAAGCTGCTCGGCCGTGGCGACGGGCTCTTCCTGCCGATGGGCGCGTCCAAGCCGGTACGCATCCAGGGCGCCTGGGTCACCGAGCGCGAGATCGCCGACGTGGTGAAGTTCTGCAAGGACCAGCGGGAGCCGGAGTTCCGGCCGGACGTGCTGGCCCCCGCGCAGGAGAGCAAGAAGAAGATCGACGAGGACATCGGCGACGACCTGGACCTGCTGGTGCAGGCGGTGGAACTGGTGGTCACCTCGCAGTTCGGCTCAACCTCGATGCTCCAGCGCAAGCTGCGGGTCGGGTTCGCCAAGGCGGGCCGGCTAATGGACCTCATGGAGACCCGCGGCGTGGTGGGGCCGTCGGAGGGCTCAAAGGCGCGTGACGTGCTGGTCAAGCCGGACGAGCTGAAGGAGGTCCTGGTCGGCCTGCGCGGCGGCGGCGACTGACCGGCGCCCGGGTACGCCACGGGCCCGCCGATCGTCCGACGGGCCCGGGGCGCGGGGAGCGGCGAGGTCAGTTGTTGATCAGCGCGGAGATGATGACCAGGCTGATCACCGCGGCCACGACGCTGGCCGCGGCGGCGTACCAGCCGAGCGGCTTGTCGCCGAGCACCGCGCCGACGATGCCCGCGATCACGCCGAGCACGCCGAAGATGACCGGGTTGAGCAGCAGCGCGAGCACCGCGAAGACGAAACCGAGGATCGTGAGGATCCGGGCGGCTTGGCTGCGCGGACGGGCGGTGGTGGGCATGTCGGCCATGTCTGCCTCCGGGATGAGAGCCTGCGTGGACGGTCGATTTCTACCCACTGTGGTCGATCAGCACGCGTACTGGTCGGCACCACGCCCAGCGCGGCTCAGTGGAAGACCTTCAGGCCGACCACCCCGGCGACCACCAGCAGCAGGCAGAGGATCCGCGGCAGGCTCGCCGACTCGCCGAGCGCCAGCATCCCGACCAGCGCGGTGCCGACTGCGCCGATGCCGACCCACACCGCGTACCCGGTGCCGACCGGGATCTCCCGCAGCGCGTACGACAGGCCGGCCATGCTCAGCACCAGGGTCACCACGAAGGCCAGCGACGGGACGAGCCGGCTGAACCCGGCGCTGCGGTCCAGCGCCACCGCCCACGCCGTCTCCAGCAGTCCGGAGATCACCAGTACCAACCAGGCCATCGTTCACCTCGCGGAGGAGCGCCCGGGCCCGCCGGGCCGGACGAGTCGAGTCTGCACGTCACGCGGGCGTCTTGGCCTGACCGGGTACGCCCACCACTCGTCCGGGGCGGCCACGGGCGACCGGGCCACCGGTGCCGACGCTAGCACCGGCGGCGAGCGGGTGACGCCGGCCACCCTCCGTTGACCTGTACCTCACTTCAACTTGCAGGATCTCCGGATGACGCTGCTCTACGCCGATCCCGAGGTCGCCGCCGCGCTGGACGCCGCCACCACGGTCGATGCGATGCGGGCGGCCCTGCTGGCCGTGTACGACGGCCGGCTGGTCGCCCCGCCCCGGGCCGCCGCCTCGCTCGGCGGCGGGCGGATGGTGCTCACCGCCGGCCACCTCGTCGGTGAGTGGTACGGCTTCCGCTCGTACGACACCTTCGGCCACGCGCAGTGTGAGCAGGTGGTGGTGCTGCACGACGGCCGGACCGGCGCCGTCCGGGCGGTGGCCGTCGGGGAGGAACTGGGCTCGCGGCGTACCGGCGGGCTGGGCGGGGTCGCGGTGGACGCGCTGGCCCGCCCCGACGCGGCCACGCTCGGGGTGATCGGCTCCGGCCGGCAGGCCTGGACCCAGGTCTGGTCCACGGCGGCGGTACGCCCGCTGCGCGAGGTGGTGGTGCACAGCCGCTCGTCGGCGCGGCGCGACGCCTTCGCCGCCCGGGTCCGCGCCGAGCTGGGCGTGCCCGCCCGCGCGGTGGCCGACCCCGGTGCCGCGGTGGCCGGGCGGGACGTCGTGGTGCTCGCCACCACCAGCCCGACCCCGGTGCTCCGTGCCGCCGACCTGAGCCCCGGCACGCACGTCAACGCGGTCGGCTTCAAGCAGCGCGACCGCAGCGAGTTCGACACCGACCTGCTCGACACCGCCGACCTGCTGGTCACCGACTCGCCGGCGCAGGCGCACGCGTACCAGCCGCCGATGCTCGCCGCCGCGCCCCCGTACGCCGAGCGGTTGCACGACCTGGGCGCGATCCTGGCCGGGGCGGTCCCCGGCCGGACCGGCGCGGACCAGATCTCGCTGTTCTGCTCGGTCGGCCTGGCCGGCACGGAGGTCTTCCTGCTAAGCCGGCTGGTCGCCGTCGCCGCCCCGGTCTGAGCGCCCGCCGGGCCGACCGGATGTGAGCCGGCCGATGCCGGCGGCCCGCCGTGCGTGGGCGTCGCCGGGTGGCCCGGTACCCTCGGATGGTGTCTGCCACCTCCTCTCCCGCTGCCGACGGCCGTCGTGTCGCCCTGCTGACCCTGGGCTGTGCCCGCAACGAGGTCGACTCGGAGGAGCTGGCCGCCCGGCTGCACGCCGACGGCTGGCAGGTGACCACCGACGGCGAGGGGGCCGACGTGGTGGTCGTCAACACCTGCGGCTTCGTGGAGAAGGCCAAGCAGGACTCCATCCAGACCCTGCTGGCCGCCGCCGACACCGGCGCCAAGGTGGTGGCCGCCGGCTGCATGGCCGAGCGGTACGGCCGTGAGCTGGCCGACAGCCTGCCCGAGGCGCAGGCCGTGCTGAGCTTCGACGACTACCCGGAGATCTCCGCCCGCCTGAACGCCGTGGTGGCCGGCGAGGCGATCGACGCGCACACCCCGCGCGACAGGCGCGAGCTGCTGCCGCTCACCCCGGTCTCCCGCCGCGACAGTGCGGTCTCCCTGCCCGGCCACGGCACCCCGACCCGCATCGTGACCGAGACCGACGAGCACACCCCGGCGCACCTGCGCCAGGTGCTGCGCCACCGGCTCGACACCGGCCCGGTCGCATCGCTGAAGCTGGCCAGCGGCTGCGACCGGCGCTGCGCGTTCTGCGCCATCCCGGCCTTCCGCGGCGCCTTCGTCTCGCGTACGCCGGACGAGCTGCTCGCCGAGGCCGAGTGGCTGGCCAAGACCGGCGTACGGGAGCTGGTGCTGGTCAGCGAGAACTCCACCTCGTACGGCAAGGACCTGGGCGACCCCCGGGCGCTGGAGAAGCTGCTGCCGCAGCTCGCCGCGATCGACGGGATCGTCCGGGTCCGGGCGAGCTACCTCCAGCCGGCCGAGACCCGGCCCGGCCTGGTCGAGGTGATCGCCACCACGCCGGGCGTCGCCCCGTACTTCGACCTGTCGTTCCAGCACTCCAGCGAGCCGGTGCTGCGCCGGATGCGCCGGTTCGGCTCCACCGACCGGTTCCTGGAGCTGCTGGCCAGCGCCCGCGCTCTGGCCCCCGAGGCGGGCGCGCGGAGCAACTTCATCGTCGGCTTCCCCGGCGAGACGCGCGCCGACGTCGATGAGCTGATCCGGTTCCTCACCGAGGCCCGGCTCGACGCGATCGGCATGTTCGACTACAGCGACGAGGACGGCACCGAGGCCGCCGGCCTGCCCGGCAAGGTCTCGGCGGCAACCGTCAAGCGGCGGTACGACCGGCTCAGCGCGCTCGCCGACGAGCTCTGCTCGCAGCGGGCCGAGGACCGGCTCGGCTCCACCGTCGAGGTGCTGGTCGACTCGGTCACCGACGGCGTGGTGGAGGGCCGGGCGGCCCACCAGGCGCCGGAGGTGGACGGTTCCACGACGCTGGTCGCCCCGGTCGAGGGCGGGGTCGACCTCGCCGCGCTGCGCCCCGGCGACCTGGTGCGCGCCACCGTGACCGGCACCGAAGGCGTGGACCTGCTCGCCGTGCCGGATGAGATGATCTCGGCGGCGCCCGGCGCGGCACGGTGACGGCGGGCCGGACGGAGCGGGGGAGCCAGGTGGCGCGGTGCCGGGAACGCGGCGACCGGAGCGGGGCGAGGCGGTGACCGAGGCGACGGAACCCAAGCCGGCCCGGGTGGTCCCGGTCGTTCCGGTGCTCAACGCGGCCAACGCGCTGACCGCGCTGCGGCTGGTGCTGGTGCCGGTCTTCGGTGCCTCGGTGGTCCTCTCCGGGATGAGTCACGCCGGCTGGCGGATGGCCGCCTGCCTGATCTTCGCGGTGGCGTCCGTCACCGACCTGGTGGACGGCTGGATCGCCCGCCGCTTCGGTCTGATCACCTCGGTCGGCAAGGTGGCCGACCCGATCGCCGACAAGGCGCTCACCGGCGCCGCGCTGGTGCTGCTCTCCTGGTACGACCAGCTGCCCTGGTGGGTCACGGCGCTGATCCTCGTCCGGGAGCTGGGCATCACCGGGCTGCGGTTCTGGGTGATCCGGCACGGCGTGATCGCCGCCAGCCGGGGTGGCAAGGCGAAGACGGCGCTGCAGATCCTGGCCATCGCCTGGTACCTGTGGCCGATGCCGGCCGCCCTCGCCACCGTCGGCCCCTGGATCATGGCCGCCGCGGTCGTGGTCACGGTGCTGACCGGCTTCGACTACATAGCCCAGGCCCTCCGCCTCCGCCGCCCCAACTGAACCCGCCCATCGCCCGTTGACCATGTGTTGCCGTCCGGCGCGGCGGGTCGTGGCGACAACTTCATGATCAACGAGGTTGGCCGGTGAGGGTTAGGCGATGCGGGCGCGGGAAGGACGGGTGTATGGAGCGGGAGAGTGACGCCGACGGACGGCGACCGATCGGTAGTCCGGCGGCCGGTGTGGTGCACAGTCTGGCGCAGCGGCACGAGACGCTGGCCACGGTCGAGTCGCTGACCGGTGGGCTGCTCTCCGCCTCGATCGTCGAGATCGCCGGGGTCAGCGGGGTCTACCGGGGTGGCCTGGTGGTCTACGCCACCGAGCTGAAGAGCGAGCTGGCCGGCGTACCGGCCGAGCTGCTGGCCGAGCGCGGGCCGGTGGACCCGGACGTGGCCGCGGCGCTCGCCGAGGGCGGGCGGCGGCGCTGCGGGGCCGACTGGGGCCTCGCCACCACCGGCGTGGCCGGCCCGGAGCCGCAGGACGGCAAACCGGTCGGCCTGGTCTACGTCGCGGTCGCCGGCCCGAACGGCGGGGAGGTACGCCAACTCGACCTGGACGGCGGGCGGGACCACGTCCGCTCGGCCGCGGTGATCGAGGCGCTGCGGCTGCTCGCCGAGCGGATCCACGCGGCCGACGAGGCCGGTGGCGGTGGCAGCGCCGACGGGCCGGGCGAGGACGCCCGGGACGCGACGGGAACGGCCGGGGCCGGGCGCCGGTGAGGCGTCCGACCGAGCTGACGGGCGGGGCGGGATGTCGCCCGGGCCCGCACCGGGTACGGTTGCGGGAAGGCTCCGGCGCTGCGGGGTCGGCGCGGTCCGCCGCGACCGGCCGTCCGGCGCGCCGGACGAGTGGTATCCCTCAGGGGGAGGTGCGATGGTCCTGCTACGCCGGGTGATCGGTGACGCACTGCGGGCGCGCCGCCAGGGGCAGCACCGCACCCTGCGCGAGGTCTCAACCGCCGCCAACGTCAGCCTCGGCTACCTCTCCGAGATCGAGCGGGGGCACAAGGAGCCGTCCAGCGAGCTGCTCGCGGCGATCTGCGACGCGCTCGGCGCCCGCCTCTCCGAATTGCTGCGCGAGGTCAGTCACACCGTGGCGTTGGCCGAGCAGATGCCCGACGTGCTGGTGCCGGTGCAGGACGAGCCGGTCGAGCCCGCTCCCGTCGGGGCGGGCACCGCCGTGCGCAGGAGCACCAACCGCGGGGTACGCCAGGTCAGCTCCGACGGCAAGGTCGCCGTCTCGGTCCGTCAGGACTCGCCGCTCAAGGCGACCCTGCGCAGCACCCGGGTCCGTCCCACCGATCGGGACCGGGACGTGGTCTGCGCCGCCTGAGCCGCTACCTGGGCGGGCTGGTCCGGGCCGCGTAGGGTGGCCCGCAGGGGCCACCGGTGCCGTCGACCGCCCGGTACGGATGCCGGTCTGGCGTCTGGCTGGGACGATGGAGACCGGCCGTGTCGTGGTCGGTCGGTCCATCCGGCCCGGCCTCGGCGGAGCGACGCTACTGAGGGGATACCGCGGAGATGGCGAACCCGTTCGTCAAGGGCTGGAAGTACCTGATGGCGCTCTTCGGCGCGAAGATCGACGAGCACGCCGACCCCAAGGTGCAGATCCAGCAGGCCATCGAGGATGCCCAGCGCCAGCACCAGGCGCTGGTCCAGCAGGCAGCCGCCGTGATCGGCAACCAGCGTCAGCTGGAGATGAAGCTGTCCCGGCAGATGTCCGAGGTCGAGCGGTTGCAGGCCAATGCCCGGCAGGCGCTGGTGCTGGCCGACCAGTCCCGGGCCAGGGGCGACGAGGCCGAGGCCGGCCGGTACGAGCAGTCCGCGCAGGCCCTCGCCACCCAGCTGGTCTCCGCCGAGCAGGCCACCGAGGACCTGAAGACCCTGCACGACCAGGCGCTGGGCGCCGCCGCGCAGGCCCGCCGGGCGGTGGAGAACAACTCGATGATCCTCCAGCAGAAGCTCGCCGAGCGCACCAAGCTGCTCAGCCAGCTCGAGCAGGCCAAGATGCAGGAGAGCGTGGCCCGCTCGCTGGAGTCGATGTCGTCGGTGACCGCGCCCGGCACCACTCCATCGCTGGACGAGGTGCGCGACCGCATCGAGCGGCGTTACGCCAACGCGATGGGCCGCGCCGAGCTGGCCGGCAACTCGGTCGAGGGCCGCATGCTGGAGATCCAGAAGGCGACGCTCGACTCGGCCGGCTCGGCCCGGTTGGAGCAGATCCGCTCCAGCATGGCGGGGGAGCAGCTCGGCGGGGCGCCGCAGCGGCCCTCGGTGCCGCAGGCCACCCCGGCCGACTCGGCCGCCCCGCCCGCCGACCCGGCCGCCTCCGCCCGGCTGGACGAGATCCGGGCGAACATGGCCCGTGAGCGGGGCACCGGCGATCCCACCGCCGCCGGCTGAGCGGCCGGTCCGAGGAGGTCAGGGTGGCAGACGAACGGACACGGTACTTCCGCCGGCTGGGTCGGCTGCGCCGCTCCGCCCGGCGGTGGAGCGTGCTGGCCGGTGGGCTCGGCGGAGCGGCGGCGGTGCTGACCCCGTACGCCGGTCTCGGTCTGCCGGACGCGGCCTGGGCCGGCGCGGCGGGCAGCGCGATCGCGCTGGCCGCCTGGCGCTGGGTCGACCTGCGCGCACTCGCCGCCCGGCCGGTGCCGCCGGCGCTGGATCCGGCCGAGGCGGCGGCCCGGTCGCGGGCCCGACTGGTCGCGGCCGTGGAGCGGCTGCCGGTCGGTCCGGGCGTGCTGGCCGAGGTACGCCGGGTGCGCTCCCGGGTCGCCCTGCGCGGCACCAGCGCGGCGCAGCCGTGGGCCCGGCTCGACCGGGCGGCGCTCACCCTGGCGGGGATGGCGACCCGGCTCACCGGGCTGGCTGAGCCGGCCGTGCTGGAGGCCGCCGCCGCCGACCGCTCGCTGCGGGAGCTGGCCGCGCGGGTGGCCAGCGTCGAACGGGCGCTGCGGTTGGCCCCGGCCGACGCGGGCCCGCCGCTGGCCGAGGCGCACGCCGTGCTGACCGCCCAGTTGGAAAGCGGAGTCGTCGCCTACGAACGGCTGGTGGTGGCCGCCGCCGGCTACCTCGCGGAGGACGCCCGACCGGAGACCACCCACCCGGCCGCCCGACTCACCGAGGCCACCGACCTGCTGCACGGGGTGGCCTCGGCGCTGGCCGAGCTGCGCGCCGTCGCCATGCCGCTGCGCGCGCCCACCAACTGACCCGCTCACGGCGGGGTGGTCACCGGGATCGGGCCGGTGAACGGCGAGCTGCCGACCACGTTGAACGAGCGGATCCGGTAGTGGTAGGTCACCCCCCGGGCGAGCCCGGTGTTGGTGAAGCCCCGCCCGGTCACGGTGAAGGTGACCACCTCCTGACCGAACGCGGGGTCCAGCGCCCGCTGCACGATGAACCCCGACCCGGGGCCGGTGGGGGTGCTCGCCGCCCAGCCGAGGATCACCGTCGCGGTGTCCGGTCCGGGCGCGCTGGCGGTGGCGCGTACCCCGGTGGGTGTGCCCGGCGCGGGCGGGGTGTGCGCCGCGGCCACGGTCGACCACGCCGAGGCGGCGCCCAGGTACGTGGTGCGGACCCGGTAGTAGTAGGTGGTGTCCGGCGCGAGGGCACCGTCGAGGTGGTTGTCCCCGACCCCGATCGCGGTGGTGCCCGGGCCGCTGGTGAACGTCGGGTTGGTGGCGCGCTGCACGTCGATGCCGGTGGCGAAGGAGCGGTTGGTCCAGCGTAGGGCGACCCGTAGCGGCGGGGCCGGCGGGATCGCCGCGGTCAGGCCGGCGGGCGCGGCGAGCTGCACCGAGGCGGGCACGCTGTTCGACCAGGACGAGCAGCTCACCGCGTTCTCCGCGCGCAGCCGGTAGTGGTAGGTCACCCCGGGGGTGACCGTCGCGTCGGTGTACCGGGTCGCGGCAGCCGCCACGGTGATGGCGGTGACCGCGCCGGCGAAGGTCGCGTCGGTGGAGCGTTGCAGCAGGTGACTGGTGGCCGGCGGGCGGCCACCGTTGCCGGTCCAGGCCAGCGCGATCGCCGGCAGCGCGGTGGCCGAGCCCGGCACCGGCGTGGCGGTCAACCCGGTCGGCGCCTTCGGGGCGACCCGCAGCACCAGCGGGCGGCTCATGCCCAGGTCGCGGTGGCCGGCCAACTGGCTGTGACAGCGGTACTCCCAGCCCAGGTTGACCAGCTGGTTCACCACCACGGCCGGTCGCCCGTCGGCCGGGCTGACCGGGGTGGAGCCGGTCCGGGCGCCGGCGGGACGCCCCGGGTCCAGCAGCCGGACGCTGTCGCCCAGCTTGAACGGCAGGGTGGGCGCGAGCGGGCGCAGCGCCACCACGACGTCCTCCCGGGGGTTCACCCGGACGATCTCCTTCCAGCCCAGCTCCGCAAGGTGCGGGGGGCGGATCGTCCCGTCCCAGCCGACCCGGTTGACCAGTTGCACGTCGCAGCCGGCGAAGCACAGCGGCTGGGTCTGCCGGGCGCTGCCGCTGATCCGCCAGAGCTGGGTGCCGTCGGTAGGCGCGCCGATGGGCACCGCCGGGTCGGTCACGAAGAGCACCTCGGTGGCCGGGTCGGTCGGGCCGAGCGGCAGGGTGGCCGCGGTGAGCGGCCCGGCCTGCGGGTGCCCGACGCCGAGCCGCCCGGCCAGCCGGCCGTGCTGCGGCTCGAAGACCTGCTGCGCGGCCTTCACCGCGATCGGCAGGGTGACCGGGCCGGGGGCGCCGGTCGGGGTGAAGGTGAGCGAGGTGGCGTGCACCGGCACGGTCGTGTCCCGGGCGGTGCGGGTGCCGAACGCCAGGTCGTACGCCCGCTGCGGCACGATCGGCGGGCGTTGGCTGGCCGCGTACGCGAGGGGCAGCCGTTCCCGCAGCCGGTTCAGGTCGTAGCGGGGCGCCGGCGCGCCGGTCACCCGGAACTGGAGCAGCGTGCGGGTGTTCGGCCCGTACCCGGGCACGGTGGGTGGCGGGCCGCCCTCCGCCGTGCGGTCCGACGCGTCGGTGTGCTGGTCGTAGCGCGGGTCGAAGGCGGGCAGTGGGGCCGGGCCGTCGTTGTACAGGATCAGGGTGCTGCCCGGAGGCAGGGTGGAGAAGTCGACCAGCACGTCGGCGCGCTCGCCGGGGGCGAGCAGCAGGGCGTGCCCGTCGACGTTCAGCACGGTCGGGTCGAGCCGGTCGTACCGGTAGCCGACCGGGCGGTTGGGCAGCACCACCGGTGCGGGGAGCAGCCCCGCCTCGTTGCCGATCTGGATGAACTCCGGTCCGGCGGCGTCCGGGTCGGGCACCCCGCCGTCGCGCCCGTCGGTCGGCCAGCCCGGGGGCCGGCCCGCCGCCCGTACGGCCGGCACCATCGGCACCTCCCCGGCGTGGGCGTCGGCGAGACTGCCGTCGGCCGCCCACATCGGCGCGTCCGAGCGGGCTCGGTAGAGCTGGAGGTTGAGGCTGCGGTCCGGGCAGGCGTTGAGGACACGGAACCGGTAGGTGCGCGGGCGCACCTCGAGGTACGGATACGCGACGCCGTTGACCAGCGGTGTGTCGCCGAACACCTCGGGCACCGCCGACGGGTGCGGCACGCCGGGGCTCAGCGGTGGCTCGTCGGGGGCGCCGACCGGATCGTGGTGCGGGTTGGGCACCGGGCCGGGGCCGGTCAGCGGCGCGGCGCCGTCGAGCCCGTCGGCGACCGGCCACCCGTCCGGCCGGCCGTGGTCGTCGGTCCTGCCCCCGGTCCACGGTCCGTAGTCCCAGCGGCCGGTCGGGTTGCGCCCGCCGGCCCGGTACGGGTGCTGCCGGGGCTGGTAGACGTGCGGGTGCCAGAGACTGCCCCGGGCACCCCAGCGCTCCCGGTCCCACGTGGGATCCTCGGCGGCCAGCTGGGTGTCGTCCGGCACGAACGTCTTGTCCTCGATGACCAGCGGAACCTGGTCGCAGGGCAGCACCCCGTCCGTGACGAGCTGGTCCTCCGCGGGGTCGCCGAGCAGGTAGAGCGCGAGCTGCCCGCCGTAGACGGTCAGCCGGGCCAGGCCGAGGGTGTTGTCGTGGAACCACATCAGCCGGCCGCTCTGCTCGTTCGGGTAGTAGAGCGTGGTGGCGCCGGCGCCGGGCGGCGGCATGTCCGGCACGTGGGTCAGCCCCACCCCGGTGGGGTACGGGGTGATCTCCCCGGCCGGGGTGATCCACTGCCCCGGGTTTCCCGCGCTGATCCAGCCGGTCTGTGCGCCGGCCAGGTGCAGCACCGCGCGGTTCTGCGGGTACGGGGCCGGGCCGTCCAGCGGGCCGAGTCCGGCCCCCTCGACGGTGGCGTCCACCGGCAGGAAGAGTTCGCCGCCCCGCCCGGTGGGAAGCTGGTTGATGAACTTCACCCGCACCGGCCGGCCCCGGCGCGCGACGATCATCGGCCCGAGGTGGAAGGGCCGCTCCGGGGGCGCGACCGTGTTGTGCCCCGCCGCGTCGGTGCCCAGGTTGAGCTGCCGGTAGCCGCGCAGCCGAGTGGCCGGCAGGTCGCGGTGCAGCCGCTGGGCGTACTCCTGCAGCCCGATCTCGTAGTAGTCGCAGCCCGGGTAGCTGATGGTGTCCGGCACGGCCACCGGCAGGTACCCGCCCAGGTCGTTGCGGCCCAGCGGGCCGGGGGTGGGCAGCGCGTCAACGAACTTGCGCAGCCCGGTGCCGGGGACCACCCGCCCGTCCGGGTCCTGGACCGGCCGGGGGCTGTACGCGAAGTTGGGCACCGGGCCGAAGCAGCGGGGGACGGCGGCCGGGTCCAGGCTGGCCGCCGGGGTGGTCTCCTCGGCGGTACGCGCGGCCGGGACGGACCCCGTCCGGCCGTTCCCGTCGCGGGTGGTCCGCTCGGTCCAGGTGGAGCGGAGTCTGCGGAACATCGCCATGGCTCTCCCCGGGGTCGGGGCCAGAGGGTCGCCACCCCGGCGTGGCGACCGGGTCGGGCCCGGCATTCTGCTGACGATCGGTGAGGACTCAACCGCAGCATGCGACGCGGACGGCCGGTTAGGAATTACCCAATCGTCCGTATCTGGCCGATCTTGGCCGGCGCGTGGGGAATCAGGCGGGGGTCGGCCCGGCCCGGCGCTCGGGCTGGCAGACCGGGCACCAGTAGGTGACCCGTTCGCCCAGCTCCTGCTTATGGATGGCGGTGCCGCAGCGGCGGCACGGCTGCGCGCGCCGACCGTAGACGTAGCTGGTCTGCCCCCGGTGCAGGGAACCGGTGGTGCTCTGCGTCCAGCGGCCGCGGTTGGCGGCGAGCAGCTTCTGGGCCAGGTTCACCGTGCCGGCGAGGTCGGGCACCGCGCCCACCGGCGTCCATGGCGAGACGCCGCGCAGAAACAGCACCTCGCACTTGTAGAGGTTGCCGACGCCGGCCAGGTTGCGCTGGTCCAGCAGCGCCTCGCCGATGGTCTCCTCCGGGTGGCCCGCGAGCCGGCGGACCGCCTCGGCCGGGTCCCAGTCGGGGCCGAGCAGGTCGGGGCCGAGGTGGCCGACCAGCCGGTCCTCCTCGGCGTTCGGCACCAGGGCCAGCTCGTGCAGGTGGTAGGCGACCGCGACCGCGCCCGCACTGCGCAGCACCACCCGGATCAGGTGCGCCGGCCGGCCGGCCCAGCGTTCCCCTGGGGCGTACGCCCGCCAGGCGCCGTCCATCCGCAGGTGTGAGTGCAGCGTCCAGTCCGCTCCGTCCGGGGCGGTGAGGCGGAGCAGCAGGTGCTTGCCCCGGCTCGCCGACTCGCGCACGGTCCAGCCGGTCAGGTCGGTGGTCGCCAACTGCGGCACCCGGAAGTCGCTCCCGGTCAGCCGCGCGCCGGCCAGCGCGCGGTGCAGCACGCGCGCGGTGTTCCAGACGGTGTCGCCTTCGGGCACCCCACCATCCTCCCTCCTTCGAGCGGTATTCGCATGTGTCGCTATTTGTGCCCAGGTTCCCCTTGATCTATGGACATGCGAGGGTCAGGAAGTTCTGAGGAGAATGCCCATGACGCGACCTAGTAGTGCTTTGTTAGGTCGGCGTGTCGTTGAGTCGTCGGAGTGGTTCCGGGTAGTTCG
>NZ_JBHSBO010000027.1:0-40668 GCF_042650685.1 Micromonospora sp. GCM10011542
GTCGTCGTCGCCCTCGTCGGGGGCCTCCTGCGGGCCGTCCGCGCTGGAGTCTGCGCGGTCGTCGCTCCCGGCAGCGTCGTCGTCGCCTCCGGTGTCAGCGGGCGGCAGTGCTTCCGCGGATTCGTTGCTGGTTTCGTTCATGTTCCGTCTCCCCTCGCCGGTCCGTCAGGCTCGGCGGTTCTGGCCGATACGTAGCACGTACGGCGCCCAGGAGCCGAGGTTCAGGAACGTCGTCGCCGCCCTGAACCGCTCGACCGGATCGTCCTCGTTGCTGAGCCGACGCGCGGCGACCTCGAACAGCGGCGGCGTGATCGTGCCGAGAACGGTCCCGTCGTCGTTCCGCCAGTAGTCGGGGCGACTCTTCAGCGCGGTGAACTGCGCTGCCCTCGTTCGGCCGGGCAGGTCGAGACCCCGCGCTGCCCAGGACGCCGTGTCTGGATGGGGCTGCTCGTCCGGTACGGTCACCCGCTTCAGCGCCACCTGGACGTCCCGCCACCGGTATGTGCCGGCCTGCCACCGGCGATCCCGGATGTCGCATTCGGGTCTACGACCGGCCAGGGTGGCCCGGGCACTCCCCGCGAGGTGGTCGCTGAAATCGGCGGCCGTGTTGTATTCGGTTATGCCCCGGAACCGGGCGTCAACAGCGACCTGGATCCGATGGGCAACCGCGCATTCCAGCTCTCGAGGGGTGAATCTCTCGTGCAGCCCGGCGGTCCACGCCGCATCCGGGGTCGGGATCGGACGGCCGGCGATGTGCGCGACCGTGAGCAGTTCGATCCACAGCACCAGCCGGGCGTCGTCGTCTGCGGCGTACACCGCGTCGGTGAGTTGCTGCAGTGTGCAGGGCTCGATCTGACACAGCGAACCGCACACGGGGCTGCGCCGGCTCGTGATCGCCGGGGACTTCGAAACACCCGCCGGATCCTCGGCCGCCTCTCCCAGTGGGATGCCGATGCGGACCGGCCGGTCCATTCCGTCGGTGAACACCGCGGCCCGGCCCGGCGGCAGGGTGACGACGTGCCGGGATTGTGCCTCGCTCAGGTTCATGGTGGCGCCGACGGTGTCCCGGTCGTCCTGCGCCGGTAGCCGGTGCAGGATCTTGCAGGCAGTGTTCTTCACGACGTCCGGCACGATCTTGCCGGGGATCTGCTCAGCGACGACGATGCCCTCGCCGTACGCGCGGATTTCCGCGAGCAGTGAGGTGAACAGTTCCACGGCGTGTTCGGTCGGGCTGCCGGGCTCGGCGCGTTTGAGCAGGCGGTGGGCCTCTTCGAGTACGATCACGTGCCGCAGGCCGGACGCGCCCGCGCGGTGGCGCACCCGGAGATGCTCGAACAACCGGATCAGTACGGCTCCGATGAAGAACGCCTTGTCGGCGTCGGATCCGATGTCCTCGATCTCCACCACCACGTTGCGGGTCAACAGGTCGGCGATGTCCAGCGGGTGCCCGCCCTCGAAGAACCGGCCCGGTGTGCCCAGCCGGAGCGAGCCGATCCGCACGTCGACGAACCCGCGGACGTTGTCCGACACCTCCTTGCCGTAGCCGATGCCCTTGACCACTTCGACAGCGGCGGCCTGGAGGTCCCCGAGGCTTGGATACCTCGACCCGACGGCAGGCCTACGGACCTTGCCGGTCACCGTGTCCCAGCCGAGCTCGGTGTAGCACAGGCTCAGAGCCTGGGCCAGCACCTGCGGGAAGGGCTCCTCGGCGTCGAAGGCGGCCATGAAGAGCGCCCGGGTGAGGTCGAGGTGCGTCTGCAGCGGGAACCCCGGTTCGGGCTCCAGGGGGTTCAGCCCTGCCGGGAACACGTCGGGGTCACCCGGGCGGATGACCGTGACCTGCCCGGCAGGCCCGAGCCGGCCGGCCATGGCGGCGTACTCGGCCTTGGCGGGTTCGATCACGAGCCACGGCACGTTGGCCCGGTGCAGGCCGGTCAGCAGGTGCCGCACGGTCTGTGACTTGCCCGACCCGGTGGCCCCGGCGACGAAGGTGTGCCGGTTGAGGGTGCCCAGCGCGAGGCTGAACTCGCCGACCGGCTGATCGGCGTCGTCGAGCACGACACCGAGCGGTACCTGTCCCTCGGTTTCCGGGGTCACGTCGAACAGCGGCGGCTCGACCAGGCGGATCCCGGGCAGCTCGCGACGGGGCGGGCGCGCCACCGCCGCCACGAACTCGGCCGTCGCCGAGAACGGTGACTGCGGCGACCCTGGCGTCCCGTCCAGCGGCTTCTCCCACACCTCGGCGAACCCCGCGCAGACCGACCCGGGCGTCAGCACGTAAGGCAACGTGTCGAGCTCGCTCGCGCTGCACAACAGCGCCGCCGCTGCCCGCGTACTCGCCTCGTCGGGGCCGCCGATCAGTACGTGCACCGTCCACAGCCCGGCCGGCTGAGCACGGGCCAACTCCCGGTACCGACCTTCCGCACGCAGCAGCGCGATCCGGTCCGGCTCCGAGTTCTCCCGCTGCCGCAGCCGCGGAATGCTGGTTTCGAGGCTGAGAAGTTCCCGCTCGACGCTGTCGGTGTCCTGGGGTTCTGCGACGACGAGCCAGGAGAAGTCACCCGGCAGGTGAGCCACGTAATCGTCGAACCCGCCGCGGTTCGGGCGCGCTCCGCCCCGGTCGGACTCGGCTGACCACAACGGATCAGGGCGACCTGCGCACCTGGTCCACGACGGCAACGAGCCCCACTGCCGGGCGAGGTGTGCCGCGTCCACTCCCACGGCGATGCTGCCGGGTGGGTAGAGGACGGGTACCTGCCCGGCGGGCACCGATGCCGCCCCTGCCGTCACTGGCGGGAAATGCGGACGTCCCCCGAGCAGCACCCGGATCCGGCGCTGCCCGCCGATTCGATCCCAGGCCACGGCAAACGCCGCATCCGAGCCACGATGGCGCAGGTCGGCATGGGCGGCGGTCAGAGCCGCGAACAGCTGGGCCGGCACCCGACCGCCGTCCTCGCTGGGGCGGTCGACACCGGACGCGAGGTCGTCGCCACGGGGCGTGGTGACAACCTGGTAGAAGTTGAATCCCTCGAGTACCGACATCGCGGCGCTCAGTTCGGCGTCGACTCGATGGCGACCCGGTCGAGTAGGACGATGCCCGGATTGCAGTCACCCGCAATCACCCGCCGTCCGGCCATCCCCATTTCCACCAGTACGAAGGCCGTCGGCGCGAGACTCTGCAGCGTGGTCGGCTCGACTGTGTACTCATACACGCGCGCTTGAGTGCTGCCGGTGGTGGTCGAGTCCGCCGCAGACTGGTTCACCGTCTCCGACCAGTTCTGCGACCTCTCCCGGGTCGTGCTCCGGCTGTAGCCGGACGTGGAGGAGGACGACGATCGACCGTCGCCTCCGGAGGAGAAGCTGCTGCCCGAGCTGTAGCCACGGCTCGTCGACGTGCCGGATGATTCCCCGACCGACGACGCGCTTCCCGAGGTGAAGGTCCTGCCGACCTGCTCGGTCAGCTGGGAGAGCACGAACCGGTGGCCTCGCCCGATGAACTCCGCCGCCGCCGCAGCCTCGGCGCCGTTGCCCAGCCGCATCAAGATCGTGACGCTGTCCGAACCACCGAGTAGCTTCTGCAGGTCGTCGCGGAGGTGTTCGAGCAGGAAGATCAGCCGCACTCCGACCCGACGGGCCTGCCGGGTCATCGTTTCGAGCGCATCCAGCCCGACCCGGTCGGCACCGGCGACGACCAGGATCTCCCGACCGCCCGCGTGCCGGTTCTGCAGGTCGCGAAGGGTCCGATAGAACACGATGTAGTCGAGGAACTGCTTGCGGCGCCGGACCTTGGAGGTGGTGGCGACGACCGAGAGCCCACGCGCCGGCCACGCCGACTCGAAGCCCCGCACGTCGACGCCTTCGCCCGCCGCCTGCTCTTCCTGCGCGATCAGGTTCAACGCGCCGTCGAGCGCCTGCAACTCGTTACGCGCCTGTTCGGTGCTCCCGGCGACGTCCACGTACGAGTTCAGCGCTCGAATCTCGTCCGCAGTGAGCACGGATGCCGACGTGACCTCATGCACTCGACGCAGGACCTGCACACCGGCATGCAGCCGGGTGAACGTCACCGGCCCGGTCAGGCGCAGGGCGACCGCCGTGAGCAGATCGGCGTGCAGCCCGCGCAGATCACCGCCGAGAGCGGGCCGCTGCAAGCTGTGGACCGCCTCGGCGATCAGTTCGGCCAGCTCGGCGGCCTGGAGATCGCCGAGCAGATTCAGCACCGACAGATCCGGCGGCAGCTCGTGCACCGCGACGGGCTGTCCCTGCTCGGCAGCCAGCACGACGAGATTGTCCGCGACGGCCTGTTCACTGAAGTCCAGGATGAACATCGACGACCCGGCCGCCAGTGCGGCGGTGCCGGTGGTCGCGAGCAGGCTTGCCCAGCCGTCCTCGGTGCCGCCGAAGACGTCGACCCTGCTGGCGTTCGGGTTCGCCCGCAGCGGATGCCACAACATCGTCGAGTGATACCGGGTGTACTCACGTTGGTTGTGCTCGGAAATCCGCTGCTCCCAGTCGGCACGCGCCTGTTCGTACCCCTCGGACGCGGCGCGGTGCTGGGTGTCGTAGGTCCGCTTGAGCACCTTGAACCGGCGCCGGACAAGGATGAACCGCGTCACCGACAGAACGACCCCGACGATCAGGATCAGCGACGTGACCCACTTCGCCGCCAGCGGCAGCGGCCGCAGCGCCGAGCCGGCACACACCACCGCCCAGAAGGTGAGGAAGAGGAAGCCGAGCAGACCCAGCCACGCGCGCTTGCTCCGTTTCTGCCGGAAAAGGTAATCGGGCGCCACGTAGATCTGCTGGAAGACCGGGGGTCGGGCGGCTTCCGGGTGAACGGCCACCGGCGCGGGCGCGGAGTACGCCCAGCCCCAACGTTCGGCCGGCCGGAACAGACGTTGGCGCAACTCGTCCGCCGTTGCCGTCTCAGAACCCAGCTCCCGCATGTCGTCCCTCCGGTCTGCTGCCCGTGCCCGAACGTTGCCGATCATGTCCGATGACGGCCGACGGCGGGGCGTCGGCTGAGCCGCGATCACGGTGATTGCCGACGGGTTCCCGCCGTCCTGCACGACCGGTGGTTACCGGACACGGACGTGGGCACGGTACACCGCTCGATACAGTGGACTGTTTAGGGTGGCGCCAGGTCGGGATTTGTGGAATTCGTTCCTGAGGCAACCTGCTGATCAGCGTGATCTGCGGCGCCCTGACCTACGGGGTGCTGGCGCTGCTCGGCGTCCCGTACGCCGGCCTGATCGCGTTGTTCGTGGGCCTCGCCGACCTGATCCCGCTGGTGGGCGCGACCCTGGGCGCGGTCGTCGCGTCGCTGGCCGCGTTCACCCACTCCCTCACCGCGACGTCAAGCTGACCGGTCGCCGGCAAAGTCGATCCGCATGACCACCCGCCGCAACGTCGGGTGGCTGACCTCCACAAACCCGGCGTCCTCGAAGACCTGACGGACCCCCACGTGGGCCTCGCCCCAGGTGATCGGCTTGGCCGGATCGGCGATCATCGGGTACGCCTCGACCGCCCGCGCCCCACGTTCCCGGGCGAAGTCGGCGGCGGCCCGGGCCAGGGGATAGGTGAGGCCGCGCCCCCGGTACCCCTTGCGCACCACGAGACAGGTCACCGCCCAGACGCCGCCGTCGTCCCGGTCCTCGTCGCGGCCGCTCCAGGGCACCCGCTGGTTGCGCAGCTTCGGGTACGCCGTCCGCGGTTCCACCGCGACCCACCCCACCGGCTGACCGTCAAGGTACGCGACCAGGCCGCTGGTGCTCGTGGCGTCCGGGTCGCCGCAGCCGGTCTGCTCCCGGAACCCGGCGACGCGCTCCTCCTGCGTGGATGCCCGCCACAGCCAACCGCCGAACTTGAACCACTGGCACTGGCACCGGCCGGCATCGGCGGTGCCGAGGACAGCCTGCAGGTCGTCCCACGACGCCTCGTTGGCCGGGATGATCTGGACATCCTCATTGCCGATCAACGACATGCCCGTCATGATGCCGCTCGTGGAAGCTCGTGTCATGGGGGAGGGGGACCTCGCCGGCTGCACTGCCGGTCAGTTCCTGGACGTGATGGCAGCCCTCACGATGATCCTGACCCTTCCCCAGTCGGCCGCCGACCACGTCGACGCGCTGGTCGTGGCCACCGGCCAAGGCGAAGAATGGCGGCTCAGCCACGCGATCGGCAACTGGGAGGCCAACCCGCACCTGCGACACCTTCTGCTGGCGAACGGAAACCCGGCCGAGCACACCTACGTCGAGATCAGCTGGGACTACCTGCGCGGTCTCGGCCTGCACCGCACCGAGGGTGTCCGCCTCCAGGCCGAGCCAGCTCCCAACACGGGCCTGCAAGCCGCGTGGATCGCCGAACAGGCGCGGGACCTCGGCATCGAAAGCCTCGCGCTCATCGTGTCTCCCTACCACCTGCCTCGGGCCTACCTCACCGTGCTCCGGGCGTTCGACATCAGGGGCATGCGCCTCCCGGTCATTCCGGTCCCGGTGGCCGTATCCCCGGACACGCCCGTGCCGGAAACCGGGGCGACCGCCTACGACCTGGTGCCCGGGGAGGTCAAACGCATCCTCACCTATCAGGACGAGGGCTGGGTTGCCACGGGCGAGCAGCTGCGGCGGTACCTGCGGTGGCTGTGGAGCCAGCCCCTGCTGAGCGACGCCCGGCCGACGCCGGTGCGCCCGTCGCCCGGTGCCACGACGAGCCAGTGACCCGGCAGGCCGCCAGGCGACCGCCGAACTCGGTTTCATGAAGTCGGGGTGTTGGAGCGCCGGGATGCCCCGACTTGCAGGAGGTCGAGTGGATCTCCCACCCGGCACGTCACCGCGACCGCGCCGAGGCGATATCCTGCGCGCGTGGCGGGCGCGGAGGACGGCGAGCGGCTGGCCGCCGACCTGACCCGTTGGCTGGACGAGTTGACCTTCGCTGACCTTACCGCCGACGAGGTCACCACGCGGGTGATCGAGTCGGTGGCGCGCTGGGCGCAGGCCCAGGGCTGGCGGGTGTACCGGCGCGCGCCCAGCGTCCTGCCCCTGCCGCCGCCGTTGGAGCAGCGGCACTCGGTTCTGGACGTGGCGTGCGCCCGCCCGGACGGTCCACCGGTCGTGCTGGAGGTGGACCGCACCGACCGGGCCCGTACGGTGCAGAAGTTGCTGGCGGAGGCGGAGGCCGGGCGGATCCCGATCTGGGTGCGCTGGGGCACCGGGCGCTTCACCACGCCACCGCCGCCGGTGCGGATGGTGACCGTCGAGGTGACCCGACGCGCCGGTTCGGCGGGTCGCGGGCGACTGCACAGCCGTGGCGTCGATCGTCCGCCACCGGCGCACTCCGCGGGCGGCGTTGGGGCGGCCGAGGCGTTGCCGATTCCCCTGACTGATCCGCAACCGGGGGACTGACCGGGGGCGCAAGCCGACCTGAAGCGGATCGTAAGCGGCCTCGGCCAATGTTCTGGGTGTCACCACGGACCACGACATCCAGGAGATTCCGATGCGCAAGCTCATCAACTCGACCTACATCACCCTCGACGGCATCATCGAGAACCCGATGTGGACCGCGCCGTACTTCGACGACGAGGCCGCCGCCTTCGCCGGCTCGCAGACCGAGGCCGCCGACGCGCTGCTGATGGGCCGGGCCACCTACGACGGCTTCTCCCAGGCCTGGCCGCAGATGGACGAGAGCGACCCGAGCACCGGCGCGGCGTACTTCAACAACGTCAAGAAGTACGTCGCCTCGACCACTCTGACCAACCCCACCTGGAACAACACGGAGGTGCTCCAGGGGGACCTGGTCGAGGCGGTCGCCAAGCTCAAGGCCCAGGAGGGCAACGACATCATCCAGTACGGCTACGGCTCGGTCACCGCCCAGCTGGTCAAGGCCGGCCTGGTGGACGAGGTCCGGTTCTGGATCCACCCGGTGCTGGAGGGCGGGGCCAACCTGACCACCCCGCTGACCGAGTTCAAGGCGTCGTTCGAGCTGATCGACACCCGGGTGCACAAGAGCGGCGTGATCATCGCTTCCTACCGGCCCGCGTCGGCGAGCTGACCTGCGAGCAGAGCTGGGCCCGGGCCTCGCCCGGGCTCAGCCGCGTGCCCTCGGCGACGAGCGCGTCGAAGCGTTCCCGGCCCAGCGCGGCGAGCACCCGATCGGTCACCCGATCGGTCTCGTCGCGCTCCGCCGGGGCGACGGGAGCGGCGCTGGCCAGTCGGGCGGCGGCCGCGGCTCCGAGCAGCCGGGCCGCGACCTCGGGCGAGCCCACCGCGGACGCCATCCCCTCCAGGGCGAAGGCCCCGTCGCGCGGAGCGCCCATCGCCTCGGTGGCCTCGAACGCTTCGACGTGCAGGGCCAGCCCGGCCGCCGGGTCGCCGCCCTGCTCGGCCGCGTAGCCCAGCTCCACCAGGACCATCGGCAGGTAGAGCGCGGGGTGTGTCTCGCTGCGCCCCTGCTCGGCGAGGCGGGTGAGGTGGAGGGTGGCCACGTCGAGCTTGCCGTCACGGCGGGCGGCGAAGCCGAGGCCGAGCTCCGCGAAGACGACCGCGCTCGGTGAGCCCTGCTCCACCGCCAGGTGGTACGCGCGCTCGGCCAGCTCCCGGCCCTGCGCGTAGTCACGGGTCTGCACCGCGAGCCAGGCCAGCCAGGACAGTTTGCCGCACACGTGCGGCCACAGCCCCAGCTCCTCGGCCCAGCGCAGCCCCTCCCGGTGCAGGTCGGCCGCCCGCTCGTACTCGCCGCGCATCTCGACCAGCCCACCCACCCAGTCGCTCGCCTGGAGCCTGCCCCACCGGTCGCCCAGCTCGGCGAAGAGCGCCGCGCTGCGGGTCGCGGCGCTCTCCAGCGCGACCAGGTCACCGCTGGCGTGCGCGATCATCGCCCGGGAGCTGAGCACCGCGGCCTCGGTCCACGGATCGGCGACGGCGGCGGGCAGCAGCTCCGACGCCAGCGGCAGGTCACTGGTCTCGAGCACCGCGTTCGCCGCGAACCAGGCGGCCCGGGCGTCGGTGGTCCCGGCCAGGGCGGCGCGGACGTCGGCCGGCGGGATCGGGTCGCCCTGCAGGAGCGCGAAACCCGTCCGCCAGGGCGCGGCACGAGCCTCCCACGCCGGGTCACCGGGCGTCGCGAGGGCCAGCCGCGCCTCGGTGAGTCGGCCCCGCAGGTACCAGTACCAGCTCAGCGCCATGGCCAGCCGCAGCCCGCCGCCGTGCACCAGCGCCGAGCGCAGGTTCGCCGTCTCGGCGTCGAGCAGGGCCAGCCAGCGCTTCTGGTCGGGACCGCGCAGCTGCGGGTCGGCGCGTTCGGCCAGCTCGGTGTAGTACGCGGCGTGCCGCGCCCGTACCTCGTCGGCATCATCGAGACGGTCGAGGCAGAACGCGGCGACCGACTCGAGCAGCCGGTAACGCGGGCGGGCGCCGGAGTCGTCCAGCACCACCAGTGAACGGTCCACCAGCCGGGCCAGCGCGTCGAGATCGGCCTGGCACACGAACTCGGCGGCCTCCGGGGTGCAGCCGTCGCCGAACACCGCCAGCCGGGCCAGCACCGCGCGATCGGCGTCGTCGAGCAGATCCCAGCTCCAGCCGATCACCGCGGTCAGCGTCCGCTGCCGTGGCGGCACGTCCCGCTGCTGGGTGCTGAGCAGCCGGAAGCGGTCGTCGAGCCGGTCCACCACGCCCTGCACGCCGAGCGCGCGGACCCGGGTGGCGGCCAGTTCCAGGGCCAACGGCAGGCCGTCCAGCCGGCGGCAGAGCTGGGCCACGACGGGAGCGGTCCGCTCGTCGAGCCGGAACCCGCGCTGCTGGGCTGCGGCGCGGGCGGCGAAGAGCCGGGCTGCGGCCGAGCGCCGGACCGCGTCGAGCGCGCTGTCCTGCGGCAGGGCCAGCGGCGGCACCTCCCAGAGCAGTTCGCCGGTGAGCCCGAGCGGCTCCCGGCTGGTGGCCAGCACGGTCACCTCGGGCGCGTCCCGCAGGAGCCGGGCCACCACCGCGGCGACCGACTCGATCACGTGCTCGCAGTTGTCCAGGACGAGCAGCAGGTGCCGCTGCCGGAGCGCGGAGCAGAGCCGGTCCATGGCGGACACGCTGGCGCCGGCGGTCTCGCGCAGGTCGAGCGTGTCGAGCACCTGCTCGGCGATGCGTGGATCACCGGACGGCAGTGGGGCCAGCTCGACCAGATGGGCGCCGTCGGGCAGGGGCAGCGCCCGGGCGGCCTCGGTGGCCAGCCGGGTCTTGCCGACACCGCCGGGCCCGATCAAGGTGACCAACCGTCGTCGGGGCAGCAGGGCGCGCAGTTCGGCCAGCGCCTCGGCCCGACCGACCAGCTCGTCGAGCTGCGCCGGCAGGCTGTTGCGGATGATCGCCGCCTTCGGCGGGGCGCTGAGGCCGTCGTCCTGCGCGAGGATCCTTCGGTGCAGGGCGACCAGTTCCGGCCCCGGGTCCAGGCCCAGCTCGTCGGCGAGGTGGTCGCGCAGGTCGGCGTAGCTGTCCAGGGCCTCCGACTGGCGACCGGCCGCGTACAGCGCCCGCATCTGCACCGCGCGCAGGCCCTCGCGCAGCGGATACCGACCGACCAGCTCGGCGAGGTCCGCCGCGACCAGGTCGTGTTCGCCGCGGGCCAGCCGGGCCTCGGCCAGCCGCTCGTGCACGACCAGCCGCTGCTCGGCCAGCCGGGTCGCCTCCGCGCGGGCGAACTCGGCGTCGGCCACGTCGGCGTACGCCTCGCCGCGCCACAGCGCGAGCGCCGCGGTCAGCCGGTCGACGTCGGTGGCGCCGGCCAGCTCGGCGAAGCGGTCGGCGTCCACGTCGTCGGCGCGTAGCAGGTAACCGGGCGGTCGGGACTCGATCAGGTCGCGGGCGCCGGGCTCGGCGTCGTTGAGCGCCCTGCGCAGCTGGGACACCCGGACCTGGAGGGCGCCGGCGGGATTGGCCGGCGCGTCGTCGCCCCACAGGTCGTCGATCAGGCGATCGGCGGAGACCACCTGGTTGCGGTTGGCCAGCAGGTCGGCCAGGAGCATGCGTACCTTGGCGCCGGGCACGACGACCGGCTCACCCGCGTCGGTGTCGACGGAGAGCGGACCGAGCACCCGGAATCGCACGGCGCTCATCCTAGCGGCGGTAAGCCGAGCTGAAGGGGACCGTAAGTGCCCGGGCGCACCGTGGGGGCATGGACATTTACCACGAGGAACATGGCAACGGTGCGGGCCGCCCGGTCGTACTGGTCCACGGCGCGCTCTCCGGCATCGGCACCTCGTTCGGCACGATCCTGCCGAGCCTGGCGAAGACCCGGCGGGTGATCGCCGTGGAGTTGCAGGCGCACGGGCACACCCCCGACGTCGACCGCCCCCTGACTGTGGAGAGTTTCGCGACCGATGTGATCGCGCTGCTCGACCGCCTCGGCGTCGAGCGGGTGGACGTGTTCGGCTGGAGCATGGGTGCGGCGGTCGCGCTGCGGCTCGGCACCGACCACGCCGACCGGGTCGGACGGCTGGTGCTCGCCTCGGTGAGCTTCGACGACGCGGGCCTGCACCCGGGACTGCTCGACGGCATCCAGGACCTCCAGCCGGAGCACCTGCACGGTTCGGAGTTCCACGAGGAGTACCTGCGCACCGCCCCGGACCCGGCGGGCTGGGCCAACCTGGTCACCAAGATGAAGGTGCTGGACGCCAACCTGCCCCGGTGGACGCCCGAGCAGATCCGCGCGCTCTGCGCGCCGACCATGATCGTGCTGGGCGACGCGGACATCGTGCAGCCCGAACACGCCGTGGCCATGTTCCGCCTGCTCGGCGGCGCGGTGCCGGGGGACCTGACCGGCGTGCCGGCCTGCCGGCTGGCCATCCTGCCCGGCACCACCCACACCGGCATCCCGTACCGCGCCGGCTGGTTGGCTCCGATGATCGACGAGTTCCTCGACGAGGGCTGACCGGGCCGGATTCCCGGCGGTGGACAATGGCGCGATGACGGGGGAGCAGACGGACACCGGTGCGTTTCGCGGTGCGACCTTCACCGGTGTCGATCTCAGCGGCGCGACGTTTCGCGACTGCGACCTGACCGGGGTCCGGATCGTCGCGTCGGAGGTCGCCGACCTGCTCGTGTCCGGCCATGGTGGACAGGCTGGCCGGGTGGTCGTAGGCGACGTCGACGTCACCGCGCTCGTCGCGGCCGAGCTCGATCGACGGCATCCGGAGCGGGTGCGGTTGCGGGCGATGCGGTCCGCCGACGACTTCCGGGCGATGTGGGACACGACCGTGCGGCTCTGGTCGGGCACGATCGCCCAGGCCGAGCGGCTGCCTGAGACCGCCCGCCACGAGCGGGTCGACGGCGAGTGGTCGTTCGTCGAGACGCTGCGACACCTGGTGTTCGCCGTGGACACCTGGGTCGGTCGGATGGTTCGCGACGAGCCGACGCCGTGCCACCGGCTGGCCCTGCCGCCCACCGACTACCCGGCGCGGGCCACGCCGGAGCTGGGCATCGACCTGGCCGCCACACCGTCGTACGCCGAGGTGCTGGCGCTCTACGGCGAGCGGTGTGCGCAGGTGGGCGCGGCCGTCGCGACGGTCACCGACGCCGAGCTGGCGCAGCGCCGCGCCCGCCCCGGTCTGGGGTGTGGAGTCGCGTTCGGTCGCTGACTGCCTGCGGGTGGTGTTCCGCGAGCACTGCGCGCATCGCCGCTACGCGCTGCGCGACCTGGCCCGGCTCGAGGCGTCCTGAGCCGCACCGACCCACAGCCGTGCGCCGAGGGCGACGGTCCAGCCCCACAGAGGAAACACGGCCACCCGTTCCATGCCGCCGACGCCGAAGCCGAGATCGTTCTCGTCGACGTCCGAGACAGGCGTGGGACGCAGTGGGGCTGGTTCGCCGATCGGGGGTGGGCCTGGGCCTACCGGGCCGCCGGTTCGGCCAGATCCTTCTCCGATCACGCGGTTAATTTCGGCGCTCAGTCGTATTCTTGCGCTCACGTGTTCGGTACTGCGACGATGACCGTCGATGCCTTCCCGTCCCGAAGGAGCGCCCGTCATGTCGGTCTCGCGTCGTGGTTTCGTCAGATCGGTGGTGGCGGGCTCCGCCCTCGCCGCCGCCTCCACCACCGAGCTGTTCACCGCCCTGGGCACGCCGGCCCGGGCCGCCAGCCCACCCGGCGACGTGGTCGGCAAGGTCAGCGTCGGCTACCAGGGCTGGTTCAGCTGCCCGGGCGACTCCGCGCCGATCGGCGGCTGGTGGCACTGGAGTCGCGACCGGTTCCAGCCGCCCTCGCCGACGAACACGACCATCGTGTCCTGGCCGGACATGCGCGAGTACACCCACGGCTACCCGACGGCCTATCCGCAGCTCGGCAACGGTCAGCCGGCCACCCTCTTCTCCTCCTACGACCAGCAGACCGTGGACACCCACTTCCGGTGGATGCAGGAGTACGGCTGCGACACCGCGGCGTTGCAGCGGTTCAACCCGTTCGGCGACGAGGGGCCGACCCGCGACGCGATGGCGCAGAAGGTGCGCTCCGCCGCCGAGCGCCACGGCCGCAAGTTCTACCTCATGTACGACGTCACCGGCTGGACGAACATGCAGGCGGAGCTGAAGACCGACTGGACGACGAAGATGTCGGCGCACACCGCCTCCACCGCGTACGCGCGACAGAACGGCAAGCCGGTCGTCTGCATCTGGGGCTTCGGTTTCGACGACCCGGGCCGGCCGTTCGCCCCGGCGCCCTGCCTGGAGGTGGTCAACTGGTTCAAGGCCCAGGGCTGCTACGTCATCGGCGGCGTGCCCACCCACTGGCGGCAGAGCATCAACGACTCCCGACCCGGCTTCCTCGACGTCTACCACGCCTTCCACATGATCTCGCCGTGGATGGTCGGCCGCGCCCGGACGCTTGACGAACTCGACTCCTACTACACCAACGTCAACGTCCCCGACCAGGCGGACTGCGCGGCGCGCGGCATCGACTACCAACCGTGCGTGATGCCCGGCGACCTCTCCGCGGGGCACCGCCGGCACGGCGACTTCTACTGGCGACACCTATACAACATGATCCGCCTCGGCGCGCAGGGGCTGTACGTGTCGATGTTCGACGAGTTCAACGAGGGCAACCAGATCGCCAAGACGGCCGAGACGCAGGCCACCAGCCCGTCCGGCGTGGGCATCCGGGCGCTGGACGAGGACGGCGTTGCCTGCTCCGCCGACTACTACCTGCGGATCACCGCCGACGGCGGCCGGATGCTCAAGGGCCAGCTCGCCCTCACCCCCGTACGGCCCACCCCGCCGGTGGTCGGCGGGCCGCCCCCGACGCCCGGCGGAAACCTCGCAGCCGGGCGACCCACCGCGGCGAGCAGCCAGAACGGCCCCTACCCTGCGGCGAACGCGGTGGACGCCAACCTCGCCAGCTACTGGGAGAGCGTCAACGGCTCCTTCCCCCAGTGGTGGCAGGTCGACCTGGGGGCGAGCTACGGCGTCGGCCGGATCGTGCTGCGGCTACCCGCCGGCTGGCCGGCGCGTACCCAGACCATCGCCGTGCAGGGCAGCGCCGACGGCGCCTCGTACGCCACCATCGCCCCGGCGGCCGGACGGGCCTTCGACCCGGCGACCGGCAACACCGTCACGATCGCCCTGCCGGGCACCGCCGCCCGGTACGTCCGGCTGGCCGTCAGCGCGAACACCGCCTGGCCGGCCGGACAGCTCGCCCAGGTGGAGGTCTACGCCGCGACCGGGCAGCCCGACACCCCACCCACCGCGCCCGGCAGCCTGAGCGTGACCGGGCGGACGGCCAGCAGCGTGTCCCTGGCCTGGACGGCCTCGGTCGACGACGTGGGGGTGGCCGGCTACCAGGTCCGCCAGGGCGGCACGGTGGTCGCGACCGTCACCGGGACGACGGCGACCGTGAGCGGGCTCAGCCCCTCGACCGCGTACACCTTCACCGTCACCGCGCGGGACACCGCCGGGAACACCTCGGCCTCCTCGAACGCCGTCACGGCCACTACCGAGCCCCCGGCCGCCGCGAACCTGGCCCGGGGCCGCCCGACCGCCGAAAGCAGCCACGTCCAGGGCTACGCCTCGGGAAACGTCGTCGACGGCGACGCCGGCAGCTACTGGGAGAGCGCCAACAGCGCGTTCCCGCAGTGGGTGCAGGTCGACCTGGGTGCGTCGAGCACGGTCGGGCGGGTGGTGCTCAAGCTACCGCCCTCGACGGCCTGGGCCAGCCGGACGCAAACCCTGGCGGTGCAGGGCAGCGCCGACGGGGCCACCTTCGCCACCGTCGTCGCCGCCGGCGGCCGCACCTTCGACCCGGCCACCGGCAACCAGGTCACCCTCTCCTTCAGCGCCCGGCAGACCAGGTACGTGCGGATCACCGTCACCGGCAACACCGGCTGGCCGGCGGGGCAACTGTCCGAACTGGAGGTGTACGCCGCCTGACCGGTCGCCGCCATCAGCGGCGGGCGGCCACCTCGACGATCTCGGCGATCGCCGCGAACGGGTCGTACTGGCCGATCTCCTTGGCCAGCATGCCGGCGCGGGAGCGGTAGCCCGGGTCGCGCAGCACCGTCCGCACCGCGGCGCGTACCTCGGTCGCCGCCGGCGTGCTGGTGCGCAGGTTGAGGCCGGTGCCGCTCCACTCGACGCGGGCGGCGACCTCCGGCTTGTCCTCGCTGGCACCGGCGACCACCAGCGGCACACCGTGGTACAGGGCGGTCTGCACCCCGCCGTAGCCGCCGTTGGTGACCAACGCGTCGGCGTGTGGCAGCAGCCGGTCGAACGGTACGAAGCTGGCCAGCCGCACGTTGTCCGGCACGTCGGCCAGGGCCTGACGTACCAGGTCGGGCCCGTCCTCGCGCGCGGTGGCGGCCACCACGAGGACGTCGAGGTCGGCGAGGGCGCACACCGTGGGGATGAGCAGTTCGTGCAGATCGGTGTTGGCGACGGTTCCCTGGGTGACGACCACCACCGGCCGGCCGGCCGACAGCTCGTGCCACCATGCCGGCTCCACGTAGTCGCCGCTGGGGGCCGGAGGAAGCGCACCGACGAACCGCAGGTGCTCCGGCAGGTCGCCGCGGGGGTACTCGAAGCCGGGCACGGTGAGCTGCAGGTAGTGGTCCGTACGGCGGAAGGGCACATCGAAGAGGTAATCGGGCATCGTCACGCCCAACGACTCCAGCGTCGCCTCGCCGAAGCTCTGCAGCTCGGCGAAGACCTGGCGCACCTCGGCATTCATCGCTCGGTTGCGGGCGCGGGCCTCCTCGCCCGGTGTCGGCAGGATGCCGGGGCCGAACGCGGGAGTGTCCTCGCTCTGGATCAGCAGGGGGACAGAGCCCAGCGTCACGAGCGTCGGGCGTTCCTCCGGCGCCGCGGAGAGGCTGAGCACCGGTATCGACCAGAACCCCAGCTCGCCGAGCACCACATCGGCCGGGAACGTCGCCAGCAGCGCCCGTAGACCCCGCACCTGCGCGGGCAGTTGACCGAGGAAGAAGTGCTCGAAGTCGAACGACAACTGCGCCGGCCCTGGCGGCACCGTGGCCCGCACCGGAAAGAGGGCGTCCAACCTCCGGTCGTCGAGATCGGCTTCCGCAGGCAGAGCCTGGAACCGCGCTCCGATCGCCAGAGCGCGTTCCTCGAACCGGGCTCCGGTGTACACGACCACCTCGTGGCCACGCCGGACCAGGTCCGCCGCGACCGTGAGGACCGGGCTCACGTGCCCCTGAAAGGGAGTGGCTCCCACTATCACCTTGGCCAATCGAGGCTCCCCGTGTCGATATCCGTACCAGCCGATGTCCGATCAGCTCGGCCAGGGCGCACCGAGCATGCGCTCGACCGTCGTCACGCGCTGGAAGCCGGGGATGAAGTGTTCGAGCACGTCGGAGTTCACGGTGCCGTTCGTGGTCTCGGGGCGGTCCTTCAGCCCGTCGACGTACGCCCGCAGGAAACCGTTCTTGAAGTCTCCTCGCGGATGGACGGCGAGGATCTCATCCAGCTGATCGTGGTTCATTTCGTCCAGGCCGAGGCCGCGCACGTCGGTCAGGACACCGAGGTACGTGGTCGCGATTTCCGGGCCCATCCGGTCGGGGATGCCGGGCGTGGTGTGCAGCGCGATCGCCGTCCAGACGGTATCGGCGGCGTCCTTCGAGAAGCCCTGGTCCAGGAGGAACTTGCGCGCGTGGTCGGCGCCATCGACTTCGAAGCGCTGCTCGACGTCGGAAAAGGGAGTCAGGAGCCCGGTGTCGTGGAACATGGCCGCCAGGTAGAGCAGCTCCGGGTCCGGTGCCACGCCAAGCTTGCGCGCGTGAATCTGGCCGAAGAAGAAGACCCGTCGGGAGTGGTGGTAAATGAGGGGGCTGGTCGTCTCCTGGATGCGCCTGGTCGCTTCGGCGACCGCCGCCGTCTCAGGAATCTCCAACCCCGCGACGACCTCTGGCATGATCTCTGACCTCTCGGTGAACGTGCGCGGACTGCCTTAGCCACCCTCCATGCTGCCCACCGATCGTCGTACGCCGCCGCCCTCGACCGGCCAGGAATCACCCATATCCGGACGGGCGCCATCGCGGTCGAGCGCCCGCCCGAGTCCCGTCCTTACCGGTAACGGTCGTGACGTGCATAACCCGCCCACGAAGGTTTCCCGTCCTCCCCGTTATTGGCGTGCTACCAATGAGCGGTGTCGCAGCCTGCTGTTTCGCCGACCCGACGGCGGTCAGTGCCACCAGGGTCCGGCCGCTCACCGGACGGATCCGGCTCGACAGGACCGACGTGGTGAACGCGGGTCCCCACCGCGTCGCGATCTTCGTATTCGACGGAGTGACGTTGCTGGACGTCGCCGGTCCCGCGGAGGTGTTCAAGGAGGCCAACCGTTTCGGTGCCGACTACCGGATCATGCTGCTGTCGCCGTCCGGTGCGGAGGTCACGTCGAGCCTCGGGGTCCGGATCGCGGTCGACGGCGCCGTCTCCTCGGAGCCGGCCGTCGACACGTTGCTGGTGGCCGGGTCCGACCTCTATCCCCGCGTCCGTGTCCCCGCCGACCTGGCGGACGCCGCACGGATACCGGCCGCCGCGGCCGGCCGGGTCGCGTCCATCTGCACCGGGGCGTTCGTCCTCGCCGCCGCCGGCGTCCTCGACGGCAAGCGCGCGACCACGCACTGGCAGGTCGCCCACGAGCTTGCCGCCCGGTATCCGACGTGCCGCGTCGAGCCCGACGCGATCTACGTCCGCGACGGCACCACGTACACGTCGGCAGGGGTGACGGCCGGCATCGACCTGGCGCTCGCTCTCGTCGAGGAGGACCACGGGCCCGGCCTGGCGCGCGACGTCGCGCGCGCCCTGGTGGTGTACATGCAGCGTGCCGGCGGCCAGTCCCAGTTCTCGGCGCCGCTGCAGGGACCGCCGCCCCGCTCGCCGGCTCTGCGCCGGATCACCGACCTGGTGACGGCGAACCCCCGCGGCGACCACTCGCTCGGCGAACTCGCGAAACACCTCAACGTGAGCACGCGGCACCTCACCCGGCTCTTCCACGACGAGCTGTCCACGACACCGGCCCGCTACGTGGAGAACATCCGGTTCGACCTGGCCAGGGCACTGCTTGACCAGGGACACACCGCCACGCAGGCCGCGACCCTCGCCGGGTTCCCCAGCTACGAGAGCATGCGACGGGTCTTCGCCAGGAAGCTGTCGATCAGCCCTGCCGCCTACCAACGCCGGTTCAGCACGGCCCGCCGCGCCACCGCGGGTTAGGGGGCTCGCCGGCTCAGCTCACTCGTCGGTGGCGTCTGCCGCGATGGCGGCGTGCGGCCGATGGGTGCGGTCGCCGGGCCGCTGCAGGCGCTCGATCTCCGTGAAGCCGGCTCGTGCCAGTCGCTCGGAGAACTCGTCGACGGGCCAGCGATAGGCGGTCACGACCTTGTGGTCGAAGGCGGCGACCTCGTCACCCACGAAGAGAGCAACCACCAACGTTCCGGACGGGGCCAGCACTCGCCGGAACTCAGCGAGCACGCCGTCGAGATCTTCCGGCGGCAGGTGGATCAACGAGCCCCAGGCCAGGATGCCGGCGATGGAATGGTCGGCAACCGCGAGGTCCTCCATCGTCCCGAGCTGGTAGCTACCGCTCGGATGGGCCGCCCGCGCATGGGCGATGAACTCGGGGACCATGTCGATTCCGGTGGCGTCGACGCCGAGCGAGCGAAGGTGACCGGTGATGTGGCCGGGTCCGCAGCCCAGATCGAGCACCGTGCCAGGTCGGCCCGCCAGATGTCGCTCGATGAACGCGAGGTCGTCGGCGTGGACCTGCTGGCTCGTACCGAACAGCTCGATGTAGAGCTCAGCGACGGACGCGTATGCCTGCCGGACCTGGTCCATGTGCACCGCCACGACTATACGAGCTCTCGGATTCCGCCGAGCCGACCCGGTATCAGCGCGAGTGGACGCACCGTCTACGCAACGGGTGTGGCCGAGGTGACCGGCTGCCTGAGGATCGTGCGCTGCTTGTCGGGCGCGACTCTGCGGAAGTCGCTGAGGTAGATCTCGTGGTGGGTGCCCGCCATCTGGAACCCCTGGCCGGGGATGAACGTGCGATGCATGTCCGCGAGTACGTCTGCTTCGTCGTCGAAGGAACCGACATGCAGCGTCTGCACGCACAACCCCTCGGACAGCGTCTCCAGGCGGACGTCCTCGAGACGCGCCGGCTGCTTCTTCACCCCGGCCTGCTCGACCGCGGCGCTGACCATGGCCTCGGTGATCCATTCCGGCACCATGAGCAGCAGCGTCCAGTTCCACCGCGACTTGTCGCGCGCAGAGGTGAAGGAATCCATGTCCTCGGCCCACCACAGGCCTTCGAGCGGCGGGACGACGTAGTCACGCTTGAGGTCTGTCCTGCTGGCGAACTTCAGCTTGTACGCCACCGGATAGAGCGCCTCGACCGCCGAGGTGAACGCGGGTGAGGTGTTGGGGTCGCCGCGGCCGTCGATCATGAGGTAGCGCAGGTCGGGCACGTGAACGACCCGGAACCGGCCCCGTGGAGCCTGATAGGTGTCGAGGGCCTTCTTGAAGTCAATCTTGGTCGTCATCCACCGACCCTCGCATCCCCGGCAGCGCGGCGGCGCGGCGGGCCGGGCGACACCGAAGCGAGGCTGAATATGGCGTACAGCCGATATCCGGGGTAGAAAGAGAGCGCTCTCACAGTTCAGCTGCGTCCGGCGTCTGATCCGGGCCAGCGGGGAGGACGAACCAGATGACAAATCAGCCCCGTGTGATGCGTCGGCGACCCGGCCGCACGCTCGTGCTCGGTCTCGCGCTGACGACCGCCGTCACCATGACCGGCACGGCCGCCACCGCCGGCCCGCCGACGTACGACACACCGGACTTCGGCCCCAACGTCACGATCTTCGACCCGAGCATGCCCACCGCCGAGATCCAGGCGACGCTCGACGCGGCGCACGCCCGGCAGGTCGACAACGAGATGGGCACCGAGCGGCACGCGTACCTGTTCAAGCCGGGCAGCTACGGCACCGCCGGGCAACCGTTGCAGGCCAAGGTCGGCTACTACACCGAGGTTTCCGGCCTGGGCGCCACACCCACCGACGTCAGGGTCAACGGCAAGATCGAGGTCTACAACCGCTGCCTGGCCGACGGCGGCACGAGCAACTGCCTCGCGCTTGTCAACTTCTGGCGCACCCTGTCCAACCTGTCGCTCACCATCAACGCTGCGGGCCAGGACGGCTGCCGGTCGTCGGCGAACTTCTGGGCGGTGTCCCAGGCCGTGTCGATGCGTCGCCTCGACATCAACGGCGGCGGACTGTCGCTGATGGATTACTGCACCGCGGGCCCGCAGTTCGCCAGCGGTGGCTTCATCGCCGACTCGCGGCTGCCCGCCACCACCAACGGCTCGCAGCAGCAGTGGCTCACCCGTAACAGCGAGATCGCCGGCTGGTCCAACGGCGTGTGGAACCAGGTGTTCGCCGGGGTCGAGGGCGCCCCCGACGACGTCGGTTTCCCCAACCCGCCGTACACGACCCTGCAGACCACCCCCCTGAGCCGGGAGAAGCCGTACCTCTTCGTCGACGCCCAGGGCCGCTACAACGTCCGGGTGCCCGCCGCTCAGCGCGACACCCGTGGCGTCTCCTGGGCCGACGGCATGACGGTGGGCCGGACCATACCGATCCGCGACTTCTTCATCGCCAAGCCGTCCGACCCGGTGCACGTCATCAACAGCCAGCTCGCCCGGGGCAAGCACCTGCTGCTCACCCCCGGCGTGTACGACGTCGCGCGCAGCATCGAGGTCCGGCGCCCGGACACCGTGGTCCTCGGCATCGGGCACGCCACGCTCACCGCGGTCGACGGCGCCGTCCCGCTCGACGTCGCCGGCGTACCCGGGGCGGTCGTCGCCGGCGTCACCATCGACGCCGGCGCCACCGAGTCGCCGGTTCTGCTGCGCGTCGGCCGCAAGCACGGCCGCAACGCCAGCACCCCGACCAACCCGATCACGCTGTCCGACGTGTACTTCCGGTTGGGGGGACCGCACGTCGGCAAGGCCAACATCGCGCTCGAGGTCAACAGCGACCACGTCCTCATCGACCACACCTGGGTCTGGCGCGGAGACCACGGCCTCGAGGGCTTCACCGAGGGCGTCAACGGCGACACCGACCGCTGGCGCACCAACACCGGTCGCTACGGCGCCGTCATCAACGGCGACCACGTGACGGCCACCGGCCTGTTCGTCGAGCACTTCCAGCGCTACAACACGGTCTGGAACGGCGAGTACGGCACCACCATCCTGTACCAGAACGAGCTGCCGTACGACCCGCCGACGCAGGCCGACTGGATGAACGGCCCGGTCGAGGGCTTCGCCGGCTACAAGGTGGGCGATCGGGTGAAGCACCACACCCTGTACGGCGGCGGGGTCTACGTGTTCAACCAGAACAACCCGTCGATCCACACCGAGAACGGCTTCGAGGTCCCGGTCACGCCGGGGGTCCGGCTGCACCACATCATGACCGTCAACCTCAGCGCCGGCACCATCGACCACGTCGTCAACGGCGTGGGCGAAGCGGCCGACACGACGCGCGTCGGCGCGCCGGTCTACGTCACGGAGTATCCGACCCCGTAAGGCGTCCAGCGTGGGTCGGAGCCGGCAAGGCTCCGGCCCACGCCCGCCTTAGACGAGCCGGGTGAGCAGGATGCGACCAGCCTCGTAGACCCCACCGTCGATGGCGAGGACCCGACCGCCCGCGTACCGCAGCGCTTCCCGGACGGCCTCCGGCGCCACCCCGAAATACTTGGTGAGCGTGCTGTGCCCGTGCACGAGCACGTCCCCGCCAAGCGTGCTCAGCATCGTCGACACCGGATCGTCGGGACGCGGCGACGCGCCGTCGCGGAATGCGCCGCGATCACTCATGATCGTGCAGAACTCCAGCCAGGCCGTGCTGTCCGAGCGGCCCAGAGCGGCGGTCACCTCCGCGTTGACCTCGGCGACGCTCCGCCCGAACTCGAGATACCGCACGGTGTCGGAGTGAACCAGCAGGTACCCGTCGACGACCGCGACCGCCGGCAGGCCCTCGATCCAGGCGATGTGCTCCGCTGTCAGCCGACGTAGGTCCTCCTCGCGTCCGCCGAACCGCGCCCACCCACCCCGGAAGCCACCGGGTTCGTCCCAACCCGCAACGGGTGTGGTGCCGAAGCGGTGTGCCGCCAGCAGCTGCACCTCGTGGTTGCCGAGCAGCGCGCCGATTTCGCCACCCGCCGCCGCGGCCGCGTCGGTGAGCCTCCGAACGTCATCGATGACGCCGATGCCGTCCGGGCCCCGGTCGACGTAGTCGCCCAGCAGCCAGAGGCGGGCGGTACCTCCGGACCACTGCCCGGTGCTGTCGACGAGCCCTGCGTCGCGAAGCGCCCCCCGCAACTCGGCCCGGTGACCATGAACGTCTGCTACCACGTACAGCGGATCCTTCGATCTCGGCACCGACCGCACTTTACCCGGGTGGCCGCCTGCCGGTGATCCCCGTGGATCGCCGGCCGAGACGGGTCAGCCGGCCGGTGCCGTGTACTCGCGGAACCCGATCACCTGCTCGTCGCGCATGGTCAGGATGACGCAGTGCCGTCCGTCGTACGGCTGGCCGCCGAAGACGCCCTGGCTGTGGTCCTCGAAGACGACGCTCTCGTCGCCCACTGTGCGGCAGATGACGTCGATGTCGGTGAGCCGATTGCCCTCGCCGCCGAGCTGACCGCAGAACTCGATCAGCTTGTCCCGCCCGTCCGCCCCGGTGTACTCCCCGGCGTTCGGCGGGTACGGCCAGAGCAGGTCCACCTCGGCGGCGAGGAGGTCGAAGAAGCTGCCCCACCGACCCGACGTCAGCCCCTCGCAGAAGTATTCGTAGGCGCGCTCGGCGCTGGCCTCGTGCGTCATCGGCTGCCCTGCAGGGCTTGCATGATCACGTCGGTGACCGTCTGCGGCTGGCTGGCCATGATGACGTGCGAGCCCTCGGCCTCGGTGATGATCGCCTTGGCGCGCTGAGCCATGGAGCGGAGGACGTCGGTGCCGGCGGCCTTGTCACCGGTGGGCACCACGGCCCAGGCCGGGAGCTTCTTCCAGGCGGGCGTCCCGGTCGTCTCGGAGAATCCGAGTACGGAGATCGGCCGCTGGGTGGCCGCCATGATGGCGGCGTCGGTGGGGGAGACGTCGGCGGCGAACGCGTCGCGGAACTTGGTGGGGTCGATCCGGAACTCGGTCTCGGTGCCCTTCGCCGTCGGGTAGCTCTGCTGGAGCAGCGCCGAGGTGAGCACGCTGTCCTTGGAGTCGCCCTCGATCTGCATCAGGCTCTCGCCCTGGTCGGGGGCGAAGGCGGCGACGTAGACCAGGCCGACGACGTTGTCGGCCATCGCGGCCGCGTTGGTGATGACCGCCCCGCCGTACGAGTGCCCGACGGCGAGCACCGGCCCGGAGATCTGCTGGAGTGCGCTGGCGACGTACGTGGCGTCCTCGGCGAGGCCGCGCAGCGGGTTGGGGATGGCGGTGGTGGTGATGCCGGCGGCCTGCAACCGCGCGACCACTCCGTTCCAGCTCGAGCTGTCGGCGAAGGCGCCGTGGACCAGGGCGACGGTCGTGCCGGTGGTGTTGGTCATGGTGCTCCACTCCGATCGTTGAGGGATGCTCACGGGCGGTCAGCGGCGCTCACCGAAGACCGCCGCGGCCACCTGGTAGCTGTCGAACGCCCGGGCCGCGCCGGCGTACGCCTCCAGGTGGATGAAGAGCTCGACGATCTCCTCCTTGGTCACGCCGGACGTCAGCGCGATGCGCAACTGCCCGCGCAGCGGCTCGTGGGTGCCGAGCGCCGCGGCGACGGCCACCGAGATCAGGCAGCGGCTGCGCAGGTCGAGGCCCGGTCGAGGCCACGAGTCACCGAAGGTGTGCTCGGTGGCCAGCCGCCGGAAGTCCTGACCGACTGCGGGCTCACCATCGGCCAGCGGCAGCGTCAACGGTTGCCCGAGCAGGCGCTGGGCGGTGTCCAGGGCCGCCTGGTACCGGGAATCGTCGGGCATGCGCTGCCGCCTTAGGACGTGTCGGCCGATCGGCTGCGGTTCGGCTCCAGCATCGCGCCCGCCCCGGCGCTCGCGCGGCCGTTTTCGCGAAACCGGTCGTCGCGATAGCATCGGGTGAGGTGGAGCGCCTGCCCGCGCCCGGTGCGTCAGCCCACGCCTGAGCACACCGAGGGCCAAGAGTCTCCGACTCCGCGCCGTTGTCCCGGTCGTCGGCGTGCGTCGGAAACGTCGCCTGTTCGGTGCGGGGCGTGGGGGCTGCACCGGAGGCGTCATGACCGATCAGAATCCTCGCCAGAGTTCACGCCCGGGCCGAGCGCGCAAGCGGGCGATCCGCGCCGAGGCAGCCCGCACCGGCGTCGCGTACTCGGTGGCGGCCCGCCAGATGGAGGCGGCCGGGTTGCGGCCGGGCGAGACGCTCGGCTGCTCCGGGCGGACGATCTATCCGGTCGGCGGCGACTCCCACCGCCAGTCGTTGGTCGAGCAGCGGGAGCGGCGGTCGCCGGCCGAGCGGGTGGCCGACACCCGCCGCGCCGCCACGCTGCCGGACGGCCGGGCCGGGCACCTCGTCGACCGCTTCCCGCCCACGCGGGGCGCCACCGGCGTCGGCCCGCTGTATTCCGGCGAGGACCGCCAGGACCTGCTCGCGACGGGGTACGTCGTCGTGGCGGCCGAGTCGCCGGGGCTGCTGCCCGCCGTGGGTGACCTCGCCTGGGTGGCCGAGATGGGGGAGGAGACCGCCGTCGACATGGCCTGCGCCGAGCTGGACCGGGAGGTTCGGCGGCTGCTCGACCGGGACCCGCCGGCGCTCTGGTCGGCGATCGAGCAGGCGCTCGCCGCCGCCGAGCGCAGCCCGCAGTGGCAGATCCGCCAGCAGGCGATCCGGCTCGCGGCGGTGCTGCGGACCATGATGACCCCCCGCGTCGGGTACGAGGGGGAGCCCTACGTGGCGGGTCTGCCGCTGACCGGTGCCCGGCAGATCCTGGACGCGTTGCTGATGGTGGGCGACGACGGGCACGCGCCGGGCACCCGGGTCCGGTTGCTGCGCGACCCACACGGCGGGCGGGCGGCCACCATCACCGCCGCCCGTTGGGCACTCGCCGGTCCGCCGCTCGCCTACCTGGTACGGCTGCACGACGCACCGGTGACGACCTGGACCGTGCCGGAGGATCTGGTGGTCCTGGCCGGCCAGGAATCGCTGCCGCGCTGACCTCGCGATCGGCTGGAAGTGGCATTCACACCAGTTCGGCGATCACCGCCCGGACCATGCGGCGGCCGTGCTCGGCCATCCGGGGGAAGGTGTGCCGGTAGTAGTCGATGCCGGTCAGTGACGGTGCGAGGGCCCAGCCGCAGGCGCGGCGCCACGTGGCGTCGTCGTATCCGATCGCCTCCCGATAGGCGTCCCGGGCCGCACCGGTGAAGGTCCACAGCGCCGGAGCCACGTCGGGCGCCGGATCGCCGATGCCGAGCGCGCCGAAGTCGATGACCGCGGCCAGGCGACCACCGTCGGTGATCAGGTTGCCCGGCTGCAGATCACCGTGGATCCACACGGGATCCCGGTCCCAGTCCGGAGCAGCCAGGCAGGCGTCCCAGGCCGTCTCGGCCGCGGTCACATCGAAGCCGTCGTCATGCTCGGCGAGCCGGGGCAGCGCACGGCGAACACCCTCATCGGCGTGGACCAGGGCGGCTCCGCGGGTGCCCGGTGGCTTGCGCGGACCTCCGGCCGGCTCCACCCTGTGCAGGGCGCGAGCGAAGGCTGCCACATCGCGGGCCAGGGGTACGTCGTCGCAACCGAGCCTGGGCGGCGTGCTTCCCGCGACCCACGGCACCACGGTCCATCGCCACGGATATTCCGCGCCCGGCTCGCCCATGTGCAGCGGAACCGGAATCCGCACCGGCAGGTGGGCGGCCAGCAAGGGCAGCCACCGCGCGTCGGTATCGGCCTGGTCGACCGCCCCGGGGATCTTGGGCATCCGGGCGACGAGTTCGTCGCCGATCCGGAAGAGCACGTGGTCGGTGCCCTCCACCTCGTCGGGCAGGGGTGTCACGGGAAGGCCGGCCCACTTGGGGCACTGGGCCGCCACCAGCCGGCGTACCTGATCGACGGTGGCTCGGACCTCGTCGTCGTGGATGGGCACGGCTGGCACGGTAGTGCACCGGGTCCCGGCCAGCCGGTGGGGCCCGCACCCGGCCCGGGCCCACCGCAGGCGTCGCGGCCCGCCGAGCCGGCAACGCTGATCGCTGGCGGCACCGGGATACCGGGCGGGTGGGGCGCCGGTCGGGTCGGTAGCGTGGGCCGGTGCCCCCACGGATTCCCCATCCCGAGCCCGGGATCCCGGACACCAGGGGGCCGTTGCGCTACATCTGGTGGCTGGCGCGCTGCCAGACCGGTCGGGTGCTGCGCGGCAGCCTGGTCGGTACGGCGTGGATGATCGGGCTCGCCGTGCGGCCGTACCTCGTCGCCCGTGCCATCGACGACGGCTTGCGCACCGGCGACGGTCGGGCCCTGGCGCTGTGGGTCGCCGCGATCGTCGTCGCGGGCGTCGGGCTGGCGTACCTGGGCATCATGCGGCACCGGACGATGACCTTCGTCCGGGAGGACGCGAGCGCCCGCTCCGCCGAGCTGTTGCTGCGGCACCTGTCCCGCATTGGCGCCGTGCTGCCGCGGCGGCTCGCCGCCGGGGAGGTCGCCACCGTCGGTGGTTCGGACATCGGCTACACCTCGCAGGTGCTGACGCTGACCGGCCCGGGGGTGGGCGCCGTCGTCGCGTACGTCGTCGTGGCGGTCCTGCTCTGGTCGGTGGCCCCGCCACTCGCCCTGTTCGTGCTGCTGGGCGTGCCGGTGATCGCCGTGGTCGTCGGGCCGCTGCTGCGCCGCCTGGAACGCGCGGAGGCCGGCTACCGGCAGCAGCAGGGTGAGCTGACGAGTCGGGCCGGGGACATCGTGGCCGGTCTGCGGGTGCTCGCCGGCGTCGGCGGGCGTGGCCTCTTCGCCCGCCGGTACGCCGCCCGCTCCCAGGGCCTGCTCGCCGAGGGCTACCGGGTCGGCGCGGTCAACAGTTGGATCGACGCCTCCACCGTCGCCATACCGGGCCTTTTCCTCGCGGCCGTGGTGTGGTTGGCGGCCCGGATGGCGGTGACCGGCGACATCACCGTCGGGCAGATGGTGGCCGTCTACGGGTACGTGGCGACCCTCGTCGTGCCGGTCTGGTTCCTGCTGGAGGGCAGCTACGAGCTGATCCGGGGCCGGGTCGCCGCCCGCCGCATCGCCGACCTGCTCAACCTCGTCCCGGACGGCGTCGGCGGGCCGCCGCGGGCGCCCGCCGACCCGCCGGGTGTGCCGGTGGCCCGCCAGCCGGCGGACGCGCCCGCGCCGGCCGGCCCGGCCGATCTGCACGACTCGATGACCGGGCTGACCGTGCGTGCCGGCCGGCTGCTCGCCGTCGCCGCCGACGACCCGGCCGACGCCGTCGCCCTGGCCGACCGGCTCGGCCGGTACGTGGTCAGCGACGTGACCTGGGGCGACGTGCCGTTGACGGCGGTCGGGCTCGCCGAGGTGCGCGCCCGGATCCTGGTCGCCGACCACGATTCCTACCTGTTCGCCGGGACGCTGCGCGACATCCTGGCCGGCGCCGGCGCGGACACCGGTGCGGGCCCGATCGAAGCCGCGCTGCGCACCTCGTCGGCCGAGGACGTCGTCGACGCGCTGCCCGACGGCCTCGCCACCGAAATCGACACCCGCGCCCGCACGCTCTCCGGCGGCCAACGCCAACGGATACGGCTGGCCCGGGCGCTGCTCGCCGAGCCGGAGGTGCTGATCCTGGTCGACCCCACCTCGGCGGTGGACGCGCACACCGAGGCGCGGATCGCCGAACGGCTGCACGCGGCGCGGGCCGGGCGGACCACCGTCATCCTCGCCACCTCGCCGCTGCTGCTCGGGCACGCCGACACGGTCGCGCACCTGCGCGCCGGTCGGATCGTTGCCACCGGCAGCCACGCCGACCTGCTCGACTCCGACGCCGGCTACCGGCGGCTGGTGGCTCGGGACAGCGACGCCCTCGACCGGGACGACCCGGCCGACGCCCAGGGCGCGCTGCGGTGAGCCGGCTGCCGGTGGCGGACCGGACCACCGTCCGCCGAGCCGTACGGGACCTGGTCCGCCGGGACCGCCGGGCGGTCCTGGTGGTGCTGCTGCTCCAGGGCGCCGCCGCGGTCGCCGGGCTCGCCCCGCCGTGGCTGCTGGGCCGGATCGTCGACCAGGTCGCGGCGGGCGCCGGCACCTCCACGATGGACCGGCTGGCCCTGGCGATCGTCGGCTGCGTGCTGGCCCAGGCGCTGCTCGCCCGCTACGCCCAGTACACCGGGCACCGGTTCGGGGAGCGGGCGGTGGCCCGGCTGCGCGAGGAGTTCGTCCGGCAGACGCTCAGCCTGCCCGTCGGCGTGGTCGAGCGGGCCGGCTCGGGGGACCTCGCCACGCGCAGCTCGGTCGACGTGACCACCGTGGGCACCACCGTCCGCGACGTGGTGCCCACCATCGTCATCGCGTCGACACAGCTGGCGCTGCTGTTCGGGGCCATCTTCCTGCTGCATCCGCTGCTCGGCCTGGCCGCGCTGGCCGGCCTGCCGTCGATCTACGCGGTGACCCGCTGGTACCTGCGCCGGGCCGGCGGCGCCTACCTCGCCGAGGGCGCGGCCACCGCCGAGCTGACCGAAACGCTGACCACCACCGCCGAGGGGGCGCGCACCGTCGAGGCGTTCCGCCTCGCCGACCAGCGGATCCGGTACGGCACCGGCCGCATCGCCCGGGTCTGGGCCACCCGACGGGCCACCCTCGCCCTGCGCAGCGTGTTCTTCCCCGTGGTGGAGGGCAGCTACGCCGTGCCGATCGCCGCGGTGCTGCTCGTCGGCGGTCTCCTGCTGTCGCGGGCGATGGTCTCGCTCGGCGCGGTGGTCGCCGCCGCGCTGTACCTCCAGCAGGCCATCGACCCACTGGACCGGATCCTGCAGTGGACCGAGCAGGCGCAGCGCGGCTTCGCCTCGTTCGCCCGGGTGCTCGGCGTGGGCGAGGTGCCGCCGGAGCCGCGCGGCGCGGCGTCCGCGTCGGCCGGTGGGCCGCTCGTGGTGCGCGGCGCCCGGTTCGGCTACGCCGACGGTCCCGACGTGCTGCACGGCATCGACCTGGACGTACGCGCGGGGGAGCGGCTGGCGATCGTCGGCCCGTCGGGCGCCGGGAAGTCCACGCTGGCCCGGCTGCTGGCCGGCATCGACGCGCCACGGCAGGGGGTGGTCAGCATCGGCGGCTGCCCGGTCACCGACCTGGACCCGGCCGAGCGCCGGCGGCGGATCGCCCTGGTCACCCAGGAACACCACGTCTTCATCGGATCGGTACGCGACAACCTCGCCTTCGCCGCGCCGGACGCCTCCGACGAGCGGATGCGCTCCGCGCTGGCCTCGGTCGGCGCCGACTGGTACGCCGAGCTGCCCGACGGGCTCGACACGCAGCTCGGCGACGGCGCCCGCCAGCTCGGCGTCGCCGAGGCACAGCAGCTGGCACTGGCGCGGCTGGTGCTCGCCGACCCGCACACACTGATCCTGGACGAGGCGACCGCGGCGCTCGACCCGACCACCGCCCGGCGCACCGAGCGGGCCCTGTCCGCCGTGCTCGCCGGGCGGACCGTGATCGCGATCGCGCACCGGCTGAACACCGCGCACGACGCCGACCGGGTCGCCGTGCTGGCCGAGGGCCGGATCACCGAGCTGGGCAGCCACGACGAGCTGGTCCGCGCCGGTGGGGCGTACGCCGCGCTCTGGCGCTCCTGGCACGCCTGACCGGTCGTCCTTCGCGCGTACCGAGGATCGTCGCCCCCGATTTGCGCGACCTGACGGCCCGGCGTAGAAGGTAATCAATGGTGACGCCGGTCCCACAGCGGTGATCCGTCGGGGTTGCCAGGTGCGCCGGAGCCGGCCGCAGTGCGTGGAGGTGATGCCCGTGGCCTGTCGTGTCGCAGCCGTCCTGGCGTGGCTGACCCTGTCGGTGGTGGCGAGTTCGTGTGGCATCGTCGGGCCGGCCGACGACCGGGTCCGGCTCGACTTCTTCCAGTTCAAGCCCGAGGCGATCGCGACCTTCGACAGGATCATCGCGGACTTCGAGCGTGAGCACCCGGACATCAACGTGGTGCAGAACCACGTACCCAACGCGGACACGGCGCTGCGGACCCGGCTGGTCCGCGACGACATCCCGGACGTGCTGACCCTCAATGCCGGCGCCACGTACAGCGAGCTGGCCTCGGCCGGCGTCTTCTACGACTTCGCCGACCAGCCCGTCACCGCGACCATCAACCCGGGCATCCTGACCATCATCAACGACCTCGGCACCGGCGGCCCGGACGAGGTCAACGGAATCCCGTTCGCCAACAACGCCGACGGCGTGCTCTACAACAAGGACCTCTTCGCCCGCTACGACGTCGAGGTGCCGCGCACCTGGGACGAGCTGATCCGCGCGGCGCGGACCTTCCAGGCCGCCGGTGTGCAGCCCTTCTACGGCACGCTCAAGGACTCCTGGACCATCCTGCCGGCGTGGAACGCGCTGTCGGCGTACCTGCCGCCGCCACGGTTCTTCGACGACCTGCGGGCCGACCGCACCTCGTTCCGTCAGGGGTACCCGCCGGTGGCGCAGCGCCTCAAGCAACTGTTCGACCTGGCCCAGCCGGACAGGCTGTCGCGCGGCTACAACGACGGCAACCAGGCCTTCGCCAAGGGCGAGGTGGCGATGTACCTCCAGGGCAGCTGGGCGATTCCGGTCGTCCGCGAGTTCAAGCCCGGCTTCGAGATCGGGCTCTTCCCGATGCCCGCCGACGACCCGGCCCGCACCGCGCTGGTCTCCGGCGTGGACGTCGCCCTCACCATGGGCCGCGAACCGGAGCACGAGCAGGAGGCGCTGGAGTTCATCAACTACGTCATGCGCCCCGAGGTGGTCACCGCGTACGCGAAGGACCAGAGCGCGGTGCCGCCGCTGCGGGACAGCGCGCCCGCCGATCCCGCGCTCGCGGACGTGCTGCCGTACTTCGTCGAGAACCGGGTGGTGGGCTTCGCCGACCACCGGGTCCCGCCGGCGATCCCGCTCGACAAGATCTGCCAGCAGTACCTGATCGACGGCGACGAGGCGGCATACCTGTCCACGTTGGACAACGAGTGGGACAAGGTCGCCCGGCGCCGGGCGTAGCGGCGAAAGGGGAAACGCCATGGCTTCGGTGACCACCGCCGGTCCCGGGACGAAGACCGGTCAACCGCCGCGGGCCGGCCGCGTCCGCCGGCGCAGGAACCGGGCGCCGGCCGCCTTCTACTGGATGGTGCTGCCGGCGTTCCTGCTCTTCTTCGTCTTCCACACCCTGCCGGTGCTGCGCGGCGTCTTCTACAGCTTCACCAACTACGCCGGCTACGGCGACTGGGACTTCGTCGGGCTGCGCAACTACGGCAACATCTTCCTCGACGAGCGGATCCGGCACTCCTACCTGTTCACGTTCCAGTTCGCGATCGTCAGCACGCTACTGGTCAACGTGATCGCCCTCGCCATCGCGCTCGGGCTCAACGGACGGATCATGTTCCGCAACACGTTGCGCGGCATCTTCTTCCTGCCCAACGTGATGGCGATCCTCGTGGTCGGCTACGTCTTCAACTACCTGTTCAGCTACAGCCTGCCGTACCTGGGACAGAAGCTGGGCAGCGAGACGCTCTCGACCAGCGTGCTGGCCAACGAGAAGCTGGCCTGGCTGGCGGTGGTGGTCTTCGCGGTGTGGCAGGCCACCGCCTTCGCCATCATCCTCTACCTGGCCGGGTTGCAGACCATCCCCACCGAGTTGTACGAGGCGGCCGCCATCGACGGGGCGAACCCGTGGCGGCAGTTCCGGTCGATCACCTTCCCGATGATCGCCTCGTTCTTCACCATCAACATGGTGCTGTCGCTGAAGAACTTCCTGAACGTGTTCGACCACATCATCCCGCTGACCGACGGCGGCCCGGGCACCGCGACCGAGTCCATCTCCCTGGTGATCTACCGCGGCGGCTTCCTGGGCGGCGAGTTCGCCTACCAGACCGCCAACGCGGTCTTCTTCTTCCTGGTCATCGTCGCCTTCTCGATCTTCCAGTTGCGCATCCTGCGCCGTAGGGAGGTGTCCGCCTGATGTCCGCTCCGTCGCTGGCCCAGCCGACCGCCGCCGGCCGGCTCCGCCGGGCCCGCAGCCGTGGGCCGGGCGAGCGGGTCCGGGTCAACTGGTGGCTCACCGCCCTGATGGCGGTGCTGTCGCTGACCGTGCTGATTCCGCTCTACTTCGCCGTGGTCACCGCGCTCAAGGAGCCCGAGGAGTTGGCGGGTGCCGGCTTCGCCCTGCCGGCCGACCCGCGGTGGGAGAACTTCCGGGAGGCGTGGACGCTTACCAACTTCCCGCACGCCGCACTGAACAGCGCGATCATCACGGTCGGGGCGGTGGTGCTGACGCTGCTGACCAACTCGATGGTCGCGTACGCCATCTCCCGGAACATGCACCGCCGGCTGTTCAAGGGGCTGTTCTACTACTTCGTCTCGGCGCTGTTCGTCCCGTTCCCGATCATCATGCTGCCGGTGGTGAAGCAGACGTCCCTGCTCGGCATGGACAACCAGGTCGGCCTGATCTTCCTGTACGTGGTCTACGGTCTGGCGCTCAACGTCTTCATCTACGTGGGGTACCTCAACTCCGTCCCGCGGGAGCTGGAGGAGGCCGCCTTCACCGAGGGCGCGGGGATCTGGACCACCTTCTGGCGGGTGATCTTCCCGCTGCTGGGTCCGATCAACGCCACCGTCGGCATCCTCACCTGCCTGTGGGCCTGGAACGACTTCCTGCTGCCGCTGGTCATCCTCTCCAGCCCCGACGCCCAGACCCTGCCGCTGGTGCAGTACGTCTTCCAAGGGCAGTTCAGCACCAACTACACGCTGGCCTTCGCGTCGTACCTGATGGCCCTCGCGCCGATGGTCATCGTCTACGTGATCGCCCAGCGCTGGGTCATCTCGGGGGTGATGCGCGGCTCCATCAAGTGAGGACAGGGCGAGCCACGCCGACGGCGGCCTCGACGGCAGTTCCTGCTGCCCGACGCGCGACGACGGGTCCGGCCCCCATTGGCGGCCGGGGCCCGGCGTCACGTCCACGATCAGGCCCGGCGAGCCACCACGGCGCCGTTCGCACCGGGTGCGTCGAAGGGCACCGTGCGGACGTCGACGAAGTTGGCGTCGGTGAGCCAGGCCGCGTACTCGGCACCCGAGTAGTTCCGGCCGCCCTCGGTCTCCACCAGCATGTTCAATCCCATCAGGGCCGCCTCCGGTGGACCGGTGCGCTCGTCGTTGAGCAACAGCTCGCAGATGACGACGGCACCACCGGGTGGCAGCGCCGCGTGGCACTTGGCCAGCAGCGCCCGGTTGGTCGGCTCGTCCCAGTCGTGCAGGATCATGCTGAGCAGGATCACGTCGTGCCCGTCCGGCAGCGCCGGGTCGGCGAGGAAGTCGCCGCCGACCGCGCGGATCCGCCCGGTCAGGCCCGCCTCGGCGATGCGCTCCTCGGCCCGTGCGCAGACGTGCGGCAGGTCGAGGATGGTGGCCCGCAACTCGGGCAGCCGGCGGCAGAACTCGATGGGGAACGCCCCGGCGCCGCCACCGAGGTCGAGCAGCCGGCTGTGGGCGCCGAAGTCGTACGCGTCGGCCAGGGCGCGGGCGGTGAAGCTGGAGGTGGAGAACATGGCGTCCCAGAACTGCGCCAGCATCTCCGGGTCGGCGGTGTCGAACATCGACTGCTGGACCTGCGGATCCCAGGTGAGCGGCCGGTCGCTGCGCAGCGCCTCCTCGATCCGGTGCCAGGGCAGGTAGGTGCGCAGGTCGGAGTAGCGGACCTGGGCGCCGAAGTAGTAGGGACGTCCCCGCACCAGGAACTGCTCGGCCAACTCGGAGTTGCGGTAGCCGTCGCCGGACTTCTCCAGCAGGCCCAGCGACGCGCTCGCGGCCAGCAGCAGGTCCGCCGGCCGCTTGGGCAGGCCGAACTCGGCGGCGACCTGCTCGACGGTCATGCTCCGCCCGTCCGCGAGCCGCGTGAACAGGCCGAGTTCGACGCCGACCGCGAGGGTCTTGAATCCCCAGACGCCGGCCACCAGGCGCATGAGGGGAGTGGGAGTGATCATGGCGACATGAGATCACAAGCGCGGCTGTCCATCATGGTCGGTCAGGACGGCCCGTAGTTAGCGCAGCGAGTTGGCGATCCCGATCGCCTCCGACCGGGGGATGTCGCCTTCGAGCCGGTAGCTCACGCCGGCCTGCTCCCAGATCAGCGTCGAGCCGGCGAGCCGTGCGGTCTCCTCGCGCGTCACTCCGGATCGGTCCACGTACCGCAGGCCGTGCGGGGCGCCGATCCACACGGCGAAGCCCGCGCTCACCTGGACCCACTCCGTCTCGGGTCCGGACACCTGCTTGTGGAAGACCGGGTCGAGGGCGCCGTCGAACGCGTCGATCCGCAGCGCGCCCCCGCGGTAGAGCAGGGTGAGCACCCGGTAGGTGCCGGTGTCGTCGGGGTCGGCCACCAGCACCTGCTCCGGTGGGCCCAGCGACCCGGGCACCCGGACCGGGAAGCGCACCTGCCGCTGCGCCTCGTGCAGTGCGGCGAGCCGCTGCGACGGCAACGGCGACGGGGTGCCCGTGGGGCTTGCCGATCCGGGTTCGACGGTGACGATGACCCCGGCGAAACGCAGCAGCCCCGTCACGGCGTCCGCGACGGCGGCCCGGCCCGGCGGCAGCACCGCCACGACCAGGACGGCCAGCGTCGCGGCGAGGTACGCGCGCCACCGGTGCCACCACCGCCGGCGTTCCTTGGCGGCGAGGCGTGCCCGTACCCGGGCGGCCACCTCCGGCGCATCGGGCGTCTCCAGCCAGGCGGAGAGGTGGCGCAGTTCCCGTTCGAGGTCATCCACGGCGCACCCCCTCGCGGTCGAGCAGGCCGCGCAGCTTCGTCAGCGCCCGGGACGTCCGCGACTTGACCGTGCCCCGGGGCCAGCCCAACATGGCCACCGTCTCGTCCTCGCTCAGATCGAGGAAGTACCGACAGACGATCACCTCACGGTCCCGCACCGGCAGCAGGCGCAGCGCCTGCACCAGGGCGGTTCGGCGTTCCCCGGCGAGTACGGAGTCGATGGCGACGTCCTCGGTCACGTCCGAGTGCGGGTGCGCGGCCGCCGCCCGCAGGACGAGCCCGTCGCGCCGGCCCCGTGACCGGTGCAGATTGCGTGTCTCGTTCGCCACGATGGCCAGCAGCCAGGACCGGAACGACGACTCGCCCCGATAGCGGGAGAGCTTGTGGTACCCCTTCACGAACGCCTCCTGGGCGACGTCCTCCGCGTCCGCGCCCGCGCCGAGCAGGACCGCGGTCCGGTACGCGGACGCGGTGTGCCGGGCGACCAGGCGTTCGTACGCCTCCAGGTCACCGGCCCGTGCGCGGTTGACGAGCTCTTCGTCGTCCAGGGGAGCCTCCGATCCGACACTCTGCTGACACCGCCCGCGCCGCGCGGGTTCCATCCCGGTGCGGGGAACCCGGCGGGGTCCGGCGGTGTCACCCCGGCATGACGGCAAGGAGAAGCATCTCGCGTCGCACCATTCTGGCGGTGCTCGCCGGCAGCGGCACCGCCGCGCTGCTGGGCTGCGATCCCACACCGGACGCGGCCTCCGCCGCCGGGATCCCCGACCCGCTGCTGCTCGACGTCGACCGCGGGATCGGGGTGCTGCGGGGCGCCGGTTGCCGGACCGTGCCGGACGCCATCGCCACCGCCGACGGGTTGGCGGTCTACGCCACCGCGGTCGACGGTGCCGACACCGCCCTCTGGCGGACCGACACGGCCACCGGCCGCGCCTCCACGCAGATCCGGCTGCCCGGACGCTGGCTGCCGCGGGCGGTCTCGGCCAACGGCGCACACGTCGCGCTCACTCCGGTCGAGGCGGTCGTCAGCGCGGGACGCCCGGCCGGACGGGAGGTCACCCCGGTGCTGGTCGCCGACGAGAGCGGTGTCCGGCACCGGCTGGACCTGCGAGGAAACGTCGTACCGGAGGCGTTCACCGACGACCTCGCCGGGCTCTTCGTGCTGGACTGGCTCCCGGCGCGCACACCGGACCGCTACCGGGTCCGCGTCGTCGACCTGGCCACCGGGACGTCCGGACCGCTCTCCACCCGTGCGAAGGAGCCGGTTCCGCCCGGCGCCGAGGAGGAGATGCGCGGCGAGGGACGCCAGGCCGTGCTCGCCCCCGATCGCACGACCCTCTACACGCTCTACACGCATCAGCCCGACCATCAGCACAGTCGCGACCTGGTCAGCGGGCGGCCGGGCAATGCGCACGCGTTCGTGCACACCCTGAACCTGGCCGAGCGGTGGGCGTACTGCATCGACCTGCCGCACCCGTTCGGCGCGGCGTCGGCCAGCGGTCACGCCCTGGCGATCAGCCCCGACGGAGGTCGGCTGCACGTCGTCGACGTCGCGTCGGGAAGCGTCGCGGAGATCTCCGCGCAGGACCTGGCCGTACGCCGAACCGCCACGCTGACCCGGGGCGCCGGCACCGGGTACGCCGGGACGTCCCGGGACCGTCTCTTCGTCGGCGCCGGCACGACGGTGTGCGCGACCGACCCCGCAACCCTGGATCCCATCACCCGGTGGTCGGTCCGCGAGCCCGTCTGCGGCCTCGTGCCGAGCGCCGACGGCACCCGCGTCCACGTGGGGCAGACCAACGCCGTGAGCTGGCACGACCCGGCCACCGGCAGGGAACTCGGCCGCGTCGCCGTACCCGGTCTGGTGCGCCTGCGCGGCCTGGCCGGCGGGTGACCGCGGTCTGGACGGACCCTAGTGCGACCGATGGAGCCGGCGACCGCCGATCCGGCGGGCGCCGACGCTCACCACCGTCGCACCGACGGCCGTGCCGATCAGCACCAGGCCCGCCCCGACGACCCAGAGGCCGCTGTCGTCGGTCGACGCCGCCCGCCACGACCAGGCCACCGTGAAGGCCACCGCCATGACCGGTGCCACCAGCCACGGGCTGAGCCTCGTGCCGGCGAGGGCAGCGAGCACCGCCAGGGTCAGCACGCAGCCGACGACCTGCCACGGCTCGTACGGGCCGCTGGTCGAGCCGGTCTCCGCGTCGACCGTGTACCCGGTGTCCCAGCCCAGCCAGAGCCACCAGGCCCCGACCGTCGCCACCGCCAGGAACAGACCACCGAGCAGGTTGCGCGTGCCCGTCATCGTCTCCACCCCGCGATCATCGTCCTCGGCGGGCGGTGCGGGATGAGCCCCCGTACTCACCGGCGGTGGCGGACGACCCGGTTCAGGGACCCGTCACCTCGTTGTGCGGCCGTGGTCGGCCAGGTTCGGTCGGCATCCGGGTGATCGGCGGCAGGATCAGGGCGACGAGGGCGACGACCGCGATGACTGTGAACGGCAGCGTGTAGCTCTTGCCGCTCGCCTCGTAGAGCAGGGCCGTGACCAGCGGACCGACGACTCCACCGATGCTCCAGGCCACGATCATCGCGCCGTACACGGCACCGGCGTTCGGGGTGCCGAAGTAGTCGGCGGCGGTGGCGGGCATCGTGCCGAAGCCCCCGCCGTAGGCGAGATAGACCAGCGCGGCGAGGACCGCGAAGAGCGCGAACGCCGCCGCGTGCGGCAGGATGAAGAAACAGATCGCCTGCAACAGGAGCATCCCGAGGAAGGCCGGCATCCGACCGATGCGGTCGGACAGCCACGCCCACGCCACCCGGCCGGCGCCGTTGAACAGGCCGAGGATGCCCACCAGCGTGGCTGCGGTCGCCGCGCTGGCGCCGGCGATGGTCTGGGCAGCGTCGGATGCCTGGGAGATCAGCGCGATTCCGCAGGCGACGTTGAGGGTGAGGATCCCGGTGAGCAGATACCACTGCCGGGTACGCAGCGCCTCGCGCAGGGTGTAGACGCGGGTGCCGGCGACCGCGCGGCCACCGACCTTCGGAGTGAATCCGGGCACCTGGTACCCCGGTGGCGGGTTCCGGAAGAAGGACGCCCCGAGCAGGATCGCGACCAGGTAGGCGATGCCCAGCGGCAGGAACACGCTGGGGGTGTGGTCGGTGCCGTTCAACAGGGATTTCGCCACCGGCGCGACGATCACGGCGCCGAACCCGAAACCGGCGACGGCGATGCCGGTGATCAGGCCCCGCCGGTCCGGAAACCATTTCGCGAGCATCGCGATCGGGGTGATGTAGGCGGCCCCCAGGCCGATCCCGCCCAGCACGCCGTACGTGAGCACCAGCAGCCAGAGCTGGTCGCCCGACGACGTGAGTGAAGCCAGCATGTTGCCGACCGCGTAGAGCAGTCCGCCGCCCAGCGCGACCGGTCGTGGTCCGCGTCGGTCCTGGATGCGGCCGCCGATCAGGCTGCCGATGAAGATCGTGCCGATCGCCACTTCGAACGGCAGCACCGCCTCCGCCTTGCTCCAGCCGAACTCCTGCTGCAGCGGCTTGTTGAACACGCTCCACGCGTACACGGCGCCGAGCGCGAGTTGGACGAGTACCGCGGCGACGACGAGACCCCATCGGCCCCGTGTCGGACGGGATACCCCCGGATCACCCGCTGTGTGGGCCATGAGCTGAAACCCCCGTTTGTTCGGCTCACGGGCTGGCGCCTGCGCCGAGCTATTCCAGCTGCTCGGCCGGCGACCGGCCCCCCTCTTTGTCGCGCCGCTCTCGTTGCGGCACGACCGTGTATTTCGGATCACGCGCCGACGCCATGCCCGCCTCGAAGACTCCGAACCGGGTAGCGACGGACGACGCCAGGAGGGCCGCCCCGGAGATTGCCGACACGGCCCGGCTGCGTCGGCCGAACAACGCTCCGGCGACGCCCGCGGCCAGCAACGCCCGTCCCGCCCGCACCAGTCGGCCGCCGCGTCCCTCTCGATAGGGTTCGCTGGTCAGTCCCATTCGCTCCAACCGGTGGCCGCCGATCAGTTCGATGGCGGCGGCGGCGACGGCGAGCCGCCGCAGCGGCGCGGTCTCCGCCGCCGGCGCCGCGATCAGCCCGACCCCGGACGCGGCGGCGAGGGCGCTGCCGGCGAAGACGAACGGCAGTTGCGGGTACGCGTCGTGCCAGGACGGTACGGCGGTGTCGGCGAGCAGCACCCCGGTGTAGGTGGCCAGCGCCGGCGCAGTGGCCGCGGCGAGCAGGTTGGCGACGTTGCCGACCGGCGGCGCCACCCGGCGGGCAAGGCCGAGCACGCCGCGACGCGGCAGCAACGGCGCGAGTTCGGCGACCGCGGCCACGCCAGCAGCCGGTCCGAACGTGGCAAGGATCCAGGTACCCACCGACATCGGCGAGGTCAGCTTGGCCACTCGCAGCATGTGGTGGAATCGCTCCGGTCGCCCGAGGTCGTGCACCAGGAAGTACGTGCTGACAGCGACTCCTCCGAGGGCCGTCCAACGCCCCACCTGGCGCAGCCCGGCCCGCCCGGTCAGCTGGCCGCCCGCAGCCGTCAACGCGCTCCCGGCGGCGAGGCCGCCGGTGAACAGGTAAGCCGGGATGTCGCGCTTCCAGACGGGCGGCTTGAGGATCGGCCGGCCGTAATAGGAGACGAAGTCGGCCGGCGGCACGGTGACCTGTTCGCCGCCCTCGCGCCGTCGTCTCCGGCCCCGACCGCGCGACGGCGCACCTTCGCCGGACTGGCGGCGGCGCTGCCCGTCGTCGGGCTGGTCCAGGCCCTGGCGGAACGGGCCGCCGACCGACTCGTTCGGCCCGTGCGGAGTCGGCGTGGTCATGGCCGCCCGCCGAGGAACGCGAGCGCCGCCGCGGCCGCCATGGTCAACGCCGCCAGGCCGGCCCGCCGCCACATGGCCGGCAGGTCCCGGGTGGTCACGATCGGGTCCGGCGGCAGGCCGTAGACCTCGGGCTCGTCCAGGAGCAGGAAGAACGCGCCGTCGCCACCGACGCCGTCGGTCGGGTCGTGGCCGTAGAGCCGGGCCTCGGGCACACCCCGCTCGTGCAGGGTGGCGACCCGGGCCGCGGCCCGCTCGCGCAGCTCGTCCAGCGGCCCGAACTGGATCGACTCGGTGGGGCACGCCTGCGCGCACGCCGGGGTCTTTCCGGCGCCGAGCCGGTCGTAGCAGAGTGTGCACTTCCA
>NZ_JBHSBO010000028.1:0-82295 GCF_042650685.1 Micromonospora sp. GCM10011542
CGCTAAGCTCCTAACCGTCACCAGCTAAGCCACCGCGTTGCAACGACCCCTCGAATCCGCCCAGTTCGCGTTAACAGGGGGCCCCTGCTTCCGCGCGGAAGGGCGGTCACCAGCCGCGCAGGAAGCGCAGGCCGAGCAGGATGGCGACCACGGCGGGACCGACCAGCAGTGTGATCGCCTGGAGTCGGTACGGCATCCGGTGCCGGGTCAGCTCGACCGCGTTGCCCAGCACGATCGCGCCGGCCAGCATCAGGAACGCACCCCACCAGCCGGCGGGCGGCTCGACCAGGTCCACCCGGACCAGTTGCAGGGTCAACCCGACCAGCGCGCCGGTCAGCGCCAGCAGGGCCACCGCCCGGTGCAGGCCCCGGGCGAGCGGGTGGGCCGCCCGCCACTGGTAGGTGCCGGCCACCGCCAGGCACGGCAGCACGACCAGCGCCGGCCAGCCGCGACCCATCACGCCGAACATCAGCAGCGCGCCCACGGCGAAGACCAGCGTGCCGACGCAGGCGATCACGTAGCCGACGAACGCCCGGCCGCCGCCGCGGGCCAGCAGCGGCCCGCCGCTGGCCGCGATCAGCGCGCCCGGGATCAGGATGAAACCGGCCCACCAGTGGAACCGACCGCTGCCCTGGGCGGCGGTGGCGACCGTGGCACAGGCCAGCCCGGCCACGGCCAGGCTGGTCAGCCAGGGCCGGCTGCTGCGCGAGTACCGCTCAGCCAAGGATGCCTGCTCCGCTTCGACGCTCACACCCACCAGCCTGGCCAACGCCGCCCCGTCCGGTCCATCCGGCCAGCCCTACCGCCGACCGGCGGCTGGCCGGAACGACCGGCCACGCTCCGGCCCGGTTCGGCACCGCGCGCACGGTGTCAGCTCGTCTCGCCGGCCACGCTGAACGAGCGCAGGCGGTCGACGGCCAGCACGGTGAAACCGACGCTGACCAGCGCGGTCATCACCGCCGCCACGGGCACCGAGACGGTGGTCTCGAGCAGCCCGGTGGGGGCGATCCGATCGGCGAGGGCGATCACGTACTGCTGGATGGAGAGCACCTTGGTGCCGCTGACGAAGTTGCCCAGCAGCCCCTCCCAGATCAGCACGTAGACCAGGCCGAGCAGCACCGGCCGCCGGGTGAGCAGGCTGAGCGCCAGGAACAGCGCCGAGTACGCCAGCGCGCCGAGTGCCGCGGCGGCGGCCAGCGCCAGGCCGAGGCGTACCGAATCGGCCAGTACGCCCGCGACGTAGATCGGCACCGCGACGGTGCCCGCGCTGACCCCGGCGGCCACGGCGAGTTTCGGCAGGACGATCTGCCAGCGCGGCAGCGGCTTGGTCAGGATGTGCACCACCGTGCCGTCGTCGATCTCGGCGCCGAGCACCCCGGTGCCGACGATCAGCGCGACCACCGGCAGCACCACGGCCAGCCCGAGGCCGACCAGCACCGGCGGGCCCCACTGACCCGGGTCGACCCCGAGCGAGCGGCAGAGCACGGCCAGCCCGAGCAGCACCATCGGCAGCGGCAGCAGCAGCAGGAACCGGCGCCGGCCGAACAGCCCACGCGCGGTGATCCAGGTAATGGTCGACATGTCAGGCCTCCACCAGGTAGGAGAAGACGCTCTCCAGGGACTCGTCGGACGGCACCAGCTGCCGCACCCGGATACCCCGGGACAGCGCGATGCGGGGCAGCGCCCGGGTGAAGGCGCCGTAGTCGCCGGCGCGCACGGTCAGCCCGGTGCGGTCCAGCTCGACACCGCTCACCGACGGCTCGGCGATCAGCGCCACCGCCAGCCCACGGTCGTCGGTGGAACGCACCGCGAAGACGTGCGGGCGGTTGGTCATCAGCCGGCGAATGGTCCGGAAGTCGCCGGAGGCGGCCAGCCGGCCGGCCACCATCACCTGCACCGTGCCGGAGACCTGCTCGACCTCCTCCAGGATGTGCGAGCTGAACAGGATGGTGCGGCCGTCGTCGCCGAGGGAGTGCAGCAGCTGCATCATGTGCAGCCGCTGGCGCGGGTCCATTCCGTTGAACGGCTCGTCGAGCAGCAGCACCTGCGGGTCGTGCACCAGTGCGGCGGCCACCCGGGCGCGCTGTCGCATGCCCTTGGAGTACGTGCCGATGCGGCGGTCCTGCGCGTCGGCCAGCTCCACCAGGTCGATGGCCCGCCGGGTCGCCGCCGCCGGGTCGGCCAGCCGGTGCAGCTTGGCACTGGCCAGCACGAACTCGTACGCGGTGAGGAAGCCCTGCACCGCCTCGCGTTCGCTGACCAGTCCCAGTCGCCGGTAGACGTCCGGGTTGCGCCAGGTCGGCGCGTCGTCGAGGATCACCGTGCCGCGCGACGGGGCGAGGAACCCGGCCATCATGTGCAGCAGCGTGGTCTTGCCGGCGCCGTTCGGGCCGAGCAGCCCCGTCACGCCCGGCCCCAGGGCCATGCTGATGTCGTTGACAGCGACCACGTTGCCGTACCACCGGGACACTCCGGTCAGGTTCAGCGTGCTCATCAGGAGGCGACCTTCCGGTAGCGGGCCAGCAGGAGGGTGGTCGCGCCGGCGACCAACAGCACCGCGGCCAGGGCGTAGACCGGGCCGAAGCCGCCGATCATCATCTCGCCCGGATCGCCCTCGACCAGCAGGTCGCCGAGCGTCCAGATGCCGACCCCCTGCACCAGCGTGGACGGCGAGGCCAGCCCGGCCAGCTCGTTCGCGGTCTGCGACGGCAGGATGCTCAGCACCCCGACGATCGGGGTGGTCATCAGGAAGACCGCCACCACCCCACCGGCGGCGAAGGCGCGCTTGCCGGTCAGCGAGGCGACCAGCAACCCGATGGAGGCGAAGACCACCGCCCAGAGCCCCGCGTAGAGCAGCCCGGGCAGCAGGTCGAGCAGCTCGTTCCACACCCCGCGCATGCCCTGCTTGGTGGTGAAGGCGGCACCCAGGAACATCAGCAACTGCGGTCCGCCGAGCAGCAGCCAGAGCGCGGTGACCAGCGCCAGCAGCTTGGCCAGCGCGTAGTCAGCGCGCGGCAGCGGCCGGGAGAAGTACAGCGGCAGCACCCCGCTGCGCAGGTCGCGCGAGACCAGCTCGGGTGCGGCCACCGCCACGAAGAAGATGACCAGCCAGCTCATCGAGTCGGCGAACTGGGCGTACGTGGCGACCGGCTCGCCGATCTGGCTGCGTATCGCCGCGAGGGCGACGGCGACAAGGGTGACGATGCCGACCACCAGCCAGGGGAAGATCTTCGCCTTGGCGCTGCGGCCGAAGCCGAACACGGTGCGCAGCGCGTGCAGGTACAGCGCCCCGAAGACGTGCCGGCGGCCCAGCCGGGGGCCGGTGTAGCGCTGGTAGCCGATGTCGTGGATGACACCGGCCGGGGCGGGGCGCGCCGCGGTGGCGGACGACTCAGGCATGGGAGAGCTCCCTCGTGGCGAAGAGTTCGGCCACCCGGTGCCGGCGCTGGTCGAGCCGGTGCAGCGGCAGATCCAGCTCGGCGACGGCGCCGAGGATCAGGTCGTAGGTGCCGTCGTCGGCGAGCGGGACCAGCAGCAACCGGCCGTCCCGGGCCACCGGCAGGTTGAGCGCGGCCAGCCGGGCGGCCAGTTCCTCGGTGCCCTCGCTGACCTCGACGGCGAGCACGTCGGTGGCCGAGGTCATGGCGTCGATGCGGTCGGCGCGCAGCAGCCGACCGCCGTCGATGGCGACCAGCGTGTCGCAGATCCGCTCCACCTCGCCGAGCAGGTGCGAGCAGACCAGCACGGAGATGCCGAACTCGGTGCCGATCCGGTGCACCAGCGCGAGCATTGCGTCCCGGCCCGCCGGGTCGAGGCCGTTTGTTGGTTCGTCCAGCAGGAGCAGGTCGGGGTCGTGCACCAGGGCCTGGGCCAGCTTGACCCGCTGCTTCATGCCGGTGGAGTAGCCGCCGACCGGGCGGTAGCGCTCCTCGTAGAGGCCGACGTGCCGCAGCGCCTCGGAGGCCCGCTCCCGGGCCGCCGTGCGGGGCAGGCCGCTGATCCGGCCGAGGTGGGTGACCAGCTCGGCGGCGGACAGGTCCGGCGGGAGGCAGTCGTGTTCGGGCATGTAGCCGACGCGGGCGCGGACCGCGGCCGGGTCGGTGGTCGGGTCGAGGCCGAGCACGGAGACCTGCCCGCTGGTCGGCGTGAGCAGGCCGAGCAGGATCTTGATCAGCGTGGACTTGCCGGCGCCGTTCGCGCCCACCAGGCCGATGATCCCGGGCTCGACGGCGACGGTCAGGTCAGCCAGCGCGGTGACCCGACCTCCGTACGTCTTGGTGAGCGACTGGGTCGCGATCAGTGTCACGCGCTCAGCGTAGGGAGTCGGCGCCCCGTGTGGACACCGGCGCGCCCCCGGCGCTCCCCTGATCCTTGCCGCGCCGACCCCCTAGGGTCCGCTCCGGGTCGGTCCGCTGAACCGGGGCCGTCGGTCGTGGAGTGGCGCCCTCGACCGATTGGCGGTCGACTGCGAAACTGTGTGCCGATCAGCGAGTGGGGGGTGTGGATGAGCAACGGCTGGGTGCTGCCCGACGAGGCGCTCCGGGACGCACCGGCGTATACGCCGCGTCCAGGCGAGCTCGCCGATCTGGAGCTGTTGCTGACCGGCGCGTACGCCCCGCTGACCGGCTTCATGACACGCGCCGACCTGGTCTCGGTGAGCCGGCGCGGCCAACTGGCCGACGGCACCTCGTGGCAGGTCCCGGTGACCCTTCAGCTGCCGGCCGCGCTGGCCCAGGGCTTCGACCCGCGCGACCCGGCGCGGCGCGCCCTGGTGCTCACCGACGGCGAGGGCGCTCCGGCGGCAGCCCTGGACGTGGCCGACACGTGGCCGGTCCGGGACGGGGTGGCCGGGGTGGGCGGCCGGGTCCGGCGGCTCGGCGACGGCGGGCACGGGCCGTTCCAACGGCTGCGTCGCAGCCCGGAGGAGGTGCGCGCGCTGCTGCCGCCCGGCCGGGTGCTCGGGGTGATCGCCGACCGGCCGCTGCACCGGCCGCAGCTCGCTCAGATCGCCCACGCCGCCCGCACCCTGGCGGCGCACCTGCTGGTCATGATCCCGGTGGGCGAGGGCGGCGTCGGCGGGCTGCCGCCGGAGGCGCTGGTGCGCAGCATCTTCGCCGCCCGGGACCGGATGCCGCCGGCCACCCTGGTCGCGGTGCCGCTGTCGCACCGGCGGGACGAGATCAACGACGCCCTCCTGCGGGCGCGGGTCTCCGCGGCGTACGGGGTCACCCACCTGCTCTCCACCGGGGAGATGCTCTCCGGCGCGGGGCTGCGGGTGCTGGTGCCGCGCGAGCTGGCGTACGACAACCGCGACGGGCAGTGGCGCTGGCGGGAGGACATCCCGCCGCGTAACCGCCGCCTGGCGCTGAGCCAGGCCGAGATCGACGACCTGCTGGACCGGGGCTTCCCGCTGCCGGAGTGGCACACCCCGCCGGCGGTGGCCCGGGAGCTGGCCCGGGTCCGGCCGCCGCGCCGGCACCGTGGCCTGGTGGTCTTCCTGACCGGCCTCTCCGGTTCCGGCAAGTCGACCATCGCCCGGGGGCTGGCGGACGCGCTACGGGAGCAGGGCGACCGGACGATCACCCTGCTCGACGGAGACGTGGTGCGTCGGGAACTCTCCGCCGGGCTGGGCTTCAGCAAGGCCGACCGTGACCTCAACGTCCGGCGGATCGGCTGGGTGGCCGCCGAGATCGCCCGGCACCACGGGGTGGGGATCTGCTGCCCGATCGCTCCGTACGCGACGGCCCGCGCGACCGCCCGGGAGATGGCCCTCGCGGCCGGGGCGGGCTTCCTGCTGGTGCACGTGGCCACCCCGCTGGAGGTCTGTGAGCGGCGGGACCGCAAGGGCCTGTACGCGCGGGCCCGGGCCGGGCTGCTGACCGGCATGACCGGCATCGACGACCCGTACGAGGAGCCGACCGACGCCGATCTGGTGGTGGACACCAGCGACCTGACGGTGGAGGAGGCGGTGCAGTCCGTCCTGCACCACCTGACCGAGACCGGCTGGGTGGAGCCGAAGCTCCAGTCCTGAGTCGTCGCCGTACCCCGTTCCTTCCGCCGCTGCCGGCTACGCGCTAGTGTTCATCTTTGTTGGAACACGTTTGACCGCGTGAGAGTTCGTGGACGCCCGGGGAGGTACGGCGATGCTGGCCCAGCAGCGGCAGGCGGCCATCCTGGAACGCGTCCGGGTGCACGGCGGGGTCCGGGTCACCGAGCTGGCCGCAGAGTTCGGCGTCTCCGACATGACCATCCGGCGCGACCTCGACGCCCTGAACGAGCGCGGCCTGCTGGCCAAGGTGCACGGGGGCGCGACGCCGGCCGGGACGGGCTCCACCGACGAACCCGGCTTCCGCGCCAAGTCGGTGCGCCAACTGGCCGAGAAGGCCGCCATCGCGGACCGGGCGGCGCAGCTGGTCCGGCCGGGCGCGGCGGTCGCGCTCTCCGCCGGCACCACCACCGCCGAGCTGGCCCGTCGGCTGGTGGACGTACCCGGTCTGACCGTGGTGACCAACTCGCTGCCGGTGGCCGAGATCCTGCACGCCGGGGGCCGGCCGGACCAGACGGTGGTGCTCACCGGCGGGGTCCGGACGCCGTCGGACGCGCTGGTCGGCCCGCTGGCCGTCGGCGCCGTCCGCGCGCTGCACCTGGACCTGCTCTTCCTCGGCGTCCACGGGATCAGCGAACGGGCCGGTTTCACCACCCCCAACCTGATGGAGGCGGAGACCGACCGGGCGCTGGTGGCGGCGGCGGACCGGCTGGTGGTGCTGGCCGACCACAGCAAGTGGGACACGGTGGGCATCTCCTCGATCGTCGAGCTGGCCGCGGCGCACGTACTGGTCACCGACGACCGGTTGCCACCTGCCGCGCGCCGGGTACTCGGCGAACACGTGGGCGAATTGATCATGGTGAAGGCGACGGGGGCGGGCCGCACGACGGGCACGCCGACGAGTGAGGGGACGGCGCAGTGAAGCGCACCGCGATCGAACTGGCCGACGGCCGGGAGCTGATCTACTTCGACGAGCGGGACGACGCCGTCCGCGACCAGCCGGACCGGCGGGACCTGCCGCCGCCGCCACCGGCGTCCCAGCTGCGCTACGACCCGCTGACCGACGAGTGGGTGGCGGTCGCCGTGCACCGGCAGACCCGCACCTTCCTGCCGCCGGCGAACGAGTGCCCGCTCGACCCGTCGGAGGGCGACCGGCTGACCGAGATCCCCGCTCCCGACTACGACGTGGTGGTGTTCGAGAACCGGTTCCCGTCGCTCAGCGGGCGGGTGGCCGACGAGCCCGGGGAGATCACCCCGTTCACCCCGGTCCGGCCCGGTCTCGGCCGCTGTGAAGTGGTCTGCTTCACCTCCGACCACAACGCCTCCTTCGCGAGCCTTCCCCCGCGCCGGGTCCGCACGGTGCTGGACGCGCTCGCCGACCGGACCGAGGTGCTCGGTGAGCTGCCCGGCGTGGAGCAGGTGTTCTGCTTCGAGAACCGGGGCGTGGAGATCGGCGTCACGCTGCACCACCCGCACGGCCAGATCTACGCGTACCCCTTCGTGACGCCGCGGACCCGGGCCCTGCTCGCCGCGGCCCGCCGGCACGCCGAGCGGACCGGCGGGGGCAACCTGTACGCGGACGTGCTGGCCGCCGAGCGCGCCACCGGCGACCGGGTGGTGACCGCGAACGAGCACTGGACGGCATTCGTGCCGGCGGCGGCCCGCTGGCCGTTCGAGGTGCACGTGGCGCCGCACCGGGTGGTTCCCGACATCCCGGCGCTCACTGACGCCGAGCGGGACGCCTTCGGGCCGCTCTACCTGGACGTCCTGCGTCGCTTCGACGGGCTGTTCGACATGCCCATGCCCTACATCGCCGCCTGGCACCAGGCGCCGGTGCGGATCGACCGCGAGCTGGGCCACCTGCACCTGCAGGTGTTCAGCATCCGGCGGGCCAAGGACAAGCTGAAGTACCTGGCCGGCTCGGAATCCGGGATGGGCGTCTTCATCAACGACATCTCCCCGGAGCGGGCCGCCGAACTGCTGCGCGCCGCCTGAGCGGGCCTGCCGTCTCCCGGGCCGACGTCGAGCCCGGAACAGGGCGCGGGGGGCCCGGGACAGGGCCCCCCGCAGGGAAGGGACGGCTGGCGGTGCACGACACAGCCGGGAAGGCTGGCTGAGCGGCACGCACGCCGCGAGGCGACCACGGTCACCTCGGTGGACGCGACTGGCATCTCGTCCACCCTGGTCAACGAGGCGCGCCGGGCCGGGTGACGCCGGCGGCGTGTCGACGCCGGACACGCCGGAGCCCGCCGGGATCGCCGGCGGGCTCCAGTGTTACGCGGTCGGGATCAGGCGGCGAGCCTGCGCGCCAGGTTCTCGTCGAGCGCGTTCATGAACTCGTCGGTGGTCAGCCACGGGGCGTCCCGCGAGATGAGCAGCGAGAGGTCCTTGGTCATCTGGCCGCCCTCGACGGTGTCGACGATGACCTGCTCCAGGGTGTTGGCGAACTCGGTGACCGCCGGGGTGCCGTCCAGCTTGCCCCGGTGGGCCAGGCCCCGGGTCCAGGCGTAGATCGACGCGATCGGGTTGGTCGAGGTCTTCTCACCCTTCTGCCACTGCCGGTAGTGCCGGGTGACAGTGCCGTGCGCGGCCTCCGCCTCGACGGTGCGGCCGTCCGGGGAGAGCAGCACCGAGGTCATCAGGCCGAGCGAGCCGAAGCCCTGCGCGACGGTGTCGGACTGCACGTCACCGTCGTAGTTCTTGCAGGCCCAGACGTAGCCGCCCTCCCACTTGAGCGCGGCGGCGACCATGTCGTCGATCAGCCGGTGCTCGTAGGTGATGCCGGCGGCGTCGAACTCGGCCTTGAACTCGTTCTCGAACACCTCGGCGAAGATGTCCTTGAACCGGCCGTCGTACGCCTTGAGGATGGTGTTCTTGGTGGACAGGTAGACCGGGTAGTTGCGGTCCAGCCCGTACCGGAACGAGGCCCGGGCGAAGTCCCGGATCGACTCGTCGTAGTTGTACATGCCCATGGCGATGCCGCCGCCGGGGAAGTTGGCGACCTCCATCTCCATCGGGGCACCGCCGTCGGCCGGGGTGTAGGTGATGGTCACCGTGCCCGGGCCGGGGACGACGAAGTCGGTGGCCTTGTACTGGTCACCGTGGGCGTGCCGGCCGATGATGATCGGCTTGGTCCAGCCGGGGACCAGCCGCGGCACGTTGGACATGATGATCGGCTCGCGGAAGACGACGCCGCCGAGGATGTTGCGGATGGTGCCGTTCGGCGACCGCCACATCTTCTTCAGGCCGAACTCCTCGACCCGGGCCTCGTCCGGGGTGATGGTCGCGCACTTGACGCCGACGCCGTGCTCCTTGATGGCGTTGGCGGCGTCGACGGTGACCTGGTCGTCGGTCTCGTCGCGGTGCTGGATCGACAGGTCGTAGTAGTGCAGGTCGACGTCGAGGTAGGGCAGGATCAGCTGCTCCCGGATCTGCTTCCAGATGATCCGGGTCATCTCGTCGCCGTCGAGCTCCACGACCGGGTTGTTTACCTTGATCTTCGCCATCGGCCGGCGCTCCTCTCGGGGGACACGTGCTCAAGCAGTACGAGCGTACTGGAAACTGGCCGGCAGCCCTCAGCCGGCCTCGGTCGACCGGCGGAACAGGGCTGCACGGCACAGCAGTTCCCTGGCATCATCGCCCGATGCCACTGAGCCGCACCTTCGGGTCTATCACGGTGACCGCTCTGACCGACGGCGAGGGGCCCTTCTTCCAGCCCAGGGCGGAGGCGTTCCCGGAGGCCAGCGCCGCGCACTGGCGGGAAGCCGACCGGCGGGACCCGGCGAGCGTCACCGCCGACGGGCGGTGGTGGCTGCCGTTTCGCAGCTTCGCCCTGCGGTCCGGTGACGGGCCGGTCACCCTGGTCGACGCCAGCATCGGCCCGGCCGACTCCCCGGCCGCGAGCTGGGCGCCGGTGCCCGGCCGGCTGCCGACCGAGCTGGCCGCCGCCGGCATCGACCCGGCCGACGTGCACACCGTCGTGCTCACCCACCTGCACAGCGACCACATCGGCTGGGCGGTCACCGGCACCCCGGGCCGGCCCTACTTCCCCAACGCGAGCTACCTCGTGCAGCGGGCCGAGCTGGACGCGATGGAGACGATCAACCCGGGGCTGCCGGCGGGCCTGGTCGCGCCGTTGCGCGCCGCCGGCCAGCTCCGGGTGGTCGACGGCGAGACGACCCTCTACCCCGGGGTACGACTGCTGCCCACCCCCGGGCACACCGCCGGCCACCAGTCGGTGCTGCTGGAGGCGGCCGACGAGCGCCTGCTGCTCACCGGCGACCTGCTGGTGCACGCCGTCCAACTGGTCGACCCCGAGCTGGCGTACGCCCACGAGGAGGACCCGGAAACGGCCCGCAAGTCCCGGACGGCCCTGCTCCGCACCCTGGCGGCCACCGGCCCCACCCTGCTGGCCACTCCCCACCTGGGCACCCCCTTCACCCCCCTCTGAACCCCCATCCCACGCCCGTGATCACCGGATGCCGGGGTGCCGGGGTGGGGGTGGGTGGGACAGCGGAGGGGCGGGCCGGCGGTTGCCGGCCCGCCCCTCCGGCGGTGGTTCTCAGCTCACATGCTGGCGATGTCGGCCTGCTTGGCGCGGACGGCCTCGGCGGCCTCCTTGAGGCTGGCCAGCTCATCGGCGTCGAGGTCGGTCTCGACGACCCGCTTCACGCCCTCGGCGCCGATCTGGGCCTCGACGCCCAGGTAGACGCCCGCGATGCCGTACTCGCCGTCGACCCAGGCGCAGACGGGCATGACATCGCCGGAGTCCTCGGCGACGGCCTTGGCCATCCGGGCGGCGGCGGCGGACGGGGCGTAGTACGCCGAACCGGTCTTGAGCAGGGCGACCACCTCGGCGCCACCGTTGCGGGTCTTGACGACCAGCTCCTCGATCTGCTCAGCCGGCATCGCCTCGCGCAGCGGCTTGCCGTTGACCGTGCTCTTCGACGGCACCGGCACCATGGTGTCGCCGTGCGAGCCCAGGGTCAGCGTCTTCACCGACGCGACCGGCACCTGCAGCGCCTCGGCGACGAAGTTGGTGAACCGGGCGGTGTCCAGCATGCCGGCCTGGCCGAGTACCCGGTTCTTGGGGAACTGGGTGGCGATCTGGGCCAGCGCGGTCATCTCGTCCAGCGGGTTGGAGACCACGATGACGACGGCGTTGGGGGCGTACTTGGCGACGTTCTCGGCGACCTGCCGCACGATCTTGGCGTTGGTCTCCAGCAGGTCCATCCGGCTCATGCCCGGCTTGCGCGGCAGGCCTGCGGTGATCACCACGACGTCCGAGCCCTCGATGGCCTCGTAGCCCTCGCCGTTCGGGCCGGTGGTCACACCGACGACCTTGGTCTCGAAGCCCTCGATGGGCCGCGACTGGTTGAGGTCCAGGGCGAGACCAGCGGGCTTGCCCTCCACGATGTCGGTGATCACGACGGTGTCGAAGACGTCGTACTCGGCCAGGCGCTGTGCGGTGGTGGAGCCGTAGAAGCCGGCCCCGACGACAGTGACCTTCTTACCCATGGTCGTCCCACTCCCTGATACCAGTCGGTTTTCCGGACCGTATCAGTCATCCTGGCACCGATCAGGCCAGGGGCGGACGGTTACGGCCTCGTCGCGTCAGGAAGGGCCCCTTCACATGCACCAGGCGTTAACAAGGTGCCCTTGCTTACACCTCAGCCGCGCTCGGCGCGCTCGACCACGTTGGTGAGCAGCATCGCCCGCGTCATCGGGCCCACGCCGCCGGGCATCGGGACCAGCCCACCGGCCGTCTCGATCACGCCGGGGTCGACGTCGCCGGTGTAGCGGCCCTTGCCGTCCGGGCCGATCACCCGGGTGATGCCCACGTCGACGACGACCGCACCGGGCCTGATCATGTCGGCGGTGAGCAGGCCGGGCACGCCGGCCGCGACGATCACGATGTCCGCGGCGCGGGTGTGCGACGCCAGGTCGAGCGTGCCGGTGTGGCAGAGGGTCACGGTGGCGTTCTCGCTGCGCCGGGTGAGCAGCAGGCCGAGGGGACGACCGACGGTGTTGCCCCGGCCGACGACGGCGACGGTGGCTCCCCGCAGCGCCACGTCGTGGCGGCGCAGCAGCTCCACGATGCCGCGCGGGGTGCAGGGCAGCGGACCCTCGTAGCCGAGGACGAGGCGACCCAGGTTGACCGGGTGCAGGCCGTCGGCGTCCTTGTCCGGGTCGATCAGCTCCAGCACCCGCTGGGTGTCCAGGTGGGCCGGCAGCGGCAGCTGGACGATGTAGCCGTGGCACGCCGGGTCGGCGTTCAGCTCGGCCAGCACGTCGTCGACCTGCTGCTGGGTGGCGTCGGCCGGCAGCTCCCGGCGGATCGAGGCGATGCCCACCTCGGCGCAGTCCCGGTGCTTGCCGTTGACGTACGCCTGCGAACCCGGGTCCGCCCCGACCAGGACCGTGCCCAGCCCGGGGGTGATGCCGCGTTCCGCCAGTGCCTTGACCCGGATCCGCAGCTCGTCCTTGATCTCCGCCGCGGTTGCCTTGCCGTCCAGAAGCGTCGCCGTCACACCTCAGATCGTCTCACGGCCGCCGCCCGCCGTTCGGACGACCTCACTCCGACCTCGCGGCGGCACCCGGCTCATACCTCCGCCGGTAACGATGTGTGACGTGTCGTTAGTCACTCTCCGTGACAATCTGTGGAATCGGTCACCGGCCAGCCGGGCAGCGGGTCGACATCGGGCACGAAGGCGGCAGGCCGGCACGGGAGGCGCCAGGTGGGATCAAACGGCGCCGGCACCGCCCAAACATCCGGGACAAAACCCCACGTCAAACAGGTTTGAACCGGCTCGCCCTAGCAGAGCGCGGGAGGCCGGGCAAGGGTGGGCTCCCCGGACCGTTACGCACCCGCAACCGGCTCGTTGCCGAAGGACGCTCGACCGACCTACCGTTACCGATCGTTGCGCAGCGTCACCCAACGTCGGGCCTGACTGCGCAGCGTGAGGAGATGAGGAGGCTCAATGCGAGTTCGTAGGCTCGCCGCCTGGACCGCCCTCCCGCTCGCGGTGACCCTGGGCCTCGCGGCCTGCGGCAGCGGCGGCGGTAGCGGCTCCGGCAGCAGCGACCCCAACGCGGCGGTCAGCATCCAGATCGCGGAGCCGCAGCACCTGGTTCCGACCAACACCACCGAGACGTCGGGTGCGCAGGTGCTCGCCGGCCTGTTCAGCCCGCTCGTCGACTACGACGCGCAGAACAAGCCGTACGAGGTGGCAGCCCAGTCGGTGACGTCGTCGGACAACAAGGTCTGGACGATCAAGCTGAAGGACGGCTTCACCTTCCACAACGGTGAGAAGGTCACGTCCGAGGACTACATCAACGCGTGGAACTACGGCGCGTACGCCCCCAACGGCCAGGGCGGCAGCTTCTTCTTCGAGAAGATCGCCGGCTACCAGGACCTGCAGGGCGAGAAGCCGAAGGCCAAGACGATGTCCGGGCTGAAGAAGGTCGACGACTCCACCTTCACCGTGACGCTGTCCGAGCCGTACATCGACTTCAAGACGATGCTCGGCTACAACGCGTTCTACCCGCTGCCGGACGCCGCCTTCTCCGCCCCGGGCGTGCTGAAGGACTCGTACGAGCAGGCGCCGATCGGTCAGGGCCCCTTCAAGATGAAGGGCAACTGGCAGCACGACGCCAAGATCGAGGTCGAGCGGTACGACGCGTACCCGGGCGACAAGCCCAAGGTGAAGGGCGTCGAGTTCCGGGTCTACCAGCAGCTCACCGCGGCCTACGCGGACGTGCTGGCGGACAACCTGGACGTGCTGCCGACCCTCCCCACCGAGAACCTGAGCACCGCGCCGACCGACCTCGGTGACCGGTACCAGACCAGCCCGATGTCGTCGTTCCAGTTCCTGGCCTTCCCGACCTTCCAGAAGGAGTTCAGCAACCCGGACGTGCGCAAGGCCATCTCGATGGCGATCGACCGGGACGAGATCACCAAGTCGATCTTCAAGGGTTCGCAGCAGCCGGCCCGCTCGTTCGTCTCGCCGGTGCTGCCGGGCTACCGGGAGAACACCGCGGGCGCGGCCGGGGAGTTCAACCCGACCGAGGCCAAGAAGCTCTACCAGGCCGCCGGCGGCCCGTCGAAGATCATCATCTCCTACAACGGCGACGGTGGTCACAAGGACTGGGTCGACGCGACCGCCAACCAGCTGAAGGCCAACCTGGGTGTCGAGGTGGTGGGCTCGGCCGAGCCGAAGTTCGCCGACCTGCTGACCAAGGTCGAGAAGAAGCAGCCGGTCGGCATGTTCCGGCTGGGCTGGGTCATGGACTACCCGTCCATGGAGGACTACCTCGGCCCGGTGTACAGCACCAACGGCTCGTCGAACTACTACGGCTACAGCAACCCGCAGTTCGACAAGCTGGTCAAGGAGGGTTCCGCCGCCAAGACGCAGGACGAGGCGATCGCCAAGTACCAGCAGGCGGAGGACATCCTGGCCAAGGACATGCCGGTGATCCCGCTCCGCTTCGGCGAGAACGTGTACGGCCACTCGTCCAAGGTCAAGAACGTCGAGATGGACCTGTTCCAGCGGGTCAACCTCGTCAAGATCGAAGCGGCCAGCTGAGCTGACCATGGTGCGGGCCATCCGGGCGGCGACGCCCGGATGGCCCGGACCGCGCTAGCTGAGGCCGGGCGCACGCCCGGCGTCAGTGGTGCCGGCCTCCCCCGGGCCGGACGGACATTTCCGGTACGACCAGAGATGCCGTCCTGCGACCCTTTCGCATATTTCCGGAGAGACTGCTAAGCATGTTCCGCTACATCTTGCGGCGCCTACTGCAGATGGTCCTCGCATTCTTCGGGACCACCCTGATCGTCTACGCGCTGATGTTCGCCGGCCAGGGCGACCCCATCCAGGCCCTCGCGGGCGAGCGACCGGTGACGGCTGCCCAGCGGGCATACCTGACCGAGAAGTACCACCTGGACGCCACCGGCGTCGGTGGTTTCTTCTACCGCTACTTCGACTACGCCAAGAGCCTGCTCCAGGGCGACCTGGGCCAGTCGCTGACCGGTCGCCAGATCGGCGACATCCTCCAGGCGGCCTGGCCGGTGACCCTGAAGCTCGCGCTCATCGCGCTCGCCGTGGCGATCCTCGTCGGGGTCACCGCCGGGGTGATCGCCGGCATCCGGCGGGCCAGCATCTTCGACAACTCGACCCTGGTGCTGACCCTGCTGGTGCTGGGCATCCCGACCATCGTGCTGGCGCCGCTCGCGCAGTACTTCCTGGGCGTCAAGTGGCAGCTCTTCCCGCCCACCGCCGGCTCCGAGCCGACGTTCTACGCGCTGCTGCTGCCGGGGATCGTGCTCGGCTCGCTGTCGCTGGCCACCGCGCTGCGGCTGACCCGTACCTCGGTGGCGGAGAACCTGCGCTCGGACTACGTCCGGACCGCCCGTTCCAAGGGCCTGGTCAAGCGTCGGATCGTCAGCGTCCACGTGCTGCGTAACTCGCTTATCCCGGTGGTCACCTTCCTCGGTGTCGAGCTGGGCAACCTGATGAGCGGCGCGATCATCACCGAAGGCGTCTTCAACATCCCCGGTGTGGGCTTCAACCTCTTCCGCGGCATCCGCACCGAGGACGGCCCGCTGGTGGTGGGCATCGTCAGCGTGCTCGTCGTGGTCTACCTGGTCTCGAACCTGGTGGTGGACGTCCTGTACGCCGTACTCGACCCGAGGATCCGTTATGAGTGATTTTGAGACGGTGGCGGCGACCGAGAACCAGGCCGCCCGCCGGGGCCCCTCCGGCGAGCCCGGCGCACCCAACCAGATCGGCGTGGCGCACAAGCCGCGCAGCCTGGCCGGGGACGCCTGGCGCGACCTGCGCCGCAACCCGATCTTCTGGATCTCGCTGGCGCTGGTGGTCGTCTTCACCCTGATGGCGGCCCTGCCCGGCGTCTTCACCGCCAACGACCCGCGCGACTGCCTGCTCTCCCGGCAGCACGCCGGGCCGTCCGGTGGGGCCATTTTCGGGTACGACTTCCAGGGCTGCGACACGTACTCCCGAGCGGTCTACGGCACCCGCGCCTCGCTGTTGGTCGGCGCGCTCTCCGCGCTGGGCACCGGGCTCATCGCGCTGGTGGTGGGCATGCTGGCCGGCTACTTCGGCCGCTGGGTCGACGCCGTGCTCTCCCGCGTGATCGACGTGGTGCTCGGCATCCCGCTGCTGCTGGCCGCGATCGTGCTGCTCAAGCGCGTCAGCAGCGACAGCCCGACCGCCCGGATCTTCGCGGTGATCTTCGTGCTGGCCATCCTCGGCTGGACCACGGCCGCCCGCGTGGTGCGTTCCTCCGTGATCACCGCGAAGGAGCAGGACTACGTAGCCGCGGCCCGGATGCTCGGCGCCAACCACGGCCGGATCATGTGGCGGCACATCCTGCCCAACTCGCTGGCCCCGGCCATCGTGGTGCTGACCATCGCGCTCGGCTCGTTCATCGCCGCCGAGGCGACGCTCTCCTTCCTGGGCATCGGCCTCAAGGCGCCGACGATCTCGTGGGGTCAGGACATCGACACCGGCCGCATCCACATGCGGGAGTCGGCGACGCCGCTGATCGTCCCGTCGACCTTCCTCGCGCTCACCGTGCTGGCGTTCATCATGCTCGGCGACGCGATCCGTGACGCCTTCGACCCGAAGCTCCGGTGAGGACCTCATGACGCACTCCATCGTCCAACCCACACCGGCCTCCCCGACGCCCGAGGGCGGTCACCTGCTCGAGGTACGCGACCTGCACGTCGAGTTCCGCACCCACGAGGGCGTGGCCCGGGTGATCAACGGCGTCTCGTACCACCTGGACGCCGGCGAGACGCTGGCCGTGCTCGGCGAGTCCGGCTCGGGCAAGTCCGTCACCGCGCAGGCGATCATGGGCATCCTGGACACCCCGCCCGCGGTCATCCGCTCCGGCCAGATCCTCTACCAGGGTCAGGACCTGCTCACCCGCTCCGAGGAGCAGCGCCGGCAGGTCCGCGGCCAGGAGATCGCGATGATCTTCCAGGACGCGCTCTCCGCGCTGAACCCGGTCTTCCCGGTGGGCTGGCAGATCGGCGAGACGCTGCGCATGCGCGCCGGGATGTCGCGGGGCGACGCCCGCCGCCGAGCCATCGAGCTGATGGACCTGGTCAAGATCCCGGGCGCCGCGAAGCGCATCGGCGACTACCCGCACCAGTTCTCCGGCGGTATGCGGCAGCGCGTCATGATCGCCATGGCGCTCGCCCTGAACCCGAAGGTGCTGATCGCCGACGAGCCCACCACGGCGCTGGACGTCACCGTGCAGGCCCAGATCATGGACCTGCTGGCCGACCTGCGCCGGGACCTGAACATGGCGATGATCCTGATCACCCACGACCTCGGCGTGGTCGCCGGCGTCGCGGACCGGATCGCGGTCATGTACGCCGGCCGGATCGTCGAGCACGCCGACGTGCGCTCGCTGTACAAGGCGCCGGCGCACCCGTACACCAAGGGGTTGCTCGAGTCGATCCCGCGCATGGACGTCCGCGGCCAGCAACTGTCGACGATCAAGGGGTTGCCGCCGAACCTGATGCGGATCCCGTCCGGCTGTCCGTTCCACCCCCGGTGCCCGTACGTGCAGCAGGTCTGCGTGGACGTGGTGCCGCACGACCTGGTCCTCGGCGACGGCCGGACCAGCGCATGCCACTTCGCGCAGGAGGTTCGTGATGACAGCGCCCGCTAGCTCCACCAAGGTCCGCGGCGAGACCATCCTCTCCGTCGACAACGTGGTCAAGCACTTCCCGATCAGCCAGGGCGTGCTGTTCCAGCGGCAGGTCGGCGCGGTCAAGGCCGTCGACGGGGTCAGCTTCGAGCTGCGCCGGGGCGAGACCCTCGGCATCGTCGGCGAGTCCGGCTGCGGCAAGTCGACCCTCGCCCGGCTGCTCATGCGGCTGGAGACGCCCACCTCCGGGCGGGCGACCCTGGAGGGCAAGGACCTGTTCAAGTCCTCCGGTTCCGAGCTGCGCCGGCTGCGACGCAACATGCAGATGGTGATGCAGGACCCGTACACCTCGCTCAACCCGCGGATGACGGTCGGCGACATCATCGGCGAGCCGTTCGAGATCCACCCCGACGCGGCGCCGAAGGGCAGCAAGCAGAAGCGGGTGCGGGAGCTGCTGGACCTGGTGGGGCTCAACCCCGAGCACATCAACCGCTACCCGCACCAGTTCTCCGGCGGTCAGCGGCAGCGCATCGGCATCGCCCGGGCGCTGGCCCTGAATCCCGAGATCATCGTCTGCGACGAGCCCGTCTCCGCGCTGGACGTCTCCATCCAGGCTCAGGTGATCAACCTGCTGGAGCAGCTCCAGGACGAGCTCGGGCTGTCGTACATCTTCATCGCCCACGACCTGTCGGTGGTTCGGCACATCGCGGACCGGGTCGCGGTCATGTACCTCGGCCGGATCGTCGAGATCGGCACCGAGGACGAGATCTACGAGCGGGCCACCCACCCGTACACCCAGGCACTGCTCTCCGCCGTGCCGGTGCCGGACCCGGAGGCCCGCGACCAGCGCAACATGATCCGGCTGGTCGGGGACGTCCCGAGCCCGGCAGACCCGCCGTCGGGCTGCCACTTCCGGACCCGGTGCTGGAAGGCGCAGGACATCTGCGCCACCCAGGACCCGCCGGCCGTGCCGCGCGCCGCCGACCCGCACCCGTCGGCCTGCCACTTCGCCGAGCTGCGCCCCGCCGCCCCCACCCTCTGACCCACCCCGGGCCCCATCGGGCCCGCGCCGTCGATCATGAAGTTGTTGTCCCGACACGCCGAGGCGGCGGGCAACAACTTCATGATCGATGCAACGGGTGGCGCCGGAATCAGTGGAAGAAGTGGCGGGTGCCGGTGAGGTACATGGTCACGCCGGCCTCCTTGCAGGCGGCGATGACCTCCTCGTCACGGATCGAGCCGCCGGGCTGCACGATCGCGCGGACGCCGGCGTCGATGAGGATCTTCGGGCCGTCGGCGAACGGGAAGAACGCGTCCGAGGCGCAGACCGCCCCGCGGGCCCGCTCGGCGCCGGCCCGGTCGACCGCCAGGCGCGCCGAGTCCACCCGGTTGACCTGGCCCATGCCCACGCCGACGGTGGCACCGTCCCGGGCCAGCAGGATCGCGTTGCTCTTCACCGAGCGGACCGCGCGCCAGGCGAACGCCAGATCGCGCAGCAGTTCCTCGTCCGCCGCCTCGCCGGTCGCCAGCCGCCAGCTCGCCGGGTCGTCGCCGGGTGCGTCCACCCGGTCCGCGACCTGGGTCAGCACGCCACCGGTCACCGGCCGCAACTCCACCAACGCCGGCGTCCAGGCCGGCGCCCGCAGCAGCCGGATGTTCTTCTTGCCCCGCAGCACCTCCGCCGCGCCCTCGTCGAAACCGGGCGCGACCACCACCTCGGTGAAGATGTCGGCCACCTGCCGGGCCAGCTCGACCGAGACCGGCCGGTTGACCGCGATCACCCCGCCGTACGCCGACACCGGGTCGCAGGCGTGCGCCTTGCGGTGCGCCTCGGCCACGTCGGCGCCGACCGCGATGCCGCATGGGTTGGCGTGCTTGATGATCGCCACCGCCGGCTGGTCGGCGAAGTCGTTGGCGGCCTGCCAGGCGGCGTCCGCGTCGACGTAGTTGTTGTAGGACATCTCCTTGCCGTGCAGCTGCTCGGCCTGGGCCAGCCCGGCCGGGGCGTCCGGGTCGGTGTAGAGCGCGGCCGGCTGGTGCGGGTTCTCGCCGTAGCGCAGCACGGTCGACTTGCGCAGCGCCAACCCGGCGAACTGCGGCCACCAGTCGTCGGCCGGCGCCAGCTCCTGAGCGCACCACCGGGCGACGGCCACGTCGTACTCGGCGATGTCGGCGAACGCCCGGGCGGCCAGCGCGCGACGCTGGGCGAGGGTGAACCCGCCCTCGTCGAGGGCGGCCAGCAGCGCCGGGTAGCCGGCCGGGTCGGTGAGCACGGCGACCGAGGCGTGGTTCTTGGCCGCGGCCCGGACCATCGCCGGACCGCCGATGTCGATCTGCTCCACGCACTCCTCGACGCCGGCGCCGGAGGCGACGGTGGCCTGGAACGGGTAGAGGTTGGAGACCAGCAGGTCGAACGCGGCCACGCCCAGCTCGTCGAGCTGCGCGACGTGGGTGTCCTTGCGCAGGTCGGCGAGGAGGCCGGCGTGCACCTTCGGGTGCAGCGTCTTCACGCGGCCGTCGAGCACCTCGGGGAAGCCGGTCACCGTCTCCACCGGCGTCACCGGCACGCCCGCGCCGGCGATGGTGGCCGCCGTGCTGCCGGTGGACACGATCTCCACGCCGGCCGCGTGCAGGGCCTGGGCCAGCTCGACCAGCCCGGTCTTGTCGTAGACGCTGACCAGCGCCCGCCTGATCGGGCGGCGCTCGTCCTGAGTGGAACTCACGGAACCGTGACCTTCCTTCCGGTGATGGTCCAGCCTTCGCGGACCAGGCGGCCGACCTGCTCGACGAGCTGGCGCCGCTCGGCTTCCTTGATGCGCTCGGTGAGCGTCTCGACGTCGTCGTCGTCCAGCACCGGCACCGCGACCTGGGCCACGATCGGGCCGGTGTCCATGCCGGCGTCGACGAAGAAGAGGGTGGCCCCGGTGAGCTTCACGCCGTAGGCGAGCGCGTCACGCGGACCGTGGATGCCGGGAAACGCCGGCAGCAGCGTGTTGTGGGTGTTCAGGTAGCGGTCGCCGAAGGCGGCCAGGAAGTGCGGGCCGACCAGCTTCAGGAACCCGGCGGAGATGACCAGGTCGGGCTGGTGCTTCGCGACGTGCGCGGTGAGCGCCCGGTCCCACTCCTCCCGGGTCTCGTGGTCTCCGACCCGCTCGACGAAGGTCGGTACCCCGGCCGCCGCGGCCCGGTCCAGGCCCGCGATGCCGTCGCGGTCCGCGCCCACCGCGACCACCCGGGCGCCGTACGCGGGGTCGGCGGCCGCGTCGAGCAGGGCCTGAAGGTTGCTCCCGGAGCCGGAGACGAGGACGACGATGCGGGCGACGGACGCGGGCTCGGTCACCGGGCCACCCTATCGGGCAGGTCAGGACGTCCATCGTCTGGGCGGCGCGCCGTTTCTCGACAGCCGGACGGGCATCGACCCGGTACGCTGCCGGTCGCTCGGGCTCGGCACCGTCCGGCCCGCACCCCGGTCAATGAACCGGCACGCCAGTCGTGTCGTTGGAATGAGGAGCACCCCCATGCAGCCCGGTTACCACCCCCAGCAGCCGCCGCAGATCAACAACAACATGACGATGTCCATCGTGGCCATCTTCCTCTTCTGGCCGTTGGCCATTCCGGCCATCATCAACGCCTCGAAGGTCAACCCGCTGCTGCAGCAGGGCGACTACGCGGGCGCCCAGGCGGCCGCCACCGAGTCGCGGAAGTGGTCGAAGTGGGCACTGATCATCGGTATCGCGTGGTATGTCATCGTGCTGCTGTGCTGCGCGTTGGGCGGTCTGGGCGCGATCATGAGTGACAGCAGCAGCAGCTAACTGACGGAACCAGTCCAAGGAGCCTTCTCGCATGCAGCCCGGTAACCCCGGTCAGGACCCGTACGGCCAGCAGCCCAATCAGGACCCGACCGCCCCGCAGCCGCCGCACGACCCGTACGCCCCGCCGCCGGCCGCCCCGTACGGCCAGCAGCCCACCTCCGGCCAGCCGTACGGCCAGCCGCAGGACCCGTACGCGGCCCCGCAGAACCCGTACGGCCAGCAGCCCACCTCGGGTCAGCCGTACGGCCAGCAGCAGCCGTACCAGGATCCGTACGGCCAGCAGCAGCAGCCGTACGGCGGTGCGCCGACGTACCCGAACGCCGGCTACCCGCAGCAGCAGGGGCAGAACAACACGCTCGGCCTGGTGTCGATGATCCTCGGCATCGCGTCGATCCCGCTGGTCTGCTGCTTCTTCCTGGGCATCCCGGTCGGCATCGCCGCGGTGGTCACCGGTTGGCTGGGCCGGCAGAAGGCCGCCCAGGGGCAGGCCAGCAACGCCGGTCAGGCCAAGGCCGGCCTGATCTGCGGCGCAGTCGCCGTCGTGCTGGGCATCCTGCTGATCATCCTCAACATCGCCGCGAACGTCAGCCTGCCGACCGAGCCCTGACGCCAAGCGATCGACGGGGCGTTCCGGATCCTTCCGGGGCGCCCCGCGTCGTGTCCGGTCCGCACGGCGTCGTGTCCGCCGCTCCGGCGCGGATCGGTCCCGAGGGCCGGCGGGCTACGCGGGGGCCCGGGTGAGTACCCGGGTCGCGGCGGCGCCCAGCAGCGCCCCGGCCGCGACGACGGCGGTCGTCACCAGCCCCACCTGCCAGGCCACCGGCCCGACCTCGGCCAGCCGGCCACCGCCGAGCGGCCCGCCGGAGATCGCGGCCGCCGCGCCGAGCAGCACCCCGGCCACCGGGCCGGCCGCCGCCGCCGAGGCGAGCAGCAGACCCCAGCGCGGCACCGCGCGCTCCTGGGCGGCGAGCCGGACCAGCCGACGGGTGAGCAGCCAGCCGGCGACCATCCCGACCAGCACCGGGATGGCGAGCAGCCCGGCGCCGAGGCCGTCCATCGGGCCGCGCGGCAGGCCGGCGAGCAACGGTACGGCCGGCAGCGCGCCGACCGAGACCTCGCTGGTGCGTACCGCGGTGTCGGTGCCGACGGCGAACCCGGGCCCGAGCAGGTAGCTGGTCGACCAGATCGCGGCGTTCGGCGCGTAGGCGAGGCTGACCAGGGTGATCCCGGCCTGCCCGGCCACCCCGGTGCGGTACGCCCCGATCATGTCGGCCGCGTCCCCACCCCCGGTCGCGACCGCGAGGCCCGCCGCGCCGGCGCCCGCGCCGAGCAGCAGCAGCCCGGCCACCAGGCCGGTGTGCACGCCGTCGCGCAGGGCCGGCGGGATCCGGGTGGCGAGCAGCTCCGTGACGGCGGTGATCCGGGCGGCGCCGACCAGCGCGCCGAGCGCACCGACCACGGCGCACGTCGCCGCCGCCCGCAGCGGGGACACGTCCGCGCCACCGGTGCCGACCAGCAGCGCGGCGAACGCGCCGAGCAGCGCGTACCCGACACCGACCGCGCCGGCGGCGGTCAGCGCCCGGCGCGGTGACCGGGTGCCGCGGGCGCCGATCGCGCGGCTGACGTGCACGCCGGCGCGGGTCAGTCGCCAGAGCGCGAGCACGGTGAGCGCCAGCGGGACGAGCCCGAACGGGCCGGCCTCGGTGCGCAGCGGGACTCCGTGCCCGAGCAGCCAGCCGGCCAGCGCGGTGCGCAGGGTGCCGGTCAGCGTGGCAGGGCCTTCGCCGAGCTGGACCAGGCCGAGCACCACGGCGACCGGCAGGTACGAGGTGAGCGCCGCCCAGCCGGCGGCCACCCCGGCGGCGACGGCCAGCGGTGCCCGCCCGCGCGGCGACCCACCGTCGCGGGGGGCGGGCACCCGCCGTCGCGGCGCGGCGCGGTCGACCGGCCGTTCGTCGGCGCTGAGACCGCCGGAACGGCTGGGATGGTCAGGGGTGACGGGGGACATCCGCTCTACTCTGGCATGCCGCGCGGGCAGCGGCAGTCCGATAACCCCGGGGAACTGCGGCGAGTTCGCCGATCCCCGGTCCGGGCGGCCCGGTCCGGTCTAGCCTCGGCCCAGGAGACGACCGTCGCCACCGCCGGCGTCGGGACCGGGGTCGCGGCCCGGGCCGGCCCGCCGCCGCCCACCATCGCCCGGAGGAAGCCGTGAGCACTCCGTACCCGCCGCCGTATCCGGCGCCCCCGCCACCACCACGGGTGGGCGCGGACCGCACCACGCTCTGGGGTGTGCTGGGCATCGTGCTCGGTCTGATCTGCTGCGGCGTGCTGGGCATCATCTTCGGATACCTGTCCATCCGCGACGCCCGGCGCAACGGCAGGTCGCCGGTGCTCGGCTACCTGGCCGTCGCCTTCGGGGTGATCAACATCATCGGTGGCGCCATCCTCAACGCCACCGGCAACTACCCGTTCTGGAACAACGACTGATCCGGACGGAGCGTCAGCCACCGCCGGTACCGCAGGCCGGGCGCCCACCGACCATCCCGTCGCTGACGAGGGTGGAACGCCCGCGGCCGGGCGCACCAGGCGCGCGCTTCTCCCGCTCGAAGGCCGGCAGGGCGGGCGTGGTCGGCGTGGAGCCGTTCCAGCCTCAGCACGGCCGACAGCCCACGGAGTGGGCCGCGTACGCACGAGGGGGTCGACCAGTTCGGTCGACCCCCTCGGGTGAGCTTCGCTCAGCGCGCGGACATGATCTCCCGCATCAGCTTGGCGGTCTCGGTCGGCGTCTTGCCGACCTTGACCCCGACCGCCTCCAGCGCCGCCTGCTTCGCCTCGGCCGTGCCGGCCGAGCCGGAGATGATCGCACCGGCGTGACCCATGGTCTTGCCGGGCGGCGCGGTGAAGCCGGCGATGTAGCCGACCACCGGCTTGGTGACGTTGGCCTTGATGAACTCGGCGGCCCGCTCCTCGGCGTCGCCGCCGATCTCGCCGATCATCACGATGGCGTCGGTCTCCGGGTCGGCCTCGAACGCCTTGAGGGCGTCGATGTGGGTGGTGCCGATGATCGGGTCACCACCGATGCCGACGCAGGTCGAGAAGCCGATGTCGCGCAGCTCGTACATCATCTGGTAGGTCAGCGTGCCGCTCTTGCTGACCAGGCCGATCCGGCCGGAGCCGGTGATGTCGGCCGGGATGATGCCGGCGTTGGAGGCGCCCGGCGAGGCGATGCCCGGGCAGTTGGGCCCGATGATCCGGGTGCGCTCGCCCTGCGCCAGGTTGTACGCCCAGAACGCGGCGGTGTCGTGCACCGGCACGCCCTCGGTGATCACCACGGCCAGCGGGATCGCGGCGTCGATCGCCTCGACCACGGCGCCCTTGGTGAACTGCGGCGGCACGAAGATGACCGTGACGTCGGCCCCGGTCTCCTTCATGGCGTCCGCGACGGAGGCGAAGACCGGCAGCTCGGTGCCGTCGAAGTCGACCTTCTGACCCGCCTTGCGCGGGTTGACGCCGCCCACCACGTTGGTGCCGGCGGCCAGCATCCGCCGGGTGTGCTTGGAACCCTCGGAGCCGGTCATCCCCTGAACGATGACCTTCGAGTCCTTGGTCAGCCAGATAGCCATGATCAGACCCCCGCAGCCGCCAGCTCGGCGGCCCGCTCGGCCGCACCGTCCATCGTGTCCACCCGCTGCACGAGCGGGTTGTTCGCGCCGTCCAGGATCGCCCGGCCGGCCTCGGCGTTGTTGCCGTCGAGCCGGACGACGAGCGGCTTGGTGACCCGCTCGCCGCGCTGCTCCAGCAGGGCCAGCGCCTGGATGATGCCGTTGGCGACCTCGTCGCAGGCGGTGATGCCGCCGAAGACGTTGACGAACACGCTCTTCACCGCCGGGTCGGAGAGCACGATCTCCAGCCCGTTGGCCATCACCGCGGCGCTCGCGCCGCCGCCGATGTCGAGGAAGTTGGCCGGCTTGACGTTGCCGTGCCGCTCACCGGCGTACGCGACCACGTCGAGGGTCGACATGACCAGACCCGCGCCGTTGCCGATGATGCCGACCTCGCCGTCGAGCTTGACGTAGTTGAGGTCCTTGGCCTTGGCGGCCTGCTCCAGCGGGTCCACCGCGGCCTGGTCGACCAGCGCCTCGTGGTCCGGGTGCCGGAACGCGGCGTTCTCGTCCAGAGTGATCTTGGCGTCGAGCAGCAGCAGCCGCCCGTCCCCGTTCTTGGCGAGGGGGTTCACCTCGACCAGGGTGGCGTCCTCGGCGACGAACGCCCGCCACAGGCCGACGGCCACCTCGACCACCTGGTCGGCAACCTCGGCCGGGAAGCCGGCGGCGGTGACGATCTCCCGCGCCTTGGCCTCGTCGACACCGGTGTTCGCGTCGATCGGGGCTTTGACCACCCGCTCCGGGGTCTCGGCGGCGACCTGCTCGATGTCCATACCGCCGGCGACGCTGGCGATGCAGAGGAAGGTGCGGTTCGCCCGGTCGAGCAGGTACGAGAAGTAGTACTCCTCGGCCACGTCCGCGGTCACCGTGATCATGACCTTGTGGACGGTGTGACCCTTGATGTCCATGCCGAGGATGTCGGTGGCCCGGGCCACCGTCTCCTCCGCGCCCTCGGCCAGCTTGACGCCGCCGGCCTTACCGCGGCCACCGACCTTCACCTGCGCCTTGACGACCACCCGACCGCCGAGGCGTTCGGCGATCGCGCGGGCCTCCTCCGGGGTAGTGGCGACGCCGCCGGCCAGCACGGGCAAGCCGTGCCGCTCGAACAGGTCCCGCCCCTGGTACTCGTACAGGTCCACGATTGCGCGTCCCGTCCCGTCTCCGCGGCGCGCCGTCGCGCCGCCACCAGCGTTCGAAAACAGTTTGACGCCTGTCATCACTCGAAACAGGCCATTGGCGGCAGCCTAGCGAGGTGGGCACCGCCGGCAACCGAGCGGGTGCGCGGTGTGCGGTAATGCACAACCGGGCGCCGGAGGGGGCCGGTTGCCACCGCGACACGTGGGTGTCAGCCGTCCGGGCGATGTTGTCGGGGCTGCGTAACCCGCCCGCCGGGGCGTCGTTGAGTCAGGTGTCGGAGCGCTGATGCAGCGCGAAGACGGGAGACGGCCGATGCCCTGTCGGTCGAGGGGTGGCGGCGGGGCATCGTGCATAGAGGGGCCGGACGTGTGAGGGGTGCGTCCGGCCCCTCCCCCGTGCCCGCAGACCCGTCCGACGACCCGTCCGGCCGTGCCTCAGCCGACCGGCTGCGCGACGTTCTGCCGGACCCACTCGACGATCGACTGCGTGGTGGCGCCCGGCGTGAAGATCTTGGCGACGCCCAGCTTCTGCAGCTCGGGGATGTCCGCCTCGGGGATGATGCCGCCGCCGAAGACGACGATGTCCCGCGCGTCCCGCTCGCCGAGCAGTTCCAGCACCCGCCGGAAGAGCGTCATGTGCGCGCCGGAGAGCACGGAGAGGCCGACCGCGTCGGCGTCCTCCTGGATGGCGGTCTCCACGATCTGCTCCGGCGTCTGGTGCAGGCCGGTGTAGACGACCTCCATGCCGGCGTCACGCAGGGCGCGCGCGACCACCTTGGCGCCCCGGTCGTGGCCGTCCAGGCCTGGCTTGGCGACGACGACCCGAATACGAGAGCTCATCAACGCACACCTTTCACCGGCTTTACGGCCTTCACCTGAACGAACGGTAACCCGGCGGGCCGGGGCCGGGAAATCCGGGCCGGGAACCCGGGACGGGTGGACCGCCGCGGAGGTGACCGCCGAAGGACGTGGAGCGGGCGGGGGTGGGCCGCGCCGTCAAGCCGGACGACTCCGCCACTTCGGTCACGCTCGGCGACGAACGGACAGTAACGAGGGCACCGAACGACGCCACGATGCGTGACAATCTTGGACGCAAAAGGACAGATCGACACGCCAATTCGGCGGTCTGGCTTGTGACTCGCCTGGTGGTTGGCTAACGTGTCCACGGTTGTCATCAGGTCCATGGACGGGTGACGACGCGGCCAGCGGACGTTCACCGGAGCTTCACGAACGTGCACCGGCCGCTTCGGAACCCCGACAACGGAGGGTGTGCGTGCGCCAGCGCCTGTCGTCTGAGCCCGATAGATATCGCGGTCGCCGCCGCGTACCCACCCCGCCGCGTAGCCGTTACGCCGCCGTCGTCACCACCGCGTTCGTCGGAGCCGGTGTCGTCGCGCTCGGCGCGGGCGCCCTGCCGGACGCCAAGAGTGTCAGCCCGACGGTGCTCGACGAGCTCAAGCAGGCCTCGATCACCAGCCAGGACGTGGCGGCCCGCGCCGACACCGCCGATCGCGCCTCCCGCGACAGCCGGGGCAAGGACGCGGCCGAGCCCGAGGTCTGGCTGCTGCCGCTGCAGGGCTACGACTTCAACTCCCCGTACGGGATGCGCTGGGGCAAGCTGCACACCGGCGTCGACCTGGTCTCCGCCGAGGGCACGCCGTACGTGGCGATCCACGACGGTCTGGTCACCAAGGCCGGCTGGTTCGGCGGCTACGGCTACGCGGTGATCGTCCAGCACGCCGACGGCAGCGAGGCCATCTACGGGCACTCCTCCGCCGTGAGCGTCAAGGAAGGCCAGCAGGTCAAGGCGGGCGACCAGCTCGGCCTGGTGGGCAACACCGGCCACTCCTACGGTGCGCACCTGCACCTGGAGATCCATGTCAAGGGCCAGCCGATCGACCCGGTGCCGTTCCTCCAGGACCGCGGAGTGGACATCAAGCTGCAAGTCGAGGCAATCTACAGCGAGGTAGCCGCGTCCTGACGCTGCGCATCGCCCGTTGACCGCCCGGATCGGCCGATCCGGGCGGTTTTTCGTGGCCGGGATCGGGCGAATGTAACCCGGGCCACAGCGAAGACTGTGACCGGCGACACGGCGAGCCAGGATCGCTTTCGGGACGGAACGTCACAGGAACGGTCATATCCGGGCAGGGAGCGGCCGGCGCCGGGGCGGCGCGCTCGGTCCCCCTACCCGGCTCGGCTCGGGCCGACACCAGTATTTCGAGGTCAAGTGCCCCTCGACTGTGAAGGTCCGCCGTGCAGGAAGACAGCCCCATCCAGAACGAGAACACCCCCGACACCACCGTCCTCCCGCGACCGAACACCCGCCGGCGTACCCGTGGGGTGGTGATCGGCGCGGCCGCCCTGGTCGCCCTCGGGCTGACCGGCGTCGCCGTGGCCACCACCGGTTCGGACCAGCCGGCACCGGCCGCCGTCTCCCTCGACGCGCAGACCCGCGCCCAGGCCGCCAGCCGCGCGGACCGCTCCGCCCGCGAGACCACCGCGCCGGCCACCCCCGCGGCGAGCGCCTCCCCGAGCCCGTCGAAGGCCAGCCCGACCCCCGCCCCGACGAAGACGGCCACCGCGAAGCCGAAGCCCAGGAAGACCACCAGGCCCACCCCGGCCTGGGTCGACCCGATGCCGGGCGCCGCCGTCACCTCCTGCTACGGGCAGCGCTGGGGCACCCTGCACGCCGGCATCGACCTCGCGCTGCCGTCCGGCACCCCGATCCACGCCGCGGCGGCGGGCACCGTCGTCCAGGCCGGTGACGCCGCCGACGGGTACGGCAACTCGGTCTTCGTCGACCACGGCAACGGCTACCTGACGCACTACGCCCACCAGAGCCGCATCGCGGTCACGGTGGGGCAGAAGGTCAAGGCCGGCCAGGTGATCGGCTACGAGGGCGCCACCGGCGACGCCACCGGCCCGCACCTGCACTTCGAGGTGCACCAGGGCATGTGGAACCAGATCGACCCGGCGCCGTTCATGCGGGCCCACGGCGTCGACCTGGGCTGCTGAACCGACCGCGTACCAGGAAAGAGTGGCCTCGGCAGCACCGGAGGCCACTCTTTCCGTCGGTCCCGTTCCTCGCCCGGCGCGAGGGCGTCAGAGCTTGTCGATCGGGGCGTGTCGCAGCACCAGCCACATCGTCTGGTCACCGAAGTCGATCTGCGCGCGAGCGCCCGGGCCGTGCCCCTCGACGGCGACCACCCGGCCCAACCCGTAGCGCTGGTGGTTGACCCGGTCCCCGGCCGCCACCTTCGGCCCCTGCGGCAGCTCGCTGGCCGTGGTGAGCCGGCTGCCGTCCACCCCCAGCCGCTGGGCGAGCTGCGCCGCCTTCGGCGTGCCCCCGGTGAAGCCGCCGCGCCCGCCGGGCACGCGGTCCGCGCGCCCACCGACGCCGCCGCCCCCGCCGGCCCACGAGGTGTACGAGCCTTCGGTGCGCTCCCAGTGCACCAGCTCCGTCGGCAGCTCCTCCAGGAACCGCGACGGCGGGTTGTAGGCCGGCTGCCCCCAGGCCGAGCGGGTGACCGCCCGGGAGAGGTAGAGCCGCTGCCGGGCCCGGGTGATGCCGACGTACGCCAGCCGGCGCTCCTCCTCCAGCTCCCGGGTGTCACCCAGGGAGCGCAGGTGCGGGAAGACGCCGTCCTCCAGCCCGGTCAGGAAGACCACCGGGAACTCCAGCCCCTTGGCGGTGTGCAGGGTCATCAGGGTGACCACGCCCTGGTGCTCGGGGTCGTCGCTGGGGATCTGGTCGGCGTCGGCGACCAGCGCCACCTGCTCCAGGAACCCGGCCAGGGTGGCCCGCTCCCCGTCGGCGCCCAGCGCCTCGATCCGCTCGGTGTACTCCCGGGCGACGCTGACCAGCTCCTGGAGGTTGTCCACCCGGCCGGCGTCCTGCGGGTCGAGGCTCTCCTCCAGCTCGGTCAGGTAGCCCGAACGGGTCAGCAGCGCCTCCAGCACCTCCTCCGGGGTGCTCGTCTCGGCCAGTTCCCGGGCGCCGTCGAGCAGCGCGACGAAGTCGGCGATGCCGTTGGCGGCCCGCGTCGAGATGCCCGGGGCCTCCCTGGCCCGGCGCAGCGCCGCGCCGAAGGAGATCCGATCCCGACTGGAGAGCGCCTCGACGCACGCCTCGGCCCGGTCACCGATGCCGCGGCGCGGGGTGTTCAGCACCCGGCGCAGGCTCACCGTGTCGTCGTCGTTGACCACCGACCGCAGGTACGCGAGCGCGTCGCGGACCTCCTTGCGTTCGTAGAAGCGCACCCCGCCGACGACCTTGTAGGGCAGCCCGACCCGGATGAAGACCTCTTCGAAGACACGGGACTGGGCGTTGGTGCGGTAGAAGACGGCGACGTCACCGGGACGGGTCTCGTCGGCGTCGACCAGCCGGTCGATCTCCCGGGCCACCCAGTCCGCCTCGGCGTGCTCGGTGTCGGCCACGTAGCCGACGATCTGCTCACCGGCGCCGGCGTCGCTCCACAGCCGCTTGGGCTTGCGGGAGGTGTTGCGGTCGATCACCGCGTTCGCCGCGTTGAGGATCGTCTGGGTGGAGCGGTAGTTCTGCTCCAGCAGGATCGTCCGGGCGTCGGTGTAGTCGCGCTCGAACTCCAGGATGTTGCGGATCGTCGCGCCCCGGAACGCGTAGATCGACTGGTCGGCGTCGCCGACCACGCACAGCTCCGCCGGCTCCACCCCCTCGGTGCCCGAGACCAGCTCCTTGATCAGGATGTACTGGGCGTGGTTGGTGTCCTGGTATTCGTCGACCAGCACGTGCCGGAACCGCCGGCGGTAGCTCTCCGCGACGTGCGGGTGGGACTGGAGCAGGTGCACCGTCGTCATGATCAGGTCGTCGAAGTCCAGCGCGTGCGCCTCGCGCAGCCGGCGCTGGTAGAGCGTGTACGCCTCGGCCAGCGCCCGCTCGTTGGGGCCCTTGGCCCGCTCGGCGAACTGCTCCGGGTCGACCAGCTCGTTCTTCAGGTTGGAGACCTGCGCGGCCAGCCCGCGCGCCGGGTAGCGCTTGGGGTCGAGATCCAGCTCGCGGGCGACCAGCTGCATCAGCCGGCGTGAGTCGTCCGCGTCGTAGATCGAGAACGTCGACTTCAGGCCGGCGTGCTCGTGCTCGGCGCGCAGGATCCGGACGCAGGCGGAGTGGAACGTCGACACCCACATCAAACGGGCCCGCGGGCCGACCAGCGCGGCCACCCGCTCCTTCATCTCGCCGGCGGCCTTGTTGGTGAAGGTGATCGCGATGATCTCGCCGGGGTGCACCTCCCGCGCGGCCAGCAGGTAGGCGATCCGGTGGGTGAGCACCCGGGTCTTGCCGGAGCCGGCCCCGGCCACGATGAGCAGCGGTGAGCCGGCGTGGGTGACGGCGTCGCGCTGCGGCCCGTTCAGCCCTTCGAGGAGCTGCTGCGGATCGAGGCGCACGGCGGCCGACCCGGGCCGGTGCGGACGGGCCGGCGCGGACTCCGGCGCGGACTCCGGCGCGGGCGGGGAGGCGGGGATGTCGAAGAGAGGATGCATCGCACGGCGAGTCTATGCCGCCCGCCGGACACTTCCCGACGGCGCACGCCCAGCGACCGCGCGCCCCGGAGGGCCGGGTGATCGCCGGGCCCGGCGCCTCCGGCGGGTGCCGTCGCGGCGAACCGCTTGCGCGCCCGGTGTCGGCGTGGGCATACTCAACGGCGTGTTCGGTCAGCGCTACTACTTTTACTACGGCACCGGGAGTCCGGCAGCCGTAGGTCGCGCCTGATCGATCAGACCTGCGAAAAGCCCCGGGCTCCTGGAGTCCGGGGCTTTTTTCGTCCCGGGATCCGGGCACCGGGCACCACAGTGCGAGGGGTACCCGATGATGACAGACGTGGCGGAGCAGAGCGGCAGCCTGGCCCGGTCGGGCGCGGAGCGGCCGACGACGAACGGCACCGGACCGGACGATGGGTCGCCGGGTGCGACGCCACCGGTCGGCAGCGGCGGTCCGCAGCAGGCGCCGCAGGCCGGTTCGGGCGGTTCGGCGGTCGAGGCCGGTGGGCCGGTCGAGGCCAGGACCGGCACCGCGGAGCCGACCGCGGCGGCCCGGATCGTGCACATCAGGGAACGGATCGACGAGATCGACCACGCGCTGATCACGCTCTGGCAGGAACGGGCCGCGCTCTCCCAGGAGGTGGGGGCGACCCGGATGGCCTCCGGCGGCACCCGGCTGGTGCTCTCCCGGGAGCGGGAGATCCTGGAGCGCTTCCGGGCGGCGCTCGGCGCCGACGGCACCCAGCTGGCGCTGCTACTGCTACGGGCCGGCCGCGGCCCGCTGTGACGGCCGCACGTCCGCTGGTCGTCGCAGCCGGATCATCCGGGCGTGGCACGCGGCCGATGGCGCGGCGTCGCCACGCCCCGGGACATACGGAAAACCGCCTGCCGGCGTCCGAAGACGTCGGCAGGCGGTTCCGGTGGATCACACCTCGTGGGTGGCGACGATCTCGCGCTTCTCCGCGAAGTGGCAGGCGCTCGGGTGGTCCGAGTCGCGCCGGATCTCCAGCAGCGGCACCTGCTCGGCGCAGACGTCCTGCGCCTTCCAGCAGCGGGTCCGGAACCGGCAGCCCGAGGGCGGGCTGACCGGCGACGGCACGTCACCCGTGAGCCGGATGATCGTCTTGTTGTGCCGCTGCGTCGGGTCCGGCACCGGCACCGCCGACAGCAGCGCCTGGGTGTACGGGTGCGTCGGCCGCTCGTAGATCTCGTCCTCGGTGCCGATCTCGACGATCTTGCCGAGGTACATGACGGCGACCCGGTCCGACAGGTGGCGGACCACCGACAGGTCGTGCGCGATGAACACGTACGACAGGCCGAACTCGCCCTGCAGCTGCTCCAGCAGGTTCATCACCTGGGCCTGGATGGAGACGTCCAGGGCCGACACCGGCTCGTCACAGACGATGACCTCGGGCCGCAGGGCGAGCGCCCGGGCGATGCCGATGCGCTGGCGCTGGCCGCCGGAGAACTGGTGGGGGTACCGGTTGATGTGCTCCGGGTTCAACCCGACCAGGTCGAGCAGCTCCTTGACCTTGCCCCGGCGGCTGCCCTTCGGCGCCACCTCCGGGTGGATCTCGAACGGCTCACCGATGAGGTCACCGACCGTCATCCGCGGGTTCAGCGAGGTGTACGGGTCCTGCATGACCAGCTGGATCTGCCGGCGGAGCCGACGCAGCGCGCCCCCGGAGAGCTTGGAGATGTCCTGGCCCTTGTAGAGCACGCTGCCGGCGGTCGGCTTCTCCAGGTTCATCAGCACCCGGGCGAGCGTCGACTTGCCGCAGCCGGACTCGCCGACCACGCCGAGCGTCTCACCGGCGCGCAGGCCGAACGAGACCCCGTCGACCGCCTTGACCTGACCGACGGTCTTCTTGAACACCACACCCTGGGTGACGGGGTAGTGCTTGACCAGGTCATTGACCTCGATGATGTTCTCAGACACGGTTCACCAGCTCCTCGGCGAAGTGGCAGGCGCTGGCCCGGGCGTTGCCGACCTGCAGCAGCGGCGGAACCTTCTCCCGGCAGACCGGCTGAGCCATGGGGCAGCGCGGGTTGAACGGGCAGCCCGGCGGGATGTTCATCAGGTTCGGCGGGAGGCCCTTGATCGTCCGGAGCTGCTGCCCCTTCTCGTCCATCCGCGGGATCGAGTCGATCAGACCCATCGTGTACGGGTGCGCCGGCTTGGCGTACAGGTCGTACACGTCGGCTTCCTCGACGATCCGGCCCGCGTACATGACCGCGATCCGGTCCGCGACGTCGGCGACCACGCCGAGGTCGTGGGTGATCAGGATCATGCCCATCTGCCGCTCACGCTGCAGCTCGCCGAGCAGGTCCATGATCTGGGCCTGCACCGTCACGTCGAGCGCGGTGGTCGGCTCGTCGGCGATCAGCACCTCCGGGTCGAGCGCCAGCGACATCGCGATCATCGCGCGCTGCCGCATACCGCCGGAGAACTGGTGCGGGTAGTTGCTGAACCGGCCCTTGGCGTTCGGAATCTTGACCTGGTCGAGCATCTCGATCGCACGCTTCTTGGCGTCCGATCGGCTCATGCCGCGACGGATCCGGAACTGCTCGGCGATCTGGAACCCGACGGTGAAGACCGGGTTCAGGGCGGAGAGCGCGTCCTGGAAGATCATCGCGATGCCCTCGCCGCGGATGCGGCGACGGTCCTCGTTGGACATGCGCAGCATGTCCCTGCCGTGGAAGCGGACCTGCCCGCCGGTCACGTGACCGGGCGGGGTGTCGAGGATGCCCATGATGGTCTGCGCCGTGACGCTCTTGCCGGAGCCGGACTCGCCGAGCACGGCGAGGGTCTCCCCCGCGTCGACGTGGTACGTGACCCCGTTGATGACCTTTGCGACGCCGTCCCGGGTGCGGAACTCCACCCGCAGGTCGTCGACCTCGAGCAGCCGGCCGGAGGGACGTCCGGACCCGCCGGGTCCCGGCGCGGACTGCTCGGACACGAGAATGTCGGACAACTGGATCTCCCCTAGCGGAGTTTCGGATCGAGGGCCTCGCGGACCGCCTCACCGAGCATCACGAAGCTCAGCACGGCAGTGACGAGGAACGCGGCGGGGAAGAACACCAGACCCGGGGCGACCCGGATGAACTGCTGCCCGTCGCTGATCATGATGCCCCAGGAGACCACGGGCGACCGCAGGCCGACGCCCAGGAACGACAGCGTCGCCTCGGCACCGATGAACGAACCGACCATGATCGTGCCGTAGACCAGCAGCGGGGCCAGGCAGTTCGGCAGCAGGTGCTTGAGGATGATCCGGCCGTTGCCGGCACCCAGCGCACGGGCCGCCACGATGTAGTCGGCCTCCTTGGTGGCCAGCACCGAGGAGCGCATCAGCCGCATCACGACCGGCCAGCTCAGCACGATCAGGGAGACGGTCACCAGGCCCATGATCTGCGCCTTGCTGTTGCTGCTGCCCGAGCCGTTGAACGTGGTCAGGATGACGATCGCGCCGAGCACGAAGGGCAGCCCGAAGAACACGTCGGCGATCCGGCTGAGCAGACCGTCCACCCAGCCACCGCGGTAGCCGGCGATGATGCCCATGGCACCACCGACCAGCAGGGTGCCGAGCACGGAGAGCACGGCGACCACGATGGAGGCACGGGCACCGTAGATGACCCGGGCGTAGACGTCACGGCCCTGCTGGTCGAAGCCGAACCAGCCGTTGCCGGACGGCTTCTCCAGGCTGCGCGACAGCGCGCCGTTGACCGCGTCACCCGGGGCGAACAGCGACGGGAAGGCGGCCATCAGCAGGAAGATGACGATCAGCGTGGCCGAGATCCAGAACAGCGGCTTGCGGCGCAGGTCGCGCCAGGCGTCGCCGAGCAGACCGCGGGGCTTCTCCTTGCGGGCGTTCTCGGGCAGCCCCGCGTTGGTGGGGGCACCGATCTCGTTCGGCGCCTCGGCGCGGGGAGTGCTGACGATCGATGCGGCACTTGGGTCACTCATAGCGGATCCTCGGGTCCAGGGCGGCGTAGAGCAGGTCAACCAGCAGGTTCATCACGAGATAGACCAGCACCAGGACGACCACGATGCCTACCACGGTAGCGCTCTCTTTGGTGACGATCGCGCGGAAGACCTGGCGGCCGATTCCGTTGATGCCGAAGATGCCCTCGGTGACGATCGCGCCGCCCATCAGGGCACCGAGGTCGGTGCCGAGCAGGGTGACCACGGGGATCAGCGAGTTGCGCAGCAGGTGCACACCCACCACCCGCCGCATGGGCAGGCCCTTGGCGATGGCGGTCCGTACGTAGTCCGCGCGGCGGTTCTCCGCGATGCTCGTGCGGGCAACCCGGGCGATGTACGCCACCGACGCGCTACCGAGCACGAAGCCCGGCACGATCAGCTCGGAGAACCGCATCTCGGAGGAGACGGTCGGCTTGATGATGCCCCACTGCACGCCCAGCAGCCACTGGAGCACGAAGCCGATGACGAAGACCGGCAGCGCGATCAGGAAGAGCGAGGAGACCAGGACCAGGTTGTCCAGGAAGCCGTTGCGCCGCAGACCGCTCAGGACACCGGCGGTCAGACCGATCACGGCCTCGATGGCCAGCGCCACGACGGCAAGCTTCAGGGTGTTCGGGTACGCCGTGGCGATGATGTCGCTGATCTCGCGCTGCGAGAACGTCTGGCCGAAGTCGCCCTGGAGCAGGTTCTTCATGTAGTTGGCGTACTGCACGAAGATGTTCTGGTCGAGGTGGTACTTCTCGGTCATGAACGCGATGTACTGGTCCGGGCAGCGCCGCTCACCGCACTTGCCGGCGAACGGATCGCCCGGGACGGCCCAGACGAGCGTGTAGATCATGAAGGTCGTACCGATGAACACCGGCACGAGTTGGAGCAGCCGTCTCAACAGATAACGGCCCATGGGGTGGTCCTCCAGACAGGGGGCGCGTCGGACGGCCGACACGGTGGTGACAACGTGGCGAGGTGATGTTGTAACACCCACTCGCGGAACGGCCCCGGGCCGGGCTCACCTTGTGTGGCGAGCCCGACCCGGGGTCAGACCGTTCGGATCAGAGCTCGACCGAGGTGATGTCGAGCTCGCCGACGTTGTTCAGTTCGAGCTTCTTGATCTTCTCCGAGTGGCCGGACTGCTGACCGTAGAAGTAGACCGGGATGGTCGGGACGTCCTGGTCGACGATCTCAACCACCTTGGCGAACTGCTCGTGCGAGGCCTCCAGGCTCGGGGCGGCGCTGGCAGCCTTGGCGGCAGCGTCGACCTGAGGGTTGCTGTAGAGGCCGTCGTTGGAGGAGCCACCCTTGACGTAGAGCGGGTTGACCCAGTTCTCCACGTCCGGGTAGTCCTGCTGCCAGGCAGCGCGGTACGGGCCGTTCATCTTGTGGGCGTTGATGTTCTGGCGGAAGACCGCGAAGGTCGGGACGCCCTCGGCCCGGGCGTTGATGCCCAGGTTGGTCTTGACCTGCTGCGCAACGGCGTCCATCCAGTCCTTGTGGCTGGAGTCGGCGTTGTAGTAGAAGACCATCTCGCCCTGGAAGCCACCGGCCTCGGCCAGGAGCTTCTTGGCCTCCTGCGCGTTGAACGCGCACGCGGTGCAGTTGCCCGGCTTGGCGCCCGGGGTCAGCGGGTTCGCCCAGCTGTCGGCCGGCTTGCGGGTACCGAAGAAGATTTTGTCCGAGATCTCCTGCCGGTTGATCGACATCGACACGGCGCGGCGCAGCTTGGCGTTCTGGAAGCGCTTGTCGTAGATCGGGAACCCGATGAACGCGGTCGACGGGGTGGTCGTGTTCATGCCCCGGTCGCCGAGGTCGGTCTTCCACTTGTCACCGGCGAGCGCCGAGGTGGGGACCGTCTCCATGAAGTCCAGGTTGTTCGCGATCAGGTCGCTGTACGCGGCGTTCTCGTCCTGGTACAGCTTGACGTCGACGTCCTTGATCTTCATCTTGTCGCGAAGGTTGTAGTCGTCGAAGCGCGTCAGCTTGATGAGGACGTTGTCCTCCCACGACACGAACTTCACCGGGCCGTTGCCGATCGGCTTCTTGCCGAACTCCTCGGGCTTCTGGGTGAAGAACGCGTCCGGCAGCGGCATGAAGGCGCTGTAGCCGAGCTTGGTCGGGAAGACCGCGGTCGGCGCCGAGAGGGTGACCTCGAAGGTCTGCTCGTCGATGACCTTCAGGCCGGACATCTTGTCCTTGGCCGGCTTCTGGGCCTTCTGCGGGCCCTCGCCGTCCGGGTCCTCGGTGTAGGTCTCCGAGAAGCCCTGGATGTCGGCGAAGAAGGAGCCGTTCTGCGCGCCGTTCGGCGAGTAGGCAGCCCAGTTCCAGGCGTCGACGAAGTTCTTCGACTTCACCTCGGTACCGTCGTGGAACTTGGTACCCTTCTTGATCTTGATGGTGAAGACCTTGGAGTCCTTGGTTTCGATGGACTCGGCCAGCGCGTTGCGCGGCGCCCCACCGTCGTTCGGGTACTCGACCAGGCCGGTGAACAGCCAGTCGATGACCTTGCCGCCACCGGTCTCCGTGGTGTTCGACGGGACCAGCGGGTTCTCCGGCTGAACGCCGTGGATGACGATAGAACCGTCCTTGCTGGCGGCGGCGTCGCCGTCGCCACTGTCGCCGCTCGAGCAACCGCTCGCGACCAGCGCGGCGGCCGCGCTGAGCGCGATGGCGCTCGTCGCCCGCTTCGAGACTCTCATTCCGAGGGGCCTCCTCTTTCTAAAACTGGTTCCGTCGTGGGTTTCACGCACGTCTGGGGTGACACCGCCCGACCACCCCGTGGAGCGGGTGGTCAGCACCGCGGGGAAGTCGGGACACCCCTGATGTACCGATCCGCCGGGCTCCTCACCCCGGAGCCCGGCACGGCGCAGGCGTCACGGCCACGAACCGCCGCCCGAGAGCGGAGGCCGTGGTCGCAGGCCGTACGGAGTGCCACACACCGAGGGTGAGGTGCTGCCACTGTGACACTCACTGGCCGCTTCCGTGAAGGTGCCGTTATCAAGCCGTTAGTTGCCTGCCACGTTGCCGATACTTGAAAAATGATCATAAAGGGGTTGGCTCGTGCCGCTCTGAGCAGGAAAGACACGGTCCAGCCGTACCTCGCGGCTTCACCTGCCGTCGGGGCCTGTGACCTTGTCCGCGTCCGCTCCGGCGCCCTCCGATGTCGGCCGCACGCTGGCCGTATTTGCCCATCCGGATGATGTCGACGTCGGCTGCGCGGACGCCATCGTCGGCTGGGTGGACGAGGGCGCGGAGATCGTTCGTCTGCTCTCCACCCGGGCGACGCCGACGGCACCGTGCAGCCCCGGAACGGCGGCCGGCCCCGACTTCCGCACTCGCGGTTGCCGGGGCCGGCGCTGCAACGGGGTGGATCAGGCGGTGAAGCGGACCTTCCGGCGGCGGACCAGCAGGACGGCCACCGCACCCGCGGCGAGCAGCAGGACGCCCACGGTCGCGGCCGTGGCGATCGGCGAACCGGTCAGCGGCAGGCCGCCGCCGTTGCTCGCCGGCGACGTCGACGGGGCCGGGCTGGCCGGCGTCGAGGGCGAAGCCGAGGCCGACGGGGCGGCCGGCGACGCCGAGGCGCTCGGGGTCGCGGTCGGCGTGGGGGTGGAGGCCGACGGCGACGGGGCGGCGGCGAACGCCGCGCTGGCCTTCGCGGTGACCGTGGCGCCGGTGCTGCCACCGAGGATCAGCTTCTGCGCCGCCGTGCCACCGGTGAACAGGAACACCCGGCCGAAGGAGACCGAATCCTGCGCCGTCACCGTCACGGTGACCGAGCCGGCACCCTCCGCGGCCAGCCAGAACTGCCCGCCGTTGGTGGTCGTGGTGACCGGCTTGCCCTCGGCGTCGACGGCCGCGCCGCCGGTGGTGGCGACGGTGATGGCACCGGCCGGGCCCTTGACCGTGAACGGGCCGGCCTTCCCGCCGACGGTGGCGCTGGCCGTGGCCGGGTCGACGGTCAGCTCGGCCCGCGGCTCCGGCTGGTCGGTGGCGTTCGCGACCAGGTAGTTGCGGACGCGCTGGATCACGTCGTACTGCTGCTGGTCGAGCAGGTTCTGCTCCCAGTCGCCCAGCTCGATGCCGTCGCTGAAGTGCCAGACCGCGGTCTGCGTGCCGAAGTACAGCAGCGTGTCCCGCCGCTTCTCGTCGAGCTGCGCCGGCAGGGTGGCGCCGGCGGCGGCGAGCAGCGCGTCGGCCTTAACGTTCGGGTAGCCGTGGGTGAGCACCCACTGCACCTTGCCGAGGTTCTTCACCTGGGACTCGCCCCAGGTGCCCTCCTCGTACTTCCCGTCCAGCTTGACGTTGGTGCGGTAGTCGATGCAGAACGCCGGCACCTGCTTGCCGTCGATCTCCAGCGCGAGCGCCGACGTGGTGCGGTGCTTGCTGTCCAGCTTCAGCGTCACGCTGGTGCCGGCGACCGCCTTGGCCACGCCGGTGGCCGAGGCGTCGGCGGACGCCGGGCCGGCGACGCCGACCGTCAGCACGCCACCGGCCACGGTCGCCAGGGCGATCCGCGCCCAGCGCCGTCCTCGTTCTCCGAACATCACGATTGGTGCACCTCTCCCCAGGGGTGTAACGCACACGCGAACCTGCGTGCGTCGCCCGTCTCCGCGGGATGCACGGCACCCACGCGCGGAAACGCGACGGGGCATTATGTGACGACGATTGATCGTTTGTCAGCCCCGAACGGCGGCATCCGTCGCATGTGTCCCAAATGACGGAGGAGAGGAGTGGATCACACCAGCCGGCGGTCCGCCGCCCAGCGGGAGAGCTCGTAGCGGTTGGACATCTGGAGCTTGCGCAGCACGTTGGACACGTGCGTCTCCACCGTCTTGATGGAGATGAACAGCTCCTTGGCGATCTCCTTGTACGCGTACCCCCGGGCCAGCAGCCGCAGCACCTCGCGCTCGCGGTTGGTGAGCTGGTCCAGCTCCGGGTCGGCCACCGGCGCGTCCGGCCGGGCCGCGAAGGCGTCCAGCACGAACCCGGCCAGCCGGGGGCTGAACACCGCGTCGCCGTCGGCGACCCGGCGGATCGCCGCCGCCAGCTCGTCCGGGGAGATGGTCTTGGTGACGTAGCCCCGCGCGCCGGCCCGGATCAGCCCGATGACGTCCTCCGCCGCGTCCGAGACGCTCAGCGCCAGGAACTTGACCTGCGGGTGGGTCCGCCGCATCGCCTCCAGCACCGCCCGCCCACCGCCGTCGGGCATGTGCACGTCGAGCAGCACCACGTCCGGGCCGACGGCCGCGATCCGGCTGACCGCCTCGGCCACCGTGCTCGCCTCGCCCACCACCTCGACGTGGGCACCCAGCTCCGCGCGGACGCCGGCGCGGAACATCGCGTGGTCGTCCACGAGGAACACCCGCAGCCGCTCGGGGCGGGCGTCCACCGGCTCCACCGGGTCCATCGACTGCTCGGCCATGGTCATCTGTTCCTCTCCGCTGCGGACGAGTCCCGGGAGATCGGCAGGATCAACCGGACCTCGGTCCCCTCCCCCGGCCCGGACCGGATCTCGGCCCGCCCGCCGTGTCGCTTCATGCGCCCGATGATCGAGCCGCGTACGCCGTGCCGGTGGTCCTCCACGGTATCCGGGTCGAAGCCCGCTCCCCGGTCCCGGACGAAGACGCTGACCTGATCGGGCTCCACCTCGGCGTAGAGCGAAACGGTCTGCACCCCGGCGTGCCGGGCCGCGTTCACCAGCGCCTCGCGCGCGGCGGCGACCAGCGCCCCGACCCGCTCGTCGGTCTCCCGGTCGCCGACCACCACCGCCTCGACGGTGATCGCGAAGGTGTCCTCGACCTCGGCGGCGGCCTGCTCCAGGGCGGCGGCGAAGCGCTCGCTCGGCGACGCGGTCGGCTTGTAGAGCCAGTTGCGCAGCGAACGCTCCTGCCCCCGGGCCAGCCGCTGCACGGTCTTGACGTCGCTGGCGTTGCGCTGGATCAGGGCCAGCGTGTGCAGCACCTGGTCGTGCACCATGGCGGCCAACTCGGCCCGCTCCTGCTCGCGGATGCGCCCCTCACGCTCGGAGCGGAGCTGGTTGTACGTCCGCCACAGCACCGGCGCGGCTACCACGCCGACGCCGGCCAGGCCGACCAGCGCGAAGATCACGCCGTTGATCACGGCATCGAAGTTCTGCGCCGGCGAGTAGACCGCCGCGACGCCGATGATGCCGACCGCGACCAGCACGCCGCCGCCGATGAAGCGGAGGACGAAGGCCCGCCGGTCGCTCTCCTCGACGACCGCGCCGAGCCAGGGCACCGGCATCGTCTCGCCCCACTGCCGTCGCCGCTCGGGCGCCGACTGGTGCCAGATCACCCCGGCGCCGACCGCGATGATGGCGACCAGCCAGCCCGCGGTGCCCGCCGCGCCCACCGAGTCGAAGACCAGCACCTGCACCAGCAGGACACCGAGGCCGATCGCCACGAACGGCAGCAGCTGGGCGACGTCCCGCCGGGCCGGCGTCGCGGTGTTGCCGGGCCGCAGCGGCACCACCGCCCAGAAGGCGGCGTAGAGCAGCAGACCCAGCCCGCTCAGCCCGAGCAGGACCATGAACGCCACGCGTACCCGCAGCACCGAGATGCCGAGGTGGTCGGCGATGCCGGCGGCGACACCGGCGGCCATCCGGTGCTCGGGGGCGCGGTAGAGGCGCGGTGGCGGGGTCACGGTGGTGATCGCAGGCTCCCTGGTCATGGGCGGCGCGGCGCCGGACGGCGGCCGGCGCGGTCGGGCTGTGGGTACCGGCCGCGTGCCGGGTTCGATCGTCACACGCAGCGGCGTCGCCCGACCACGGGGACGCCCCCGACATTCCCGCCGCCCGGATCTCAGGGTGGCGTCAGGGTCGCATCCTGAGGTCGCTCGGGCGGACCGGGCAGCAGGATCGAGGCATGACCGAGGAAGCTGCCCCGCCACCCCGTCCCGGGTCGGCACAACCGGGCGGGCCACCCCCGCCCCCGCCGGCCGCCACGCCAGCCGGCTGGACCGAGCCCACCACGTTCGGCCCGCCCACCGGCGACTCCGGCACCGGCCCGGCCGGCGCCGGCTCCTTCGCGCCCGGCGCCGGGTACGGCGCGGACACCGCCGGCCGTCCGGCGGGCGGGGCCGGAGGCACGCCGCCTCCGCCGCCCGGTGGTCCGGGTCCGTCGGCGCCGCTGGGCGGTACCGGCTTCACCTCCCGGTACGGGCTGGTGCGGCCCCGCGAGGGGCGGTACCTGGCCGGGGTCTGCGCGGCGATCGGCCGGGCGACCAACACCGACCCGGTGCTCTGGCGGGTGCTGCTCGCGGTGCTCGGCTTCTTCGGCGGCATCGGCATCCTGGTGTACGTCGCCGCCTGGCTGATCATCCCGGGCGAGGGCGACACCGCCTCCCCGGTCGAGTCGATGCTCGGTCGCGGCCGCTCCAGCATGTCGCCGGTCACCGTGATCGTGCTGGGCATCCTGGTCGCGGTGAGCTTCGGCTACATCGTCACGGACGCCTTCCGCGCGGTGCTGCTCGGCGCGGCGATCCTGATCGGCGGCGCGCTGCTGCTCAACCGGGACAGCCGGGGCCCGCAGCTGGCCGCGCCGGGTGGCCCGGTGCCACCCGGTGCCCCACCCGCCGGGCCGGTGCCGCCGGTGGCGTGGCCGGCGCCCGAGCGCGCTGCCGCGCCGCCCACCGGCGGGCTGGCCGACGCGCCCCTGGCCGGCGGCAACCCGGCGTACGCCGTGCCGCCGACCCTTCCCACACCGGTCGTCGCGGAGACGGTCTCCGGCGCGACCCCGGTGTACGGCACCGAGCCTGTCTCCGCGACGAGCGGCGCGGGCCCGCTGTCCGCCCCGGCGCCGGTCTCCGGGCAGCCGGCCGCGGCGCCGGGCTGGCCACCCGCCGCTCCCGCGCCCACCGCGCCGGGCTGGCCCACCACCGCGACGGCCACCGGCGGGTGGCCCTCGGCGCCCACGACGGGCACCCCGCCGGTCGGTACGCCGTACCCGGGCGGCTACCCGGCCACCGCGCCGCTGCCGTCCGGCTACCGGCCTCCGTTCGCCCCGCACGGTCCGTACGCCTCTCCGCCCCCGCTGCCTCCCCAGCTCAAGCGGCCTCCGAAGCCGCCGAAGCGCCCCCGGGAGCGCTCGCCGCTCGGCGGGGTGACCTTCTCGCTGATCTTCCTGGCCCTCGGCGTGGTCGGGCTGCTCGACCTGCTGGACGTCTTCGAGGTGGGCGCGTCGGGGTACTTCGCCGCCGCGCTGGCCACGATCGGGCTCGGGCTGCTGGTCGGCACCTGGTTCGGCCGGGCGCGCTGGCTGATCGCGCTCGGGCTGGTGACCGCCGCCGCGCTGGGGGTGGCCACGGTGGCCGAGTCGTACGACCGGATCCGGGGCGTCGACGGGGCGGTCACCTGGGCGCCCACCGACCACCGCGACCTGGCCGACCGGTACGAGAACAGCTTCGGTGACGCGGTGCTCGACCTGCGGGCGATCGACTTCAACAAGCGGGAGAGCCAGGTGACCGTCGCCGTCAACTTCGGTAAGGCGACCGTGGTCGTGCCACCGAACGTGGACGTGACCACGGTGGCCGACGTCAACGCGGGCGACGCCACGATCTTCGGCAACCGCTCCGGCGGACTGGACGGCCGGCAGCGGGAGATCACCGACTTCGGCGCGGACGGTGCCGGCGGCGGCACGCTGCGCCTGTACATCCACGTCAATGCCGGAAACCTGGAGGTGACCCGGTGAAGGCTCACCGTACGGACCTGGTGTCGTTCGCGTTCGGGCTGGTCTTCCTGGCCCTCTCCGCGTGGTGGCTGCTCGCCCAGCTGCTCGGGCTGGCCCTGCCGCCGGTCGGCTGGTTCCTGGCCGGGGCGCTGATCGTGATCGGGGTCCTGGGGCTGGTCGGTGCGCTGCGCTCCGGCCGGCCCGCCAGCCCGACCGCGAACCCGCCGGCCGAGGCGCCCGCCGACCCCGCCTCCGCCGCCGACTTCCCCACCTCCGGCGCCGACCTGCCCACCTCGGGGGCCGGCCCGTCCACCTCGGCGACCGGCCGATCGGCGTCGGACGCGGAGGGCACGGCCTGGGACGCGCCGCCGACCTGGACGGATCCGGCCACGGCGCCGGCCGACGCGATCCATCCGGCCTGGCTCGCGCACAGCACCACGGCGCGGACCGAAGCCGCCTCCGGCGGGGCGACGGGTGAGGGGGCCACGGCCGAGTTGCCCCTCGGCGACTCCGATCCGACGACGGAGGTCTCCGCCGACCGGCCCACCGAGAAGCTTCCCCCGGTGTCGGGCGGAGACCGACCGGGGGACGAGGTGGACGGTCCACGGCGGGATCACTGACCGCCCGAGAGCCACGGCGGTGCCACCGCCGCGGGCGGGCGCTTATGCTGGCCGGTGGAGATCTCGCACTCCGCCGGCCGGCCCGTCCCGCCGTGGCGGCCCCGCCGCGATTGAAGTGTCTACCCCCGTCAGGAGCCCGTCCGACATGACCCAGTCCCCCGCCGTGCGTACCCCCGGTCGGTCCGGTCCGGTCCGCATCGGCGAGCGAGCAGCCCGCACGCTCGTCACCGAGCTGGCCCGGATCAACGATCCGAAGGCCGCCCTGCTGGTCGGCGCGAGCCCGGAGTCCGCGGTGCTGGCCGCGGCGATCGAGGCACTGCTCCCCGGTGACCGGCTCACCGTGGTCGCCGCCGAGACGTCCAGCGCCGCCGTGCTCCGCGAACACGTCACCGCCCAGGGCCGGTGGGTCGCCGACCGGGTCCGCGTGGTCGACTCCCTGGCCGAGGCCGAGCCCGCCGAGGTGGTGATCGTCGGCGAGCCGTTCACCGGCACGGCCGACGAGACCCGTGGCGGGATCGAGGGCCTGTCCAAGTACCTCGCCGACGGCGCGGTACTCAGCGTGGCGACCACCGCCACGCCGGGCCGTACCGCCGGTGCCGCGGCCGAGCTGGCCCGGCAGGACGCCCTCTACGGCGTCGGCGCCGACCTGGTGCTGCGCAACAGCCCGCCGGTGCGGGTGTACCGGCTGCGGTTCACCCCGGCGGGCCCGGCCGCAGCGAACCGGCTGGCCCCGGCCCACCGGCCGTCCAGCGTGCCGCTGACCCGCGGCATGCACATCGACTCCAACGGTGTGGCCGCGGCGGGCATCACGATCGGCCTGGCCGCGCTGGCCCGTGTGGTCCGCCCCTCCTCCAAGCTCTGGCTGCTGCCGGCGCTCGCCGCCGGTCCGGTCGCCGCGTTCTTCCGGGACCCGGAACGGGACGTGCCGGAGGACCCGACGGCCGTGGTCGCCGCCGCGGACGGGCAGGTGCTGTCGGTGCAGCGGCTGCACGACGAGCGCTTCGGCGACGGTGAGTGGCTGCGGGTCGCGGTCTTCCTGTCGGTGCTCGACGTACACGTCAACCGGGCGCCGGTGGCCGGCAAGGTGGTCGACTACTTCGTGGCCGACGGTGGCTTCGTCAACGCCATGAAGCCGGACGCCGAGCACAACGTGGCGGCGTACACGGTGCTGGACACCACGCACGGCACGGTGGTGGTCGCGCAGCGCACCGGGCTGATCGCCCGCCGGATCGTGCAGCGCGCGCCGATCGGCGCGCTGCTGGCGAAGGGTGAGCGGTTCGGTCTGATCCGGTTCGGCTCGCGGACGGACGTCTACCTGCCCGCCGAGGCCGCGGACCCGCTGGTCGGGCCGGGCGACAAGGTGGTCGGCGGCTCCACGGTCATCGCCCGCTGGCGCTGAGCAGGACGACGAAAAGGGGCGCCGCGGATCGCGGCGCCCCTTTTCGTTGCGTCGATCAGGCGGTACGCCGCTGCCGCAGCCAGAGCACCGGCCCGCTGACCAGGTAACCCATCACGATCAGGGCGAAGGTGAGCCGGATGTCGACAAGCGCGCCGACCACCGGAGCCAGCCAGAGCCACGGCGGCAGCTTCACCAGCCGGGCGAGCTTGGCGTACGGGAAGCTGGAGACCATCGCGAAGGCGAGCAGCGCGACCCCGGCGACCTGCACGGTGCCGGGCACCGGCAGGCCGATCGCGACGGTCACCGCGAGCACGGCGGCGGCCATGGTGGTGGGCACGCCACAGAAGAACCGGCCGTCCTTCGGCGAGACGTTGAACCGGGCCAGCCGGATCGCCGCGCAGGCAGCCACCAGGGCACAGGCGACCGCCGCGGCGGCCGTCGAGACGGAACCGGCCAGCGACGCGTAGACCACGACCGGCGCGGCGAGGCCGAAGGAGCACATGTCGGCCAGCGAGTCCATCTGCGCGCCGAACGGGCTGGCCACCCCGAGGCGCCGGGCCAGCGCGCCGTCGAGGCCGTCGAAGCCGACGCAGGCGATCAGGCAGAGCGCGGCGGTGCGTACGTCGTTCTGCATGGCCAGGAAGATGGCGAGCATGCCGAGCATCAGGCTGGCCAGGGTGCAGGCGTTGACCAGGGCGAACTTCATCCGGCGGGCGGCGGTGCGCTCACCGGGGAGCAGCGGGATCGACCCCGAAGCGGCCTCGTCGGCGTCCAGCACCGGCGGCAGCGCGGGGCTGACCGGCATGATCGCCTCGATCTCCGCCCGGCCCACCTCGATCGGCGACCGGCCGGTGTCGAGCCGGGACCGGCCGAACCGGTCGAGGCCGTAGCGTCGACGCTGCCGATCGGCGTAGCGGTGCTCGGGCAGCGCCACGTCGGTGGAGCGCAGATCGTCGTCACGACGACCCACCCGGACCAGTAGCACCTGGCGGGCGAACGTGCTGCTGCGGCGCAACCGGCCCGCCCAGCGACGCCCTGCGGGGCGCGGACTGTCAGTCGTACGACGCCGGCGCCATGGGGCTCTCGGCACGTTTCCTCCATCACCGGATCGGCTGGCCGCCCTGGGGCGGATGTCCGGCTGTCTCGTGCCGGACCTTGCGGGACCCGGCAGCCGTTTTGCGGAGTACACCATCGCATAGGGGAACGGGCCTTGGCGATAGCTGCCGGCGGTACTTATAACTGGCTAAACCGCGCGAACCGCTTTCTTATTCCCATCCCGGGCCTCATCGCCCGTTTCCTCCACCATTCCCTCCATCGACTGTACCGGAGGTGGCCCAGCCCGGCTCACCGAGCGGGGGCTATCGGCCCAGCCGTCCGATTGCGATGGCAGCGATCCCGGTCAACGGCAGGTCGGCAACCTGGGCCGGGGTGAACCAGCCGGCCCGGGACGTCGAGCCCCCGGCCAGTTCGGTGACCACGGCATCGGTGGGTACGTCCACCAGCACCCGGTAGATCACCCGAACCCCGTGCCAGTCCAGGGGTCGCCCCTCCGGGCCGAGCGCGGCCGGGTTGTGCAGGTTGTCCACGCCCAGCAGCTCCACCACCCGACCGAGCTGGCCGGCCTCCTCGACCAGTTCGCGGAGCAGCCCGGTCGTCGGCTGCTCGCCGTGGTCGGTGCCGCCACCGGGCAGGTGCCACCTGCCGGCTCCCGGGTAGCCGTCCGCGATCAGGGTGAGCAGGATCCGGCCGGCCGGATCGGTGACCAGCCCGTACGCCCCGAAGCGCAGCCGACGGTCCGGGTGTGGGAGTGGAAACGGCTCGGTCCGGCGCAGCACGCCCTCGGGCAGCGGGGTGACCGGCAGGCCGAGCAGCTCCGCGGTGAACGGCAGCAGCGCCAACCGCGCCGCCTCGTCCAGGGTGACCCAGCGGACTCCCGACTCGGTCGGGCCGGTGTCGAGCGGGATCCCGCCGAGGGCCGTCAGGTCGAAGAGCAGCCGATCGGTGTGCAGCGACACGTCGTACTCGGGGAACGGCACCACGTCGGCGACGGCCGCCCGCAGCCCGGCCACCGCCACGGTCAGCCCGGTCCGCGCGGCGACCTGCCGCACCACCGCGTGCTCCGGATGCTCGGCGTGCGCCACCTCACCCCCGGGCAACCCCCACAGCTCAGGCAGCCCGGCGACCCCGCCCGCCTCCCGCACGAGCAGAACCCGCCCAGCGTCCCCCCGCAGGACCCCGTGCACCGCCACGCGCCGCCGCAACTCCATGCCCACTCCCCGCCCGCACCCGTCGATCATGAAGTCATCGCCGTCCATGCCGGCATGTCCCGACAATAACTTCATGATCGACGCGATCAGCGGGGAGCGTGTGATCGGACCTCGCTCCGCCTCGGCGCGACGAGCGGGGTCAGGCCAGTTGGGCCGCCTGGACCGCTTCGGCGGTCACCTCGGTGAGGCGGTGGGCGGGGAGGGCGTCGAGTTCCTCGCGGGAGAACCAGCGGGCCTCGCAGGTGGAGCCGCCGACGTCGGCCACGATGGGCGGAGCGGGCTGGTCGACCACCACGCGGTAGAAGGCGCGTACCCCGTGCCAGTCGATCGGGTAGCCCTCGGGGCCGAGCGAGGCGGCGTCGCGGTGGCTCGCCACCCCGAGCAGCTCGACGAGGCGGCCGGTCTGCCCGGTCTCCTCGACCAGCTCCCGGATGAGCGCGGCGCCGGGCTGCTCGCCGTAGTCGGTGCCGCCGCCGGGCAGGTGCCAGCACCCCGCGCCCGGATAGCCGTCGGAGATCCGGGTGAGCAGCACCCGGCCGTTCGGGTCGGTGACCACCGCGTACGCGGCGAAACGCTGGGCCCGGTGCAACCCGTCCGGGCCGGGCACCGCGTAGAAGGAGGGGAAGTCGGGGGCCTCGTCGGGCACCACGTCGGCCGAGGAGGCGGGCAGCCCGAGGGCACGGGCGGTGAACGAGCGCAGCGGCAGCCTGCGCGCCTCGTCGAGGGTGTACCAGCGGGCCAGGTCGGTGGGGCGCTCGCCGACCCGGTCGGTCAGCGTGCCGCCGCGCACCGCCACCCGGTAGATCAGCCGGTCGGTGTGGATCGTGATGCCACGCTCCGGCAGCGCCCGCATGTCCGCGAGCACGTCTGCCAGGCCCGACACGGCGACCGAGAGGCCGGTCTCGGCGGCGGTCTCCCGCACGACCGTGTGGTTGGGGTCCTCGCCGTGGTCGACCGCCCCGCCGGGCAGCGACCAGGTGCCGGGGGTGCCGGAGCGCTCGGATGCGCGGACCAGCAACACTCGGCCGACTGAATCAGCACAGACTGCGTATGCCGCGATCTTGCGGAGCGGCTCCAGCAACGTGGTCACGGGAGGAAATTCTCCCCGGGCCGGGTTACCGGAACGGAAAAGAGTCGGATTCCTGACTCTCCAACCCCGGTCAGGGATCGGTCAGGGTAAGGATCCGGGCGGTCACCGAGGTCGGGCCGGTCACCGGCGCGGACCGTGGAGGCATGACAACCACCACCGCTCCCCGCGCCCCGTACAAGCAGCTCCGGCGACCGACCACCGACCGCATGGTGGCCGGGGTCGCCAGCGGCGTCGGCCGCTACTTCGACGTTGACCCCACCCTGGTCCGGGTGATCTTCGCGGTCACCGGCCTGCTCACCGGCGGGCTCGCGCTGTTCGCGTACCCGATCATGTGGTTCCTGATGCCCGAGGAGCCCACCGGCGCGCCCGCCTGGCCGCACCCGGCGGGGGTCGCGCCGCAGGGGCCGCCGCCCAGCGCCGGGCCCGTGCCCGGCGTCGGGCAGCCGGGGTACGCCCCGACGGCGACCTGTCCGCCGGCCGGCCCGGCGGCGCCCGGTACGGTGCCGCCGGCCAGCTGAGCCGGACTCACTCCCACTCGATGGTGCCCGGCGGCTTGCTGGTCACGTCCAGCACCACCCGGTTCACCTCGGCCACCTCGTTGGTGATCCGGGTGGAGATCCGGGCCACCACCTCGTAGGGCAGCCGCGACCAGTCGGCGGTCATCGCGTCCTCGCTGGAGACCGGGCGCAGCACGACGGGATGCCCGTAGCTGCGCCCGTCACCCTGCACGCCGACGCTGCGCACGTCGGCCAGGAGCACCACCGGGAACTGCCAGACGCCACGGTCCAGGCCGGCGGCGGTCAACTCCTCCCGGGCGATCAGGTCGGCCCGGCGCAGCACGTCCAGCCGCTCCTCGTCGACGGCGCCGATGATCCGGATGGCCAGGCCGGGGCCGGGGAAGGGGTGCCGCCAGACCATCGCCTCGGGCAGACCGAGCTGGAGACCGAGCGCGCGGACCTCGTCCTTGAACAGCGTGCGCAGCGGCTCGACCAGGGCGAACTTCAGGTCCTCCGGCAGGCCGCCGACGTTGTGGTGGCTCTTGATGTTGGCCGTGCCGGTGCCGCCGCCGGACTCGACCACGTCCGGGTAGAGGGTGCCCTGGACCAGGAACTCGACGTCGCCATGCGCGGCGATCTCCCGGGCGGCGGCCTCGAAGACCCGGATGAACTCCCGACCAATGATCTTGCGCTTCTGCTCCGGGTCGGTCACCCCGGCCAGCGCGCCGAGGAACCGGTCCGCCGCGTCGACCACCTTGAGCTTGATGCCGGTGGCCGCCACGTAGTCCTTCTCCACCTGCTCGGCCTCGCCGGCACGCAACAGGCCGTGGTCGACGAAGACGCAGGTGAGCTGGTCACCGACCGCCCTGTGCACCAGCGCCGCGGCGACTGCGGAGTCCACGCCGCCGCTGAGGCCGCAGATGACCTCCTTGTCGCCGACCTGCGCGCGGATCCGGGCCACCTGCTCGTCGATGATGTTCTCCGACGTCCAGGTGGGCTCGATGCCGGCGATGTCGTACAGGAAGCGGGTCAGCATCTCCTGCCCGTGCGCGGTGTGCCCCACCTCGGGGTGGAACTGCACCCCGGCGCGGCGGCCGGCCACGTCCTCGAAGGCGGCCACCGGCGCGCCCGCGGACTCGGCGGTCACCGTGAAGCCCTCCGGCGCCTCGGTCACGCAGTCGCCGTGGCTCATCCAGACCGGCAGGTCGGCCGGCAGGTCGCGGAGCAGCACGCCGGGCTCGGTGAGACGGGGGCGCAGCGGGGTGCCGCCGTACTCGCGGTTGCCGGTGCGGGCCACCGTGCCGCCGAGCGCCTGGGCCATCGCCTGGAAGCCGTAGCAGATGCCGAAGACCGGCACGCCGGCCGTGAACATGCCCGCGTCGATCTGCGGCGCGCCGGGCGCGTAGACGCTCGACGGGCCGCCGGAGAGGATGATCGCGGCCGGGTTCTTCGCCAGCATCTCGGCGACCGGCATCGAGTGCGGCACGATCTCCGAGTAGACGTTCGCCTCCCGCACCCGGCGGGCGATGAGCTGGGCGTACTGGGCTCCGAAGTCGACCACGAGGACGGGGCGAGGCAGGCTCATGTGGGCAAAGCCTACCGACAGTCACGGCCGCCCCGGCCGTCAGGGGCGCAGGGCGGCGGGGGCGGTCGGGGGCACGGCGGGGTTGCGGGGCGGGACCGGCTCCACCCGCCGGTACGGCTCCCCGAGGGGCGGCCGTGGGTCCTCCTCGCCCCGGTTGGGCCACAGGGACATGGCGCGTTCGGCCTGGGCGGTGATGGTCAGCGACGGGTTCACCCCGAGGTTCGCCGAGACGGCTGCCCCGTCCACCACGTGCAGCCCGGGATGCCCGTACACCCGGTGATAGGGATCGATCACCCCGTCGGCCGGGGAGGCGCCGATCACCGCCCCGCCCAGGATGTGCGCCGTCATCGGGATGTTGAACGGCTCGGTGAGCGAGCCGCCCGGCGTACCGCCGATCTCCTCGGCGAGCATCCGTGCCGCGGTGTTGCCGGCCGGGATCCAGGTCGGGTTCGGTGCGCCGTGCCCCGGGCCGCTGACCAGCCGGCGGCCGAGCGGGCCGCGCCGCCAGCGGGTGGTCAGCGAGTTGTCCGCCGACTGCATGACCAGGGCGATCACCGTCCGCTCCGACCAGCCGCGCACCGAGAGCATCCGGGCGGCCAGGCCGGGCTGCCGGACGATGCTGCCCAGCCAGCGCCGGAGCCGATGCGGGCCGCCGTCGACCAGCAGCGACTGGAGCAGGCCCATCAGGTTCGAGCCACGCCCGTAGCGGACCGGCTCGACGTGGGTCTGCGGATCGGGGTGGAAGGAGCTGGTGATGGCCACGCCCTCGGTGAAGTCCAGCCGCTCGGACCGGGCCCGCTGGCGGGGCACCGAGGCGCCGAGAATGGCCTCCGAATTGGTCCTCGTCAGCTCGCCCAGGCGCGGCGAGAGCCCGGGCAGGGCGCCGCTGGCCCGCATCTCGTGCATCAGCCGCTGGGTGCCCAGCGCACCGGCCGCAAAGACCACCTGGTCGGCGTGGATCACCGCGCGCCGCTTGCGCAGCCAGGCGCCGGTGCGCTCGGTGTGCACCTCGTACCCGCCACCGGCGGCCGGCCGGACGCCGGTGACCGTGGTCAGCGGGTGCACCGTGGCGCCCAGCCGCTCGGCCAGCCACAGGTAGTTCTTGACCAGCGTGTTCTTCGCACCGTGCCGGCAGCCGGTCATGCACGAGCCGCAGTGCAGGCAGCCGGTGCGCTCCGGGCCGGCACCGCCGAAGTACGGATCGGCGACCCGCTGGCCGGGGCGGCCGATGTGCACACCGACGGGCGTGGCATGGAAGGTGTGCCCGACCCCCATCCGCTCGGCCACCGCCCGCATCGCCCGGTCCGCGCCGGTGTCCACCGGGTACGTGGTGACGCCGAGCATCCGCTTCGCCTGGTCGTAGTGGCGGGCCAGCTCGTCGCGCCAGTCGGTGATGTCGCGCCACTGCGGGTCGACGTAGAACGCCGGCAGCGGCTCGTAGAGCGTGTTCGCGTAGACCAGCGACCCGCCGCCCACCCCGGCGCCGGAGAGCACCAGCACGCCGCCGCCGCCGGCCCGCCGGTCGGCCGGACGGAGCAGGGTGAGCCGCTGGAGGCCGTAGCAGCCGAGCTTCGGCGCCCACAGGAACCGCCGCGCCCGCCAGGACGTCTGCGGGAACTCGTCGTCGGCGAACCGGCGGCCGGCCTCCAGCACCCCGACGGTGTAGCCCTTCTCGGCCAGCCGCAGCGCGGTGACGCTGCCGCCGAAGCCGGACCCGATGACGACCACGTCGTACCGCATGGACGCATCATTACCGGTCGGTAGCGCTCGCGCCAGGGCCCGTTTTCGCGCGATCATGCAGCGGCCGACCGACCCGGCGCGTCGCGGCCGCAACCCGGAGCACCTGTCGGAGCGTTGATTCGGTTACGGGGGAGAGAGGTTCGACATGGTTCTCGGGTCGACGGCGCCGCGTCGCCGGTGGCTGCTGCTGGGGCTGGTCGCCCTCGCCGTCGTCGCGCTGGTCGCGGCGGGCGCGGTGGTGGTCACCCGGCTGGTCGCCGACCGCCAGCCCGAGCGCGGCGGGTCACCGGCCGCCAGCGCGACCAGCGCGGCCCCGGGCACGACGCCCAGCCCGAGTCCGACCGGGCCGCCACCGGGCGCGGACATCACCGGCCCGCTGAACCTGCTGCTGGTCGGGGTGGACACCCGGGTCAGCGTGCCCGGCTGGGAGCCGCACGGCGACGCCGTACTGGTCCTGCACGTGCCGCAGGGTCTGGGGCGGGCGTACCTCTTCTCACTCCCCCGCGACCTGCTGGTGGACATCCCGGCCTTCCCCAAGGCCGGCTACCGCGGCGGTCGGACCAAGCTCACCCACGCGATGAGCTACGGCAGCCGGGTCCCGGGCAAACCCAAGCAGCCGAGCACGGCCCAGGGGTACGAGCTGCTACGCAGCACGGTCAGCGGCTACACCGGGCTGCGCATCGACGCCGGCGCGGTGCTCACCTTCACCGGGTTCGACCGGCTGGTGAACGCCCTCGGCGGGGTGGACATCTACGTCGACCAGCGGGTGGCGTCCCTGCACCGCCGGCCCGACGGGAAGTACCGGCAGAGCGTGCCGGGCGGGTACACCGGGCCGCAGCAGGTGTACGAGAAGGGCGACCGGCACCTCAACGGCTGGCAGGCACTGGACTACGCGCGGCAGCGCTACATCGCCGGCGGCGACTACGCCCGGCAGCGCCACCAGCAGCAGCTCGTCCGTGCGCTCACCCGCAAGATCCTCGACGAGGGGCTGGCCCGGCAGCCCGAACGCGTCGACCAGGTGGTCGCCGCGCTGGGCGACACCCTGCTCTACGTGGGCGGACGGAAGATCGTCGACCTGGCGTACGCCCTGGGCGGGCTGCCGGAGGACCGGTTCGTGCTGGTGGGGCTGCCCGGCTCGGGTGTCGGCAAGGGCAGCGCCTACCGCGGCGAACAGCTCACCGACGTCGGCCGGGACTTCATCACCGAGCTGCGTGCCGGCCGCGCCGAGGCCTACCTGAACGCGCACCCCACCCTGCGCATCAAGACCTGAGACCTCTCACCTCACGACCGGCACCGCCGCGCGGGGGTGCCGGTCGCGCGGGTGACAGGTCAGAGGCGCTTGGGCGTCGGGGGCTTCTTCGTGCCGTAGAGCCAGGCGTCGAAGAGGGCGTCGAGCTTCTTGCCGGAGATCCGCTCGGCGAGGGCCACGAACTCGGCGGTGGTGGCGGTGGCGTTGCGCTTCTCCGCCGCCCAGGTCCTGACGATCTCGAAGAACGCCTTGTCGCCGACGGCGACCCGCAGCGCGTGCAGCGTCATCCCGCCACGTTGGTAGACCGACTCGCTGAACAGGTTCTTCACCCCCGGCTTGCCCGGCGGCGTCTTCCACACCTGCGCGGGCACCCGGGCGTAGCGGACGTCGAACGCCTGCTCGGCGGTGTACTTCCTGGTGCGCTCGGCCCAGAGCCACTCCGCGTACGTGGCGAAGCCCTCGTTGAGCCAGATGTCCTCCCACTTGGCCAGCGTCACGCTGTCGCCGAACCACTGGTGGGCCAGTTCGTGCGCCACCACCTCGGTGTTCTCGCCCTGTCGGAAGAAGCTGTCCGAGTAGACCGGGCGGCTCTGGGTCTCCAGCGCGTACCGGATCCGGTCGTCGGAGACCACCACGCCGCCGTACGCGTCGAACGGGTACGGCCCGAACACGGTCTCCAGATAGTCGGCGACCTTGGTGGTCTCGGCGATCGACGAGTCCGCGGCACCCTTGGCCGCGATGGCGACCGCACTGTAGACCGGCTTTCCCCTGTGCACGGCGGTGGTGATGCGGAACTTGCCGATCACCAGGGTGCTCAGGTAGCTGGCCATCGGGGACTTCTCCGACCAGGTCCAGGTGGTCCAGCCGTCCTTGCTGGCCTTGCCGCCCGGCACGCCGTTGCTGACCGCCGTGAGCCCGTCCGGGACGGTGATCTCGAAGTCGTACGCGGCCTTGTCCGACGGGTGGTCGTTGACCGGGAACCAGGTGCTCGCCGACTCCGGCTGGCCGAGCGCGATGGCGCCGTCGGCGGTGTGCAGGAACCCACCGTCGCCGAGCACCTCGTTCTTCAGCGGCTTCGGCTTGCCCTCGTAGGCGATCTCGGCGACGAACCCGTTTCCCGAGATCAGGCCGGCCGCCGGCTTGACCACCAGCTCGTTGGCGTCCCGGGTGTGGGTGGCCGGGGCACCGTCCACGGTGACCGACGTGACGGTCAGCCCGGCCAGGTCCAGGTTGAACGTCGACAGGTCGGCCGTCGCGGTGGCCCGTACGGTGGTCGTGCCGCTGAGCGTGTCCTTCGCCGGGTCGTAGCGCACCTTGACGGTGTACCGGCCGACGTCGTAACCACCGTTGCCGTAGCTGGGGAAGTAGGCGTCGCCGACACCCTTCGCGCCGGCGGTGAAGTTCCGCGACGGAGTCGGGGACGCACTCGGCGACGGCGCCGCCGCCTCCGGCGCGGCCGAGTCGCACCCGGTCAGTCCGAGCGCTGCGGTCACCAGCAGACCGACGCCCACCCGCATCCTGCGCCGCGTCACCCGCATCACGTGCCCTCCCCCGTACGGTGCCGGGGTGGCCCGCGCCGCCCCGCGCGACCGGCACGGCCCGGCCGATCGCAGGCGGCAGCCTAGCGACCGATGATCACGGGCTCGTCACGGCAGGGCGGGCGCCGCGCCACCGACCAGCCAGGCGTCGAAGAGCGGGCGCAACTGCCGGCCGGCGACCCGCTCGGCCAGCGCCACGAGGTCGCCGGTGGTGGCGTTACCCCCGGCCCGCTCGGCGGTCCAGGTCCGCACGATGCGGAAGAACGTGTCGTCACCGACGGTCCGGCGCAGCGCGTGCACGGCCAGCGCGCCGCGCTTGTAGACGGCGGTGCCGAACATCCGCTCCCGACCCGGGTCGACCGACGGCTGCGACCAGTCGGTGGCCGCGTACTGGACTTCGAAGATGCGCTGCGCGGTCCGGCCGCCGTCGTGCTCCTCCCACAGCCACTCCGCGTAGGTGGCGAAGCCCTCGTTGAGCCAGATGTCGCTCCACCGGCCGACCGACACGCTGTCGCCGAACCACTGGTGCGCCAGCTCGTGGGCGACGACCTCGACGTTCGGCCGGCCACCGGCGAAGAACCCCGGCCCGTACACCGGGCGGGACTGGGTCTCCAGCGCGTAGCCGATCCGGTCGTCGGCGACCGCGATCCCGCCGTAGGAGTCGAACGGGTACGGGCCGAAGCGGCTGGCCAGGAAGTCGACGACCGCACCGGTGCGGGCCAGCGAGGCCGCCGCCGGCCCGTTCTCCGGCAGGCTGGCCGCCACCGCGGTGACGATCGGCCGGCCGGCGTGGCTGCCGGTGCGTACCCGGTAGTCGCCGATCACCAGCGTGGTCAGGTAGCTGGCCATCGGCGCCCGCTCCGACCAGCGCCAGGTGGTCCAGCCGTCGGCGCTGCTCTTCGGCCCGGGCACCCCGTTGCTCAACGCGGCCAGCCCGTCCGGCACCGTCACCGCGACGTCGTAGCTGGCCTTGTCGGACGGGTGGTCGTTGACCGGGAACCAGGTGGCCGCCGAGTCGGGCTGGCCGAGCGCCACCGCGCCGTCGGCGGTGTGCAGGAAGCCGCCGCTGCCCAACGAGGAGTCGGTGGCCGCAGTCGGCACCCCGGCGTACTCCACCTCCACCGCGAACGCCCGCCCGCGCGGCAGCCCGTCGCGCGGGGTGACCACCAGCTCGCCGTCGTCGCGGCGGTGCCCGGCACGAGCGCCGGCCACGGTGACCCCCGCGACGTCCAGGCCGACCAGGTCCAGATTGAACCGGGACAGGTTCTCGGTCGCCGTCGCCGTGATGGTGGCCCGGCCGGTCAGCCGGTCGGTCGCCGGGTCGTAGCGCACGTCCAGCCGGTAGTTCGAGACGTCGTACCCGCCGTTGCCGTGTCCCGGCGTGTACGGGTCGGCCACGTCCACGCTGCCCGGACGAAACTTGTCGCGGTCGGCGTCGACGCGCTTGTCGCGGTGCGGGGTGCAGCCGGAGAGCGCGACCGCCGCCGTCACCGCGACGGCGAGCGCCGGTCGCCACCGTCGGGGGATACGCCGCACCGGCCGAGCCTAACGGCGCGACCGGTGCGGTGGGGCGGGTTACGGCGCTCTGCCGGACCCGACGGAGGGTCAGCGGTCCAGGACCAGACCGACCTTCTGGAACTCCTTGAGGTCGCGGTAGCCGCACTTGGCCATCGCCCGCCGCAGGCCGCCGAAGAGGTTGAGCTGACCGTCGGGCTCGTCGGCCGGACCGAAGAGCAACTGCTCCATCGAACCGATCGGCTCGCCGGCCAGCTCGAACGCGCCCCGGGGCAGCGACGGGTGGCTGGCCGCCGAGTGCCACCACGCACCGCCGGCCGGGGCCTCGGCGCACAGCGACAGCGGCTCGCCGAGCATCACCGCGTCCGCGCCGCAGCCGAGGGCCTTGGCGATGTCGCCGGACGTCTGGATGTCGCCGTCGGCGATCAGGTGCACGTACCGGCCGCCGGTCTCGTCGAGGTAGTCCCGGCGGGCCGCGGCGGCGTCGGCGATCGCGGTGGCCATCGGCACCCGGATGCCCAGCACCGACTCGGTGGTCGACCACTCGTCACCGCCGATGCCGACGATCACGCCGGCCGCACCGGTACGCATCAGGTGCAGCGCCGTCTTGTAGTCGGTGCAGCCGCCGACGATGACCGGCAGGTCGAGGTCGGCGATGAACTCCTTGAGGTTCAGCGGCTCGTCGGTGGTCGACACGTGCTCGGCGGAGACGATGGTGCCCTGGATGACCAGGATGTCCACCCCGGCGTCCAGGATCACCGGCGCGAGGGCCAGGGTGTGCTGCGGGGACACCCGCACCGCCACCGTGCCGCCGCCGGCGCGCAGCTCACGGACCCGCTCGGCGATCAGGTCGGGACGGATCGGCTCCGCGTACACCTCCTGGAGCCGCTTGGTGGCGCGGGCGTCCTCGTCGAGGCCGGCCAGCTCCTCCAGCACCTTGGTCGGGTTCTCGTAGCGGGTCCACAGCCCCTCGACGTTGAGCACGCCGAGGCCGCCGAGCTGGCCCAGCCGCACCGCCGAGGACGGACTCATCGTGGCGTCGGAGGGGTGGCCGACGCACGGGATGCCAAACGGGTACGCGTCGAGCTGCCAGGCGGTGGAGACGTCGTCGACGTCCCGGGTCCGGCGGCTCGGCACGATGGCGATGTCGTCCAGGTGGTAGCCGCGCTGCGCGGTCTTGCCCAGCCCGATCTCGACCACGTCACGCATGGGGGACTCCAGGTTGTTGGGGGATGATCAGCGGGAGTGGTAGTTGGGCGCCTCGACCGTCATCTGGATGTCGTGCGGGTGGCTCTCCTTGAGCCCGGCCGCGGTGATCCGGATCAGCTGGCCACGCCGGTGCAGCTCGGGGATGCTCTCCGCGCCGACGTACCCCATCGCGGCGCGCAGCCCGCCGATGAGCTGGTGGGCGACCGCGGACAGCGGGCCCCGGTAGGGCACCTGGCCCTCGACGCCCTCGGGGACCAGCTTGTCCTCGGCGAGCACGTCCTGCTGGAAGTAGCGGTCCTTGGAGTAGGACTTGGCCTGGCCCCGGGACTGCATCGCGCCGAGCGAGCCCATCCCGCGGTACGCCTTGTACTGCTTGCCGTTGATGAAGATCAGCTCGCCGGGGCTCTCTTCGCAACCGGCCAGGAGGCTGCCCAGCATCACCGTGTCGGCACCGGCGACCAGCGCCTTCGCGATGTCGCCGGAGTATTGGATGCCGCCGTCGCCGATCACCGGCACGCCGGCCGGGCGGGCGGCGCGGGCGGCCTCCATGATCGCGGTGATCTGCGGCACGCCGACCCCGGCGACGATCCGGGTGGTGCAGATCGCGCCCGGCCCCACGCCGACCTTGATGCCGTCGGCACCGGCCTCGACCAGCGCCTTCGCACCGGCGTACGTGGCCACGTTGCCGCCCACGATGTCGATGGCGACGTCGGACTTGAGCTGGCGGACCATGTCCAGCACGGCCCGCTGGTGGCCGTGCGCGGTGTCCACGATGAGCACGTCCACCCCGGCGTCGACCAGGGCGCGGGCCCGCTTGTAGGCGTCCTCGCCGACACCCACGGCGGCGGCGACGCGCAGTCGACCGGCCTCGTCCTTGGTGGCGTTCGGGTACTGCTCGCTCTTGGTGAAGTCCTTGACGGTGATCAGCCCGCGCAGCCGGCCCGCGTCGTCGACGATCGGCAGCTTCTCGACCTTGTGCCGGCGCAGCAGCTCCAGGGCCTCGTCCTTGCTCACCCCGACCCGGGCGGTGATCAGCGGGGCGTGCGTCATGATCTCGCGTACTGGGGTGCCCGGCTCGGAGACGAAGCGCATGTCGCGGTTGGTGACGATGCCGACCAGCTGGCCGTCACCGTCGACCACCGGCACGCCGGAGATCCGGTACCGGCCGCACAGCTCGTCGACCTCGCGCAGGGTGTCGTCGGGGCTGGCCGTCACCGGGTTGGTGATCATGCCGGACTCGGAGCGCTTGACCAGGTCGACCTGGAGCGCCTGGTCCTCCAGGGAGAGGTTGCGGTGCAGCACGCCGATGCCGCCCTGGCGGGCCATCGCGATCGCCATCCGCGCCTCGGTGACCGTGTCCATGGCGCTGGAGAGCAGCGGCACGGTCAGCTCGACGTTGCGGGTGAGCCGGGTGCGGGTGTTGACCCGGCTTGGCACCACGTCCGACTCGCCCGGCTGGAGCAGCACGTCGTCGAAGGTGAGCCCCAGCGGCACCACCCGCGCCGAACCGGCCGGCAGCTCGGGCAGGTGACCTCCCAGCTCGCCGTGGTCGGCGCCGGTCGGACGATCGGTGCTGGGCGAATTTTCCACGATTGCTCTCCTGAGCTGCTCGAACCGGCTTGAGCGAGGTGGCGCGCGCGGGCACCGGAACGCGCCCTGGTGCCGGCGCGTCGCCCCATCGTACCCAGTGAGCTGGGCGGCCCCCGCTGTGGCGCACGGCCCGGCGCGTGGGCCGGGGGCGGACGCCCCCGCCGCGTTGGGTCTACGGTGAGGGGGTGCACGACGAGCCCATCGACCCGTTCAACGGCGACCCGGCCGATCCGGCAGCAGGGCTGGACGATCCGGGCGACGACGCGACGCCGGATCCGCTGACCGACGTCGAGCGCCAGGACGTGCTGGAGGACCTCGCCGACCTGGAGATCTACCAGGCACTGCTGGCGCCGATCGGCGTGCGCGGGCTGGTCATCGAATGCGAGGACTGCCGCGAGCCGCACTACTTCGACTGGGACCTGCTCCGGGGCAACCTGCGGCACCTGCTCAGCTCGGGCCGGCCACGGGTGCACGAGCCGGCGTACGACCCCGACCCGGACCACTACGTCACCTGGGACTACGCGCGCGGCTACGCCGACGGCGTACACGACACCCTGACCGAGGGCACCGAGGACGAACCGGACGGCACGACCTCCTCGGACGACTGACCCCCTCCCCCGTGCCGGGCGCCGCGCTGATCGCGGCCGGTCGCCCGCGCAGGACCGCGCCGCAACACGGAAGTGGTGGCCTCCCGCCGGCGGGAGGCCACCACTTCCGTGTCCGAGCGGGATCTTGACGGTCCCGCGGGGTGCGAGGTCAGGCGACCAGGCCGGCACGGAAGCCGGCGGCGACCGCGTGGGCCCGGTCCCGGGCGCCGAGCTTGCGGAAGAGGCGGCGGGCGTGGGTCTTGACGGTGTCCTCCGAGACGAACAGTTCGCGGCCGATCTCGGCATTGCTCTTGCCCTCGGCCATGCCGAGCAGGACCTGGAGTTCCCGCTCGGTGAGCCCGATCGAGGCCCGGCTGGGTCGGGTCGGTCCGGGCCGCGCGGTCTCCGCCGCCCCGGCGGGCGGCTCACCGGTGGCCGGCTCGGCCTCATCGTCGCCGCGCTGCACCGGCACCGACGCCACCCCGGCCGGCCCGTCGGTGGTCCCGGCGGCCCAACCGGTCTCGGCGGAGCTGCGCCCGGGCGGGGCGGAGCGGGCCGGACCGCCGACCGCCGCGGTGTCCCGGGCCGGGTCGGTGATCCGCTGGCGGGAGGCCCGGCCGGGGGCGGTGAGCAGCAGCAACGCCTTGGCCACCGCGCTGGTCAGGTCGTGGTCGGCGTTCTGGATCAGGCCGCGGGCACCGGCGCTGATGGTCGCCGCCGCGGCCTCGGACTCCTCGGCGCCGAGCAGCAGCACGGCGGCCTGCGGTGCGCGGGCCAGCACCCGTCGGACGAAGCCCGCGCTGTCCGGCCGGGTGAGGGCCGTGTCGGCGAGCACCACGTCGGCGGGCCGCTCGGCGAGCCGGAGCATCACCTCGGGATCGGAGACGGCGGTTCGGACGATGGCGGACAGTCCCAGCCGCGCGGCCGCGGAAGTCAGGTGCTGCGCCGCGAGTGGTGTCCGAACGCACACGAGAACGGTACGCACTGTGTTCTCCTCTCCGCCAACGAGCAGACCATGACGGGGTCGGCTGGGGAGGAGGTTCCCGGCAATCCTCCGAACTTTTACGACACTTAGGGCAAAAGCCGCAACTTGCCAGACGTTTTCGATCACAGACGTGTGAGTCGGGGAAAGCCCGGGTACCGGGATGTCCAGGCCGGGAACGGTGCGCCAACGCGGCCCGCCGCCCGGAAGCCGGCCATGAGTATCTCGCGGTGCCGCGCGGGAGGAGGGGTGCTGATGTCGAACGTACGTAGACTGCCCGGACCCATCGTCGATCTTTGGGACTGGCAGCGGCTCGGCGCCTGCCGGGGCCGGGACAGTGCCCAGTTCTTCCACCCCGACGGCGAGCGCGGATCGTCCCGGCTACGCCGGGAGTCCGCCGCCAAGGCCGTGTGCCGCGCCTGCCCGGTCCGCGCCGAGTGCGCCGCGCACGCGCTGTCGGTCCGCGAGCCGTACGGCGTCTGGGGCGGGTTCAGCGAGTCGGAGCGGCTGCGCCTGCTCGCCGTCGGCTGGGAGGACCTGGCCGACCGCCGGCAGAGCCGCGTGGACGTGGCCCGGCTGGAGGCCCGCCTGGGCCGGCCGCACAAGTCCACCGTCCCGGCCCAACGCAACGTCGCCTGACCGGACCCGCCTCCGCGACACCCGACACCCGACGCCGCGCCCCGTCCCCGGGGCGCGGCGTCGACGCGTACCCCGGGGGACGTGCGGGTTGCCCGGCACGACCTCGCGGCCCGCGCCACGGCGCCTCAGCCGGCCCGCGGCCGCAGCTGTTCGACGACCGCCAGCACCACCCAGGCCGCCGCGCTGAGCGACACCGCGACCAGCGGCGGCAGTTCCGCCAGCGCGACCACCAACGCCACGAGTCCCAACCCGGCCTGGGCCAGCGCGACCGGGCGGCTGACTGACAGGTTGATCCCCCGGTAGATGATGACGCAGCCCGCCATCATCGCCAGCTGACTGCCACCCAGCAGCCGCCCGGCCACCTCGTGTCCGGTTCCGTGCCGATCCGCCGCCTCCGCCGCCAGTTCCACGGCCACACCGGCGGTCACGATCGCCGCGGACACCAGCAGGTGGCCGTAGACGTAGAGGTAGCTCCGGACCACCGCTCGCCGCCCCGACCGCAGCACCCGGTTGCCCGCCTCGCTGTCGAACGTGGCGATGAAGTAGACCCACCACACCCCGCTGGCGATGATGAAGCCGCCGATCCCGATCGCCACTGAGACACCTCGCCAGCCCGTGGCGTCGATCCCGTTCGCGACGGCCAGGACGGCCTCCCCGAGCACGACGATCGTGAACAGGCCGAACCGTTCGGGCATGTGCGACGTCTGCGTCGGCGCCGCACGCGCCAGTGCGTACGCCAGTGGTCCGGCGATCGTAGCGTTGAGCACGAGTGCGAAGCCCCAGACCGCGTACCGGACCGGCGTCGGCGCCGGGAGCGAGCCGAACCAGAGCACGGCGGCGAGCAGGAAGCCGGCGGCGTTCCACCAGCAGAATTCCCGTGCCTCGACGTCGAGCCAGCCCACGACGGCGTACATCGCGGTGAGCAGCGTCAGCAGCAGCCCGTAGGTCACCGCGAAACGGTCCGCGTCGGCAGCGGTCCCGCCCGGCAGGGTGGCTGACAGCGCCAGCACCCCCAGCATCGCGGTCAGCTGCACCAGGCGGCTCGGTGGGCGGTCGTCGTCGAAGAGGTCGGCGAAGTAGGAGAAGCTGAACCACAGCCACCAGATCGCGCTGATCAGACCGGCGAAGACCAGCACGCCGTGCGCCGACGGGTCGGCCACCAGCCGCTGGCCGAGCCGGAACACCGCGACCACGAACACCAGGTCGAAGAAGAGCTCCAGCCAGCTGGCGCGCCGTGCCGCACCGTAGCCATGGATCAGGGAGCGCCTGCCTCCCCGCCGTGCGTCCACCGGCTGAGGTTAGCGAGGATCGGGCCTGGTTCGACCCGGTTGGCCAGCATCGCGACCGCGGTCAGCGGACGGTGACGGTGACGGTGTGCCAGCCGGTGGCGCCGTCCGGGGCGACCGCCTGCCGGCGTTCGATCTGAATCTCGCCGGTGGCGTCGGTGGCCCGCACCTGGAGCTTGTGCTCGCCCGGGGTGGCGTTCCAGCGCCACGACCACTGCACCCAGGTGTCCACCGACACCGCCGGTGCCAGCGTCGCCTCCTGCCAGGGGCCCTCGTCGACGCGGACCTCGACCCGCCGGATCCCCCGGTGCTGCGCCCAGGCCACCCCCGCCACGGTCACCGGGCCGCCGGTCAGCCGGTTGCGCGGCCGGGGCGCGTCGATCCGGGACTGGGTCTTGATCGGCCCCTGCGCCGACCAGCCTCGCGGCACCCAGTACGCGTCGAAGTCGCTGAACCGGGTCAGCTCCAGCTCGGTGATCCACTTGCACGCCGACACGTAGCCGTACAGGCCGGGCACCACCATCCGGACCGGGAAGCCGTGCTCGACCGGCAGCGGCTCGCCGTTCATGCCGACCGCCAGCAGCGCGTCCCGCCCGTCGCGCAGCGCGGCGGTGGGGGTGCCGCAGGTCCAGCCGTCGACCGAGCGGCCGACCACCTGGTCCGCGTCCGCCTCCGGCTCGACCTCGTCCAGCAGTTCCCGGATCGGTACGCCGAGCCAACGGGCGTTGCCGATCAGGTCACCGCCCACCTCGTTGGAGACGCAGGCCAGTGTCACGTACCGCTCGACCAGCGGCCGGGCCAGCAGGTCGGCGTAGCTGTAGGTGCGCTCGGTGCCGACCCGGCCGTGGATGCGCAGGCGCCAGGTGTCCGGGTCCACCTGCGGCACCACCAGCGCGGTGTCGATCCGGTAGAACCCGAAGTTGGAGGTGACGTAGGGGGCGACCTGGGTCAGCGACAGGTCCGCCCCGGCCGGCACGGCGGGCGCGGGGGCCACCGGCGCCGGCAGCCGGATCGCCTCCCGGGCGGCGGAGACGCCGCGACGACCGGCGAGCCAGCGCCCACCGAGGCCGGCCACCGTGGCCGTGCCGAGCAGCGCACCGGCACCGGTGAGGAACCGCCGCCGGGACTCCGGGTCGGTGCCGTCCACCGCCGTCTCAGGTGCCGCTACCGGTCCGGCAGTCGGATGGCTGGGCCGGGAGGGGTCCTCAGCTTCCTGTGGAGCTGCCCCGGATATGGGGCGCCCCGTATCCGGGGCAGCTCGACCCGGACCAGACGCCTCCTCGTGCAGGGCGGACGGCGGGAGCGGCGAGCTCCACGGCCACGGGGCCAGCTCCAGCGGGCCGACGGTGAACGCCCACAGCACCACCGCGCCGAAACCGCCGCCGACCAGCGACGGCAGCGCGTCCGCGGCGTCCGCGCCGGCGCGGGTCAGTGCGGCGGCCACGCCGACCGCGGCGAACAGGGCGATGCCGGCCAGGCCGATCGCCAGGCGGCGCACCGCCAGCACCCCGATCAACGCGGCGAACGCGCCGAGCAGCAGCGCCGTCCCGACCAGCAGGGCGATCTTGTCGGCGGTGCCGAAGACGTCGATGGCGAGTTGCTTCAGCGACTCGGGAACGGCGTCGACGACCACCCCGCCGACCGCGACCAGCGGCGCGGAGCGGGGACCGGTCAGCACCGCCACCGGTTCGGCGGTGCCGATCGCGACAGCGGCTGCGGTGACTCCGGCCAGCGCGGCGTACGGCCGCGACGGGGTGCTCATCGGCCCAGTGTGCGCGATCATCTCGCCCGGTCGCCAACCACGTCAGCGTCCGGTAATGATCCCGGCTCACCCCGAAGGGTCCGGGGCACACCGCCGTACGGCGGTGTGCCCCGGACGTGGCGCTACCGGATCAGAAGCCCGGGCCGTGCTGGTGGCCGTGGCCGTGGCCGTGCCCACCGGCGGCGGCCGGCTCGGCCTGCTCCGGCTTCTCCACCACGAGGCTCTCGGTGGTGAGCAGCAGCCCGGCGATCGAGGCGGCGTTGGTGACCGCGTTGCGGGTCACCTTCACCGGGTCGATGATGCCGGCCTTGACCAGGTCGACGTACTCGCCGGTGGCGGCGTCGAGACCGTTGCCCCACTCCTTGCCGGCGACCTTCTGCACCACGACGTAGCCGTCGTGGCCGGCGTTCTGCGCGATCCAGCGCAGCGGCTCGACGAGCGCCTTGCGCACGACCGAGACGCCGACCTTCTCGTCACCGGTGAAGCCGAGGTCGTCGTCGAGCACCGAGGAGACCTGCACCAGGGCGGCGCCGCCGCCGGGCACGGTGCCCTCCTCGACCGCGGCCTTGGTCGCCGCGATGGCGTCCTCGATGCGGTGCTTGCGCTCCTTCATCTCGACCTCGGTCGCCGCACCCACCTTGATCACGGCGATGCCGCCGGAGAGCTTCGCCAGACGCTCGGCGAGCTTCTCGCGGTCCCAGTCGGAGTCCGAGGCCTCGATCTCCTTGCGGATCTGGGCCACCCGGTCGGCGACGTCGGAGGCCTGGCCGCCACCGTCGACGATCGTGGTGTTCTCCTTGTCGACCACGACGCGCCGGGCGGAGCCGAGCACCTCCAGGCCGACCTGGTCGAGCTTGTAGCCCAGCTCCGGGGCGACCAGCTCGGCGCCGGTGGAGATCGCGATGTCCTGGAGCATCGCCTTGCGGCGGTCACCGAAGCCGGGGGCCTTGACCGCGCAGACCTTGAGGGTCTTGCGGATCGAGTTGACCACCAGGGTGGACAGCGCCTGGCCGTCCACGTCCTCGGCGATGATCAGCAGCGGCTTGCTGTTCTGCAGGACCTTCTCCAGCAGCGGCAGCAGCTCCTCGATCGCCGAGATCTTCTGGGTGGTGACCAGGACGTACGCGTCCTCCAGGACGGACTCCTGGTTCTCCAGGTCGGTGACGAAGTTCGGGGAGATGAAGCCCTTGTCGAACTGGAGACCCTCGGTCACGTCCAGCTCGGTGGTGAGCATCGAGCCCTCCTCGACGGTGATGACACCGTCGCGGCCGACCCGCTCCATCGCCTCGGCGATCAGGTCGCCGATGGTGGCGTCCTGCGCGGAGATCGTCGCCACGTTCGCGATCGACTCCTTGCCGGCGACCTCCGCGGCCCGCTCCAGCAGGGCCTCGGAGACCTTGGCGGCCGCCGCGTCGATGCCGCGCTTGAGGCCGGCCGGGTTGGTCCCGGCGGTCACGTTGCGCAGGCCCTCGCGGACCATCGCCTGGGCCAGCACGGTCGCGGTGGTGGTCCCGTCGCCGGCGACGTCGTTGGTCTTGGTCGCCACCTCCTTGACCAGCTGCGCGCCGAGGTTCTCGTAGGGGTTGGTGAGCTCGATCTCCTTGGCGATGGTCACACCATCGTTGGTGATCGTCGGCGCACCGAATTTCTTGTCCAGGACGACGTTGCGCCCGCGCGGGCCGAGGGTGACCTTGACCGCGTCCGCGAGGGCGTTGACACCGTGCTCCAGCAGGTGCCGGGCGTCGTCCGAGAAGCTCAGGATCTTCGCCATCTGTATCCCTTCGAAGCGCCGCCGCCCCGGCCCGGCGAGCCGGACCGGGGCAGCGACACTGATCGGTTGCTTACTTCTCGATGACCGCGAGGACGTCGCGGGCGGAGAGCACCAGGTACTCCTCGCCGGCGTACTTGACCTCGGTGCCGCCGTACTTCGAGTAGAGGACGGTGTCGCCGACCTTGACGTCGATCGGCACGCGGTTGCCCTTGTCGTCGATCCGGCCCGGGCCGACAGCGAGGACGGTGCCCTCCTGCGGCTTCTCCTTGGCGGTGTCGGGGATCACGATGCCCGAGGCGGTGGTGGTCTCGGCCTCGTTCGCCTGGACCACGATGCGGTCCTCGAGCGGCTTGATCGCAACCTTGGTCGCGGTAGTCACGGGCATACCCTCCTGGGGTACTGGTTTCGTTGCTGGTCGGCGGGGCCGACCAGCGTCAATCTGCCACATGCCACCGGGCGGGGCCGTCGTCGCGGGTGCCGGTCCGCCTGGCGTGCGCACCCGGGTCGGATGACCCGGAAGCTGGCACCCTCGAGGTGAGAGTGCTAATCGCAGGTTATTCCGTGGCTAGCACTCCGTCAAGGAGAGTGCCAACGCGCCACCCGTCGTGTCGCCACAGTTCCGCCAGTCGTCACCGCGACACGCCGGCAGCCCCTGACACCGCCGTCCGGCCAGCCCGACGGGGCCGGGACAATGACCGGGTGGATCTCGACCAGCTTGCGGCGCTGCGTACCCCCGAGGGGTCGGCCGCGCTCGCGGCGGCGGCCGAGCTGCCCGGCGGCGACCCGCTGACCGCGGCGTCGGCGCTGCGCGCGGCCGGGGTGCCGGCGGGGCTGGCCGCGGCGGCGCTCACCCAGGCCGAGCTGCGCCGCCGGGCGGTCGGCAAGTTCGGCCCGGCCGCCACCGGCATGTTCTTCACCCGGGCCGGGCTGGAGCAGGCCACCCGCCGGGTGGTCGCCGAGCGCCGCGCCGCGCGGCTGCGCGACGCCGGGGTACGCAGCCTCGCCGACCTCGGGTGCGGCCTCGGCGCGGACGCGCTCGCCGCCGCCCGCGCCGGCATCCGGGTGTACGGGGTGGAGGCCGACCCGGTGACCGCCGCGATGGCCGCCGCCAACGCCGCAGCCGCCGGGCTGGCCGAGTTGTTCACGGTCGAGTGTGGCGACGCCACCGCGTTCGACGTCTCCCGGGTGGACGGGGTCTTCTGTGATCCGGCGCGACGCCAGGCCGGCACCGGGCGCCGGATCTTCGACCCGCGTGCCTACTCGCCGCCGTGGGACTTCGTCACCGGGCTCGCCGAGCGGGTGCCGCGCACGGTGGTGAAGGTGGCACCCGGGCTGGACCACGCGCTCATCCCGGCCGGCGCGGAGGCCGAGTGGGTCGGGGTGGACGGCGACCTGGTCGAGGCCGCCCTCTGGTGCGGCGAGCTGGCCGAGGTGCCCCGCCGCGCCACCGTGCTGAAGGAAGGGCCCCTTGTTAACGCCTCCGGTAGAGAAGGGTCCCCTTCTTACGAGCTGACCGGCACGGGCGCGGTCGAGGCCGCGGTGGGACCGGTCCGGCGCTACCTCTACGACCCCGATCCGGCGGTGGTCCGGTCACACCTGGTCGCCGAACTGGCCGGCGAGCTGGACGCCACTCTGGCCGACGCCAGCATCGCCTACCTCTACGCCGACCACCCGGCACGCACCCCGTACGCGCGCTGCCTGGAGGTCACCGACGTGCTGCCGTTCTCGCTCAAGCGGCTGCGGGCGCTGTTGCGGGAGCGCCGGGTGGGCCGGGTGGAGATCCTCAAGCGGGGCTCGGCGCTCACCCCGGAGCAGCTCCGGCGGGATCTGCGGCTGGCCGGCGACGCGGCGGCGAGCCTCGTGCTGACCCGGGTGGCCGGCGCACCGACCGTGCTCGTCTGCCAGCCACTGGTCTAGGTTGTCAGCGTGGCGGGACAGGGCACTCCGGCGACGGCACTGCTGGTCAGGCGCGGTGTCGCGCACAGCACGCACCCGTACGAGGTGGCACCGGACGCACCGAACTACGGGGCACTGGTGGCGGTGGCGCTGGGTGTGCCGCCGGACCGTGTGTTCAAGTCGCTGGTGACCGAGGTGGATGGCGCGCTCACCGTGGCGGTCGTTCCGGTCACCGGGGAGTTGGACCTCAAGGCGCTCGCCGCCGCGGTGGGTGGCAAGCGGGCGGCGCTGGCCGGCCGGGCGGTGGCCGAGCGGGCCACCGGCTACGTCCGGGGCGGGATCAGCCCACTCGGGCAGCGCCGACGACTGCCGACCGTGCTGGACGCCTCCGCGCTGGACCTACCGACGATCTACGTCTCCGCCGGTCGGCGCGGCCTGCAACTGCAACTCGCTCCGGCGGACCTGGTGGCGCTGACCGAGGCCCGGACGGCCCCGCTGCAGACCCGCTGAGAGAGCGGTATCCGCCCAGGTGATCATCGAGTGACGGCCACGTTGCCGAACTGTTACCGCGGCCGGCGACTTCGCTGCCCCAGCGGTCTTGTGGACGCGGCGGCAGCACCTTACGTTGCCGGGCACAACAAACACCACAACCTCCCCCACCCCCGAAAGGACCCTGCACATGCGTAAGGGGCTCCTCACCTTCGCCACCGTGGGCCTGCTGGCCACCGGAGGCACGGCGGCCTGTGGCGACACGTTCGGCGGAACCGACCAGGCCGGCTCCGCCAAGACCCCCAAGATCGGCGTGATCCTGCCGGACAGCAAGACCTCGGCCCGGTGGGAGGGCGCGGACCGCAGGTTCCTGGAGGCGGCGTTCCAGCGCGCCGGGGTGAAGTACGACATCCAGAACGCCCAGGGTGACAAGAGCCAGTTCCAGACCATCGCCGAGCAGATGATCACCAACGGCGTCACCACGCTCATGATCGTCAACCTGGACTCCGGCACCGGCAAGGCCGTACTCGACAAGGCGAGGTCGCAGGGGGTCGCCACCATCGACTACGACCGGCTCACCGTGGGCGGCTCGGCGCTGTACTACGTCAGCTTCGACAACGAGGCCGTCGGCAAGCTCCAGGGCGAGGGCCTGGCGAAGTGCCTGGCCGACACGGGTACGCGCAAGCCGGTGGTGTCGTTCCTGAACGGCTCCCCCACCGACAACAACGCCAACCAGCTGAAGAGTGGCTACACCTCGGTGCTCAAGCCGAAGTTCGACGCCGGCGAGTACGCCGCCGGGCCGGACGACGCGGTGCCGGACTGGGACAACGCCCAGGCCGCCACGATCTTCGAGCAGCAGCTCACCCAGACCAACGGCCACATCGACGGGGTGGTCGCCGCCAACGACGGCCTCGCCAACGCTGTCATCTCGGTGCTCAGGAAGAACAAGCTCAACGGCCGCGTACCGGTCACCGGCCAGGACGCGGACCCGCAGGGCCTGCAGAACATCCTCGCCGGCGACCAGTGCATGACGGTCTACAAGGCGATCAGGGAAGAGGCCGAGGCCGCGTCCGACCTGGCCGTCGCCGTGGCCCGGGGCGAGACGAAGGACACCGGGCAGACGGTCCGTGACCCGCAGACCGGCCGCGCCGTCCCCTCGATCCTGCTGACCCCCCGGGCCGTCTACCGGGAGAACGTCGCCGAGGTCATCGCGGCCGGCTACGTCACCCGGGCCGAGGTCTGCACCGGGGCGTACGCCAAACTCTGCGCCGACGCCGGCGTCAGCTGACCGGCGTCCAGGTGACTCCGCCGCCCGGCCTGGGAGGAGACTCCCGGGCCGGACGGCGCCCGCCGGTCGGGTCCGAGAGCATCTCCCCTCCACCCGAAGGAGAACCCGTGTCCTGGACACCCCTGCTGGAACTCCGTGGGATCGACAAGAGCTTCGGTCCCGTCCAGGTGCTGCGCGACGTGGCCTTCTCGGCGTACCCGGGCGAGGTGACCGCGCTGGTCGGCGACAACGGCGCCGGCAAGTCGACCCTGGTCAAGTGCATCAGCGGCATCCACCCGACCGACGCGGGTGAGTTCCTCTTCAACGGGGAGCCGGTGAGCATCGGCAGCCCCCGCGACGCCGCCGCCCTCGGCATCGAGATCGTCTACCAGGACCTCGCGCTCTGCGACAACCTCGACATCGTCCAGAACATGTTCCTCGGCCGGGAGAAGCGCAGCGGCATCGTGCTCGACGAGGCGACCATGGAGCAGATGGCGGCCGAGACGCTGGCCGGGCTGTCGGTGCGCACGTCGCTGCGCCAGCACGTCTCCAGCCTCTCCGGCGGACAGCGCCAGACCGTGGCCATCGCCAAGGCGGTGCTCTGGAACAGCCGCCTGGTCATCCTGGACGAGCCGACCGCCGCGCTCGGCGTGGCGCAGACCGCCCAGGTGCTCGAACTGGTCCGCCGGCTCGCCGACAACGGCCTCGCCGTGGTGCTCATCTCGCACAACATGAACGACGTCTTCGCCATCTCCGACCGCATCGCCGCGCTCTACCTCGGTCAGATGGTCGCCCAGGTGAAGACCACCGAGATCACCCACGCCCAGGTGGTCGAGCTGATCACCTCCGGTCGCTCGGGTCGACTCGGGCTCGCCGCCGACGCGGGCGGCGCCGGCAGCGGCGTCCAGCCCGCCGGCTCGACCACAGGAGGCGTCCGATGACCACCACCGCCGTACGCCAGGAGGACCCGACAATCGAGACGAAGCCGCCGACCGTCGGCAGCCACGTCCGTACCTACCTGGGCCGGGTCCGCGACGGCGACGTCGGCGGGCTGCCGGCGATCCTGGGACTGGTCCTGCTCTGTACGGTCTTCTCGATCATGCGGCCCTCGTTCCTGTCGGCCGGCAACTTCGCCAACCTCTTCACCCAGGGCGCCGCGGTCACGCTGATCGCGATGGGCCTGGTCTTCGTCCTGCTGCTCGGCGAGATCGACCTCTCCGCCGGATTCGCCAGCGGCGTCTGCGCCGCGGTGCTGGCCAACGTGGCCACCGTGCTCGGCTACCCGTGGTGGGTCGCGGTGCTCGCCGCGATCGTCACCGGCGCGCTCATCGGCACCACGCTCGGCGTTCTGGTCACCAAGATCGGCATTCCGTCCTTCGTGGTCACCCTCGCCGGCTTCCTCGCCTTCCAGGGCATCGTGCTGATGCTCATGAAGCAGGGCACGACCATCGCCGTCCGCGACGACGTGCTGGTGGCCATCGCCAACCGCAACCTCAGCCCGGCCCTCGGCTGGGTGCTGGCCGCCGTGGCGATCGTCGGTTACGCGGCGGTGCAACTGCTGCGGCAGCGCAACCGGGTCGCCCGCGGGCTGGTCACCGACCCGGTCGCGGTGGTCGCCGCACGGATCGCCGGGCTCGCCGTCCTGCTTGGCGTGGCGGTGTTCATCCTCAATCTGGAGCGCAGCCGCAACGTGCTGGCCGTCTCGCTGCGGGGCGTACCGGTGGTGGTGCCGATCATGGCGGCGTTGCTGGTCCTGCTGACCTTCGTGCTGCAACGCACCAGCTACGGCCGGCACATCTACGCCGTCGGCGGCAACAAGGAGGCGGCCCGCCGCGCCGGCATCGACGTCGACCGGATCCGCATCTCCGTCTTCGTAATCTGCTCCTCGATGGCCGCCGTCGGTGGCATCGTCGCGGCCAGCCGCGCGAACTCCGTCGATCCGAACACCGGTGGCAGTAACGTACTGCTCTACGCCGTCGGCGCGGCGGTGATCGGCGGCACCAGCCTCTTCGGTGGCAAGGGCCGCGTCCTCGACGCCGTGCTCGGCGGGGCGGTGGTCGCGGTCATCGACAACGGGATGGGCCTGATGGGGTACAGCGCGGGCGTCAAGTACGTGGTCACCGGCGTGGTGCTGCTGCTCGCCGCCAGCGTCGACGCCTTCTCCCGCCGCCGCGCGGCGACGACCGGCACCCGCTGACGGCGGGCAGCGCCGTGTCGTCGACCATGCGCGCAGGGCCGAGCCAGGACGAGATCCGGCGGCAGAACCTCGGCGCCCTGCTGCGTCACGTGCACGTCCACGGGGCGACCACCCGCGCCGAACTGACCACCACACTGGGCTTGAACCGCAGCACCATCGGCGCGCTGACCGCCGACCTGGCCGGCGCCGGGCTGGTCAGTGAGGCGACGCCCAAGCAGACCAGGCGGGCGGGTCGACCCTCCCTCGTGGTCCGGCCCGAGTCGGTGCGGGTCTACGCGTACGCGTACTCCATCGAGGTGGACCGGCTGCGGGCCGCCCGGGTCGGTCTCGGCGGGGCGGTGCTGGACCGCCGGGAGCTGGACCGGCCCCGGGGCCTGCTGGCCGCGGACGCCGCGCCGCTGCTGGCCCGAGCGGTCAGGGAGATGCAACGGGCGGTGCCGGCCGGTGGGATCTGCGTCGGCACCGGCGTCGCGGTCTGCGGAATGGTCCGGCGCGACGACGGGCTGGTCCGGCTCGCGCCGACCACCGGCTGGGTGGACGAGCCGATCGGCGCCGCGCTCGGCGCCGAACTGGGCCGGGACCAGCCCATCACCGTGGGCAACGTGGCCGACGTGGCCGCGTTCGCCGAACATGCCCGGGGCGTCGCGGCCGGCTGCGACAACGTCATCTACCTCTACGGCGACGTCGGGGTGGGCGCCGGCATCATCGCCGGTGGGCGCCGGCTGACCGGGCACGGCGGGTACGGCGGCGAGGTCGGCCACATGAAGGTGGTGCGCGACGGCGCGCCCTGCGAGTGCGGCTCCCGGGGCTGCTGGGAGACCCTCATCGGGGAGCACGCCCTGTTCCGCGCAGCCGGACGGTCCGACGCAAGGGGGCGGGACGCCCTGCTGGCCCTCTTCGACGCCGCCGGCCGGGGCGACGCCCGGGCGCAGACGGCCGTCCGCCAGGCCGGCGACTGGCTCGGCTTCGGCGTGGCCAACCTGGTGAACATCTTCAACCCCGAGATGGTCATCTTCGGCGGCACGATGCGCGACCTCTACCTCGCCTCGGCGGCCCAGGTACGCAGCCGACTCAACTCCAACGCGCTCGGCGCCTGCCTGGAACACGTCCGCCTGCGTACGCCCAAGCTCGGCCAGGACGCGCCCCTGATCGGCGCGGCGGAGCTGGCCTTCGAGCGGCTGCTCGCGGACCCGCTCGACGTCGGCTGAGCGCCTCCGGGCGCACGATGTCGACCGACCGGCGGTACGCCGGGAGGCGCTTTTCTGCGTACCCTGTCCGGCGTGGATGTCGAGCTGCGCGCCTCCGACGACGACCGCAACCGGGTGGTCGCCGAGCTGCACCGGCACACGGCGGCGGGCCGGCTCACCCTCGACGAGTTCTCCGACCGCGTCGGCGGGGTCTGGGCGGCCCGCACCCTCGGCGACCTCGCCGCGCTCACCCGGGACCTGCCCGCCCCGGCCGCCGCCGTCGACCCGGCCCCGCGGGACGGCCACCGCGAGCTGCTCGTGCTCTTCGCCGTCGCCGCGCTGACCCTGCTGCTGCTCGGCGGCTTGCTCGCCCTCACCCGCTGATCGATGAACTGATCGGGCGGTCAGTCCGTATCAGAGGGCGGACGGGCGGCCGGCGGGGTGCGGCCGCCCGGTCCAGACGCGTTTCGGTCCGGACCGAGGAGGCACCGCAGACATGGCACCGCTGGAATCCGCACGTCGTCGGCTGGGAGACCGGGCCCACCGGGCAGCGTTGCTGCTCATCGCGGTCGTGGCGGGAGTCGCGGTCCTGCCCGGCGTGGCCGTGGCCGCGCCGGCCGGCGGGCAGCAGCTCAACGCCGCCGACATGACGCTGCTCAACGGCGTACGGCTGGCCGGCCTGTGGGAGATGCCGGCCGGGCAGATGGCCGCCGAGAAGGGGCAGTCGGCCAAGGTCCGCGAGATCGGCGCCGGCATCGCCTCAGAGCACCAGAGGCTCGACCAGCTCGTCGTGGACGCGGCCAACAAGCTGGGCGCCACCATCCCGACCGAGCCGACGGCCGAGCAGAAGGGCTGGCTGTCGGAGATGCAGAAGGCCTCCGGCGCCCGGTTCGACCAGATCTTCGTGACCCGGCTGCGGGTGGCCCACGGCAAGATCTTCCCGGTGATCGGCGCGGTACGCGCCAGCACCCGCGACGCCACCGTCCGCAAGCTCTGCGAAGACGCCAACGCGTTCGTCCAGCACCACATGCAGATGCTGGAGAGCACCGGGCTGGTCCGCTGGCCGGAGCTGCCGCCGGCGGCGCTGCCCGCCCCCGGCCAGGACGGGCTGCTCGCCGCCGCCTCGGCCAACACCGGCCCGCAGGTGGGCGTCAGCAGCACCGTCGTCTGGCTGGTGTTCCTGGCCGCCCTCGGCACCGGCGGCATCGCCACCTACCGGATGCTGCGCCGCACCTGAGGCGACGGGGCGGGCTCGTCGCCGTGGTGCCAGGAACGCCACAGTGCGGCGTACGAGCCGCCAGCGGCCACCAACTCGTCGTGCGAGCCCAGCTCCGTGATCCGGCCGTCCTCCACCACCGCCACCCGATCGGCGTCGTGGGCGGAGAAGAGCCGGTGCGCGATGGCGATCACCGTACGGCCGGCGAGCACGGCGGCGAGCGAGCGTTCCAGCTCCCGGGCGGCACGCGGGTCGATCAGCGAGGTCGCCTCGTCCAGCACCAGGGTGTGCGGGTCGGCCAGCACCAGCCGGGCCAGCGCCACCTGCTGCGCCTGGGCCGGGGAGAGCGGGTGGCCGCCCGCGCCGACCAGCGTGTCCACCCCGTCGGGCAGCGCGTCGGCCCACTCCAGGGCGGCCACCGCGGCCAACGCCGCCCGCACATCCGCCGCGTCGGCCGTCGGCCGGACCATCGCCACGTTCTCCCGCAACGTGCCGATGAAGACGTGGTGCTCCTGGGTGACCAGGGCGACGTGCGTACGGAGTTCGTCCAGCGGCAGCGCGTCCAACCGCCGGCCGCCCACGGTGACCGATCCGCCGGTCGGCGCGTGCACCCCGGCGAGCAGCCGGCCGAGGGTGGACTTGCCGGCGCCGGAGGGACCCACCATGGCCAGCTTCTCCCCCGGTCGTGGCAGCAGGGTCACCCCGTGCAGGACGTCCCGGCCCGCGCGGTACGCGTACCGGACGTCCCGGGCGGCGAGCTGCTCCCGAGGGGCCGGGCCGGCGGTGCCGCTTTCGAGCCGGTCGTCGACGACGGCCGGCGCCGCGTCGGCGGCGCCCCCGGTCCGGGCGACACCGAGCAGGCGGGCCATCGAGGCCCCGCCGACCTGCAACTCGTCCAGCCAGCTCAGCAGCCGGTCGACCGGGTCCACCAGCTGCTGCACGTACAGGGTGGCCGCGGTGACGGCACCGAGACCGACCCAGCCCCGCAGGTGGAACCAGCCGCCGATCAGCAGGGTGGCGACCACCGGCACCACGTAGCCGATCTCGGCGACCGGGAAGAACACGGTGCGCAGGTTGAGGGTGTACCGCTCGGCCGCGTACGACCGGCGGATGTCGGCGTCGGTGCGGGCCCGGCGACGCCCCTCCTGCCGCAGCGCCTCGGTGGTCCGCGAACCCTCGACGGTCTCGCTGATCCCGTCGGTGATGTCCGAGTACGCGGCGTTCTCCCGCAGGTAGCCCGCGGGCGCGCGGCGCAGGTACCACCGGGTGCCGGCCCACAGCATCGGCACCGCCAGCAGGCAGGGCAGCGCGAGCAGCGGGGCGGTCAGCAACAGCGCGCCGACGATGAACCCGGCGGTGACCACCGCGATCAGCGTCTCGGGCACCGCGAAGCGGACGGTGCGGGACAGCGCCGACACGTCCCGGGACGTCCGGGTGAGCAGATCACCGGTGCCGGCCCGCTCCACCGTGGACAGCGGAAGGTCGAGGACCCGGTCCACGAACTCCTCCCGCAGCTCGGCGAGCACCCGCTCACCGAGCCGGGCCGACGCCAGGTGGGCGAAGCGGACCAGCACCGACTGGGCCACCACGAAACCGCCGATCAGCAGCGCGACCCGGTCCACGGTGGCGTCCACGACACCCCGGGAGATCCCCTCCACCAGGTCGCCGAGCAGGCGCGGCGCGACCAGACCGGCCGCCGCGGCCAGCGCGTGCAGCCCGAGCGCGGCGGCCAGCGCGCGCGGGTGCCGGCGGGCCAGCGTGCGGGCGTACCGGCGGACCTGCCGCGCGTCGGCCACCGGGAGTGCGGTGCCCATCAGTCCTCCTCCCGGCTGACCGTCGCCCGGTAGCGCGGCTCGCCGTCCAGCAGCTCGGCGTGCGTCCCCTCGGCCACCACCTTGCCGTCCTCCACGAAGATGACCAGGTCGGCGGCACTGAGCACCAGCGGGCTGGTGGTGCAGACCAGCGTGGTCCGCCCGGCGCGGGCGGCACCGAGCCGGGACGCGATCCGGGCCTCGGTGTGCGCGTCCACCGCGCTGGTCGGCTCGACCAGCAGCAGGGTCTCCGGGTCGGCGACCAGCGCCCGGGCCAGCCGCAGCCGCTGCCGCTGCCCGCCGGAGAACTCCCGGCCGCGCTCGGCCACCGCGCTGTCCAGCCCGTCGGGCAGCGCCTCGACGATGTCGGTGGCGCTCGCCGCCGCCAGCGCCGCGCCGAGCGCCGAGTCGTCGGCCCGGTCGTGCGGGTCCAGCTCCGCCCGGAGTCGGCCGGTGAACAGGTGCGCGTCGTTGTCGGCCACCAGGATCCGGGCGCGCACCATCGCCAGCGTCAGCTCCCCCAGCGGTACGCCGTGCAGTGTCGCGTCCGAGTCGGCGTACCGGCCGAGCCGGTCCACGATCGCGGCCGCGTCCTCGGGAGCCGTAGCCGCGAGCGCGGTGAACCGGCCGGGCCGCAGCAGCACTCCGGACTCGGGGTCGGCCAGCTCGCCCGGCCCGTCCGGCAGCGCCGCCGGGTGGACCGGGTCGACCAGCTCCGGGGTGAGCCGGAGCAGCCGCACCACCCGCCGGGCCGCCACGTGCCCCCGGGTCAACTTGTCCACCGCCTCGGTGAGGTTGCGCAGCGGACTGACCAGGAACGCGGTGTAACCGTAGAAGGCAACCAGCTGCCCGGCGCTGATCTCACCGCGCAGCGCGAACCGGGCACCCAGCCAGGTGACCAGCACCAGGAAGGCACCGGGGAGCAGCACCTGCGCCGCCTCCAGCAGCGACTCGACCCGGGCCACCCGCAGGCCGTGCGCGCGCAGCGACTGCGACCCGGCCCGGTAGCCGGCGGAAAGCACCGGCTCGCCGCCGACGCCGCGCAGCACCCGCAGCCCGGAGACGATGTCGCCGGCCCGGGCGGTCAGCGCACCCTCGGCCTCCCGGTACGCCTGCTGCTGGCGGTGCAGCGGCCGGATGAGCAGGCCCACCACCGCCATCAGCAGCGGTACGCCGAGCACCACCACCAGCCCCAGCGGCACCGAGGCGGTCAGCAGGATCACCGCGACGGTGGCGATCGCCACCAGCGAACCGGTGCCACGGGCGGTGATGTCGACGGCGTGACCGATCTGGCCGATGTCCGCCGTACCGATGCTCACCACCTCGCCGGCGGCCACCCGGCGCGGCAGCGCGGCGCCGAGCCGGTTCGCCGCCTCGACGGTCAACTGCACCGTCCGGTACGCACCGGCCAGCCAGTTGTGCACCGCGCAGCGGTGCCGCAGGATCCCGGCGACCGCCTGGAGCACCCCGAGGGCGAACAGCACCAGACCCCAGGTGAGCAGGGCGCGCTCGTCGTGGCGGGCCAGCCCGTCGACGGCCCGGCCGACGGCGGCGGGCATCAAGGCCTGGGCGACCATCCACACCACACCGAGCAGGATGCCGGCGGTGAACAGCCGCTTGTGCCGGCCGGCCAACCAGACGAGGTAGCGGGTCGCCGAGCGGGAATCGGGTACGCCGGGGTCACCGGCCGGTGCGAAGCGCATGACGCCCCGACGCTAGGCGGCGGCCAGGTGCGCGGGCGAACCAATTACCACCGGGCGTGGCGCGACTCACCGGTCGACCGGGGTGAAGTCCCAGGAGTGCGGGGCGCGGGCGACCAGCATGGCGGGAGGCTCCGGCAGCGGGCGGGGGTTGCTGCGCCACCTGGAGATGACCACCACCCGGTGATCGGTGGAGGAGAAGACCTCGCTGGAGACGTGCAGCGGGTCGTGCTCGAACTCGGGCAGGGCCGTGTCGCACACCCAGGTGATCAGGTCGGCGACGCCGTACGGCTCCGCGCGCGCCTCCCACATCCGCACGATCATGTCGGCCGTCACACGCTGACCGTGGTGAGCGGCATCGCCGAGTCCGCGGGCAGGTCCAGCCGGCTGGGCGCGACACCGGCGGCCACCAGGTGCGAGCCGAGCGCGGCAACCATCGCGCCGTTGTCGGTGCAGAGCTTCGGCCGGGGCACCCGGACCCGGATGCCGTACTTCTCGGCCCGCTGCTCGGCCAGCGCCCGCAGCCGCGAGTTGGCCGCCACTCCCCCACCGATCACCAGAGTCTCGATCCCGTTGGCGCGGCAGGCGGCGAGCGCCTTGGTGGTGAGCACGTCGCAGACCGCCTCCTGGAAGGACGCGGCCACGTCGGCCACCGGCACCGGCTCGCCGGCCCGCTGCCGGGCCTCGACCCAGCGGGCCACCGCCGTCTTGAGCCCGGAGAACGAGAAGTCGTAGCGGTGGGCGGCGAGGTCCTTCGCGGCGGTCAGGCCGCGCGGGAACGCGATGGCCTGCGCGTCGCCGGCCCGGGCCTCCCGGTCGATCGGCGGACCGCCCGGGAACGGCAGCCCGAGCAGCCGGGCCACCTTGTCGAACGCCTCACCGGCGGCGTCGTCGATGGTGGCGCCGAGCGGGGTCACCCCGCGGGCCAGGTCGTCGACCAGCAGCAGGGACGAGTGCCCGCCGGAGACCAGCAACGCGATCGCCGGCTCGGGCAGCGGGCCGTGCTCCAGGGTGTCCACCGCGACGTGCGCGGCCAGGTGGTTGACCCCGTAGACCGGCTTCTCGGCCGCGAGCGCGTAGCCCTTGGCGGCGGCCACGCCCACCAGCAGCGCACCGGCCAGCCCCGGGCCGGAGGTGACCGCGATGGCGTCGATGTCGGCGAGGGTGACGCCGGCCTCGGTCAACGCCCGGTCCATGGTCGGCACGATCGCCTCCAGGTGGGCCCGGCTGGCCACCTCGGGCACCACGCCGCCGAAGCGGGCGTGCTCCTCGACGCTGGAGGCCAGCGCGTCGGCCAGCAGGGTGTGCCCCCGCACGATGCCGACCCCCGTCTCGTCGCAGGAGGTCTCGATGCCGAGGATGAGCGGTTCGTCAGCCATGGAGATCAGTCCTCGTTGCGCTGCATGACCAGCGCGTCGGTGTTACTCGGTTGGTAGTAGCCGCGCCGCACGCCGATCGGCTCGAAGCCGTACGTCGCGTAGAGCCGCTGGGCCGGCGCGTTGTCCGCCGCGACCTCCAGCAGCACGCTGCGGGCGCCGCGCCGGGCCACCTCGGCGAGCAACGCCTCCAGCAGGGCCCGCCCGAGACCGCGCCGCTGGGCGTCCCGCCGCACGGCGATGTTCTGCACCCACGTCTCGTCGGGCGGCGCCGCGGCGAGCCCGGCGTACCCCAGCACGGAGCCATCGGCGTCGGTCGCGACCAGGTAGTGGTGCCCGTTGGCCAGTTCGTTCCAGAACATCGCCGGTGACCACTGCTCGGCGCCGAACAGGTCCGCCTCGATCGACAACACCTCGTCGATGTGCCACCAGCGGAACCGTTCCAGCCGCACCTCGCTCATGGGAGGACCGGTTTGTGGCCGGTCCCTGCCACCGCGTCGGGGCGGCGCAGGTAGAGCGGGGTGAGCCGTTCGCTCGGCGCGCCGGCCCGGATCCGCTCGGCGGCCAGCAGCGCCAGCACGGTGGCGTCCGGGTAGCGCGGCTCGGCCCGGACCGGCAGGCCGAGGACGTCGGCGTACCGGTGCGCGCCGTCGCCCACCGCGACGGTCACCGCCAGCTCCCCGGCGCGCGCGGCGGCCACCGCCGGCGCCGACACCTCCGGCCCGACGATCCGCTGCCCGGCACCGTCGTAGACCGCCCAGTAGAGCTCCTTGCGGCGCGCGTCGCTGGCCGCCAGCACCGGCTCGCCGGCGGCCGCCGGGTAACCGATGCCGTCCAGGGAACAGACGCCATACGTGGGGATGCCGAGCACCTGCCCCATGGTCGCGGCGGTGACCAGGCCGACCCGCAGCCCGGTGAACGGCCCGGGGCCCAGCCCGGCGACGATGGCCGCCAGGTCGCCGGGGCGCGCGTCGGCGTCGGCGAGGACCGCGTCGACCTGCGGCGCGAGCAGTTCGCCGTGCGCGCGGGCGTCGACCGTGCACCGGTGCGCACGCGGCGTCACGCCGTCGGCCGAGACCTCCACCAACGCCGCGGTCACCGCGGGCGTCGAGCTGTCCACCACGAGTACGAGCACGGTTAGCCAGCCTAGCCGCACGCCCCTCCACCCCGCCCACGCCCCGCCACCGACGGGCCGCAGCGCCACGGCGGCCGACTCCCCCGCCCGTCCACGCCCTGCCACCCCGCCACGCCCCGCCACCCCGCCGCCCGCAGCGCCACGGCGGTCGACTCCCCCGCCTGCCCACGCCCCGCC
>NZ_JBHSBO010000028.1:82300-82432 GCF_042650685.1 Micromonospora sp. GCM10011542
CGGCCGGCTCCCCCGCCTGCCCACGCCCCGCCACCCCGCCGCCCGCAGCGCCACGACGGCCGGCTCCCCCGCCTGCCCACGCCCCGCCACCCGACCATGTCCCGCCCGGCAGCTCATGCTGCCGCCCCCGAG
>NZ_JBHSBO010000028.1:82492-218845 GCF_042650685.1 Micromonospora sp. GCM10011542
CCCGCCACCCGCGGCCCGCAGCGCCACGACGGCCGGCTCCCCCGCCTGCCCACGCCCCGCCACCCGACCATGTCCCGCCCGGCAGCTCATGCTGCCGCCCCCGAGGCCCGCTCCGAGCCGACCACCGCACCGCCGCCTCCACCGCCGCTGCTCCCACCCCCGCCGCTCGGCGGCACGGGCGGGAGGTGCCGGCCGGGCAACACAACCTCCACGAGCGCTATGACTCAGAGTCATAGTTATGACTCAGCGTCATAGCGCTCGTCGGGGAACATTCCGCCGCTCGAGTCGCGTCGTCCGGCCGCCGCGATCTCGGACGAGACCGGTCAGTCGGCAATCCGCCTCAGCGGTATCCACCGCGATCCGCCGCGCGGTACCCGCCGCGGCCCGGCCTGGTCCACCATCCGGGGATGACCCAAACTCGCCTCGGCCCTCTGCTCAGCACCGCCGTGCGACAGCAACGGCACCAGCGCGGACTGAGCCAGTGTGAGCTGGCCGAGATGGCCGGTGTCAGCCAGTCGGCGGTGGCCAGGATCGAAGGTGGCGACCGCACGCCCAGCATCGCCGTGCTCGAGGCGCTGCTCGCCGCCATGGACGTGCAGTTGACCATCGGGGTGGAGCCGCTGGACGCGCACCTCGACGCCCGGATCGACGACCTGGCCGCCCGGCCGATCGTCGAGCGGATCGACGAGCTGGGTCTGGATCGGCTGCTGGATCGGCTCACCGAATTCCCACAGGTGATCACCGGGAGCACGGCGGCGCTGTTGCAGGGCGCACCGGTGCCGGTCGAGGCGCTGGAGATCGCCGTGCGGTGGCAGGACTCGAAACGGTTCACCCGGTGGCTGGAGGCGGCCTACGGCCAGCGATGGAACGCCGCCTGGGGTGAGTTCGGCGGGGTGTGGCTGGAGCCCGAGGAGCAGGGCGAGCACCCCTGGTCGACGCGCTACGGCGAGATCAGGGCGACGATGTGCGACGAGCTACCCGAGACGATCGAGGTACGCCATGCCGGGCCGATCTACCGCGTGGTGCCGGTCACCGAGCTGGAGCTGACCGAACCGCGGGCCGGCGACCTGTTGCGCCGTTACCGGGCCCGGCAACTGGCCGGCAGGGCTGCGGGGCCGGACGGGCGGTAGGGCGCCCGCCCGACCCGCGCAGCTCAGCTCAGCCGGCGGTGCGCTCCCAGTCGATGGTGGGCAGGCCGGCGTCGGCGAGGGCCTTGTTGGCCGCACTGAACGGACGGCTGCCGAGGAAGCCGCGCGGGTTCATCGGGCTGGGGTGCCCGGCCTCCAGCACCACGTGCTGCGAGTTGGTGACCAGGGCGGCCTTCTTGCGGGCGTAGCCGCCCCAGAGCAGGAAGACCACCCGCTGCGGCGAGGCGTCCAGGGCCCGGATGGTGGCGTCGGTGAACTCCTCCCAGCCGGAGTTCGCGTGCGAACCGGGAGTGGCCTGCCGGACGGTCAGCACCGCGTTGAGCAGCAGCACACCCTGCGCGGCCCAGCCCTGGAGGTTGCCGCTCGGCGGCTTCGGCACGCCCAGGTCCTCGCCCAGCTCCTTGAACACGTTGCGCAGCGACGGCGGCACCGTCACCCCGTCGCGGACGCTGAAGCTGAGCCCGTGCGCCTGCCCGGCCCGGTGGTAGGGGTCCTGCCCGAGGATCAGCACCCGGGTGGCCTGCGGTGGGCAGAGCCGGTAGGCCGAGAAGAGATCCTCGATCGGCGGGAAGACGGTGTGCGTCGCGTACTCCCGGGCGACGAATTCGGCCAGCGCCGCGGTGCGCGCCGGGTCGAGGTGCGGGGTCAGCACGGCACGCCACTGCTCCGGCAGCAGGGCCAGCAGATCCGGGGCGGGAACGTCGTCGGGCATCGGCAGCCTTTCACAGCTCGGGTCGGTCCCCCGCACTCTAGGCACCGGGTCCGACAGCGCCGACCGCACGCCACCGGCGGGTGACGCCGGCCGGAGAGGTATCAGCGCAGGGCGGTCAGCCGCGCGGCCCAGTCGCCGCCGACCGGGTCCAGCTCGACGATGCGGGTGTCGTCGTCGCGGCGGTCGATACGGACCCGCAGGTGGGCGTCGACGAGCTGCTCCACCAGCCCCTCCCCCCACTCGACCACGGTCACCGACTCGTCCACCGAGGCGTCCAGGTCCAGGTCGTCGATCTCGGCGCGGGGATCGGCGGCGTCGCCCAGCCGGTACGCGTCGGCGTGCACCAGCGCCACCCGTCCGCCGCGCGCGGGATCGGGGCGGTGCACCCGGGCGATCACGAACGTCGGCGAGGTGATGTCGCCGAGCACACCGAGCCCGGCGCCGATGCCCTGCGTCAGCGCTGTCTTACCGGCGCCCAGCGGGCCGGTCAGCAACACCAGGTCGCCGGCACGCAGCAGCCCGGCCAGCCGGCGGCCGAACTCCCAGGTGTCCGCGACGGTCGGCAGCTTGACGACGTGACTCACCGCTCCTCCATGCTCAACGACTCGAGAAACCGTGCCAGCGCGGCGTTGACCTCGTCCGCGTGCTCCAGCATCACCACGTGCCCACTGTCGTGGATCTTGACGAACTCGGCGTGCGGCAGCCGCCGGACGATCTCCTCCGAGTGTGTCACCGGGGTGATCATGTCCTTGTCGCCGACCACCACCAGCACGGGCGTGTCCGCCAGCGCCGCCAGCGCGGGATACCGCGAGTGGGTGGCCAGCGTCCGCAGGTAGCGGGTCACCGTGTCGGCCGACGTCCGCGAGTTCATCATCTCCACGTACGACACCAGCGCCGGGCTGGGCTTGGCGGTGCCGAAGCCGTACCTGCGGGTGAGCAGCCAGGCGACGTTCGAGGTCGACTTCCGGGCCTTGTCGATCACCTGCCCGCCGTACCTGGTCGCGTTGCTGACCATGTACAGCACCGGGCCGCCGACCCGGCCGAGCAGCGCGGGCGCGACCAGCTTGGTCTCCGCCAGCAGACCGCCCGAGGTCGCCATCAGCACCGTGCCCACCACCCGGTCGCCGAACATCTCCGGGAACAGCTCGGCGAACGCCATGATGGTCATGCCGCCCATCGAGTGCCCGACCAGCACCAGCGGCCCCTCGGGCGTGGTCCGGTCGATCACCCGGCGCAGCGTTCGGCCGAGCACGGCGAGGTCGTACTCGCCGGTCTCCAGCCGGCCGGACCGGCCGTGCCCGGGCTGGTCGTACGCCACGATCCGGTAGTCGCCGCGCGCCGCGAGCATCTTGCGCTGGAAGTGGAACGTGCCCATGTCCAGGCAGAAGCCGTGCACCAGCACCACGGTCGGGTGTCCGGGCACCGGGCGGGTCGGCTCGACCACCTCGACGTGGATGTCCGTGCCGTCCGGCAGTTCCAGCCGGAACGCGTCGTCGTACCGCTGCTCGTCGAACGCCTCGTGCGCGTAGCGGTCGGTCGGGTCGGCCTTGAGCCGGCGGACCAGGGTGCGTTCGGTCGCGACGCCGGCCGCCAGGCCGGCCGCGGCCACACCGACCGCCGCGCCGACCACCCCGGCGACCCGGCCGGCCGCCGTCCGCGGTCGAGGGATGCGGTACCGACTCACGGCCGCTCGCCGTCGTAGACCCGGGGTACGCGCGTGCCGCCGAAGCGGGTGACGATCTCGTAGTTGATGGTGCCGACCGCCTCCGCCCAGTCGTCGGCGGTCGGTTCGCCGTCGGCGCCGCTGCCGAAGAGCGTCGCCACGTCGCCGTCGGCCACCGGGTCGTCGCCGCAGTCCAGCACGAACTGGTCCATGCAGACCCGGCCGGAGATGGTCCGGCGCGCACCGGCGAGCTGCACCGGCCCGCTGTTGGAGGCGTGCCGGGGCACCCCGTCGGCGTAGCCGAGCGGCACCACGGCCAGGTTCGCGTCCCGCTCGGTGGTGTAGGTGTGCCCGTAGGAGACGCCGGTGCCGGCGGGCACCCGCTTGGTGAGCATCACCCGCGCCCGGGCGGTCATCGCCGGCTTAAGCCCGTACGTCTCGCCGGCAACCGGGGAGAGCCCGTAGATGGCCAGCCCGGGCCGGACCAGGTCGAAGTGGGTGTCCGGGCGGGTCAGCGTGGCCGCCGAGTTGGCCAGGTGCCGCCAGCGCGGGCGCAGCCCGGCCCGTTCGACCATGGCCAGCCCCTCGTGGAAGATGGCCAACTGCCGGTCCGTGGTCGGGTGGCCGGGCGAGTCCGCGTACACGAAGTGGCTCCACACGCCGACCACCTCGATCAGCCCGTCGGCCTGCGCCTTGGCTGCCGCGTCGAGCAGCGCCGGCCAGTCGGCGACGGTCGCCCCGCCCCGGGACAGCCCGGTGTCGATCTTCAGGTGCAGCCGGGCCGGACGCTCGGCACGCCGGCTCGCCTCGATCATCTCGTCGAGCTGCGGCAGGCTCGCCGCGGCCAGGTCCACCCCGGCGGTGATCCCCTCGTGCAGCGGCAGCCCGGGAGCGAGCAGCCAGGCCAGCACGGGCGCGGTCAGGCCGGCCCGACGCAGCGTCAGCGCCTCGTCGAGGGTGCAGACACCCAGCCAGTCCGCCCCGGCGTCGAGCGCCGCGCGGGCGGCCGGGATCATGCCGTGGCCGTACCCGTCGGCCTTCACCACCGCCATCAGCTCGGCGCTGGTGCCGGACCGGAGTCGGCTCACGTTCTCGCGGATCGCGTCGAGATTGACGCGTACCTCGGCCTGCCACATGCGCCCAGCCTACTTTCCGCAGTGATCACGCCGGGCGGCGACGCACGGCCCGCCAGCCCGGTACCGGACGATCAGCCCAGTGCGGCCAGGACCGGACGCAGGGCGTCCGCCACGTCGGGCGCGGTCACCGGCCCGCCCCGGGCCGCCTCCCGGCCGGCCAGCCCGTGCAGGTACGCCGCCGAGGCCGCCGCCCGATCGGGCGGCATCCCGGCGGCCAGCAGGGAGCCGAGCAGCCCGGCCAGCACGTCGCCGGTGCCACCGGTGGCCAGCGCCGGGGTGCCGGTCGGGTTGACGTACGCCCGGCCGTCCGGGGTGGCGATCACCGTACGGTCCCCCTTGAGCAGCACCACGGCGTTCATCCAGGCGGCCAGCCGCAGCGCCGCGCCGACCCGGTCGGCGCCGGGCTCCTCACCGCAGAGCCGGGCGAACTCCCGGTCGTGCGGGGTGACCACGATCGGTGCGTCCCGCCCGCGCAGCCGGTCCGCCAGCGAGCCGTCCACCAGCAGGGTGAGCGCGTCGGCGTCGAGCACCGCCGGCACCGGCGCGGCCAGCACCGCGCGCAGCTCGGCCGCCGCGTCCTCGCCGGTGCCCAGCCCGGAACCGCAGACCCAGGCCTGCACCCGGCCCGCCTCGGCCACCCGACCGCTGGCGATCACCGAGGGGTGCTGGTGCAGCACCTCGGCCCGGGCGCTGCCGGCGTAGCGGACCATGCCGGTCGGCCCGGCCAACGCACCGCCCACGGAGAGCACCGCCGCACCCGGATAGGTCGCCGAGCCGGTCGCCACCCCCACCACGCCCCGGGTGTACTTCTCCGACGCCGGCCCGAGCCGGGGCCACCAGTCGACCACGTCGGCCCACTCGGTGACGTGCAGCGCCGGGCTGCCCCGCAACCATGGCCGCAGCCCGATGTCGACCAGTTCCACCTGCCCGGCCAGGACGGCCGCCGGGCCGACCACCAGGGCCGGCTTCAGCGCGCCGAAGGCCACCGTCACGTCCGCACGGACCGCGGTGGGCCGGCCGGACGGGGCCAGCGGCACGTGCCCGGTGTCCACGGCCACCCCGCTCGGCACGTCCACCGCGACCACGGTCGCCCGACCGCCGTCCCGCCCGCGCAGCTCGGCCAGGCGGCTGACCATCTCGTCGGCACTGGCGCGCAGTCCGCCGGTGCCGCCGATGCCCACGATGCCGTCCAGGACCAGGTCGACCGGGCCGGTCGGGCGGTCGACCAGCCGACCGCCGGCCGCCCGCAGCGCCGCCAGCCCCGCGGCGTGCGCCCGCCCGGGGGTGAGCAGCAGGGCCGACACGGCGACGCCCCGGCGGGCCAGCCGCTCCCCCGCGTACAGCGTGTCGCCGCCGTTGTCACCGGAGCCGACCAGCAGCAGCACCCGGGACCCGTACACGCCACCCCGCTCGGCGAGCAGCAGCGCGGCGCGGCGGGCCAGCCCGGCGGCGGCGCGCTGCATCAGCGTCCCGTCCGGGAGCGTCGCCATCAGCCCCGCCTCGGCCGCGCGTACGTCGGCCACCCGCCACACCGGTCTCATCCCGTGTCCCATCCGCCCCGCGGGCGGGCCCCGGTGGCCCGCCCGGCCGAATCACCGTTCCGCGACCACCATCGCCGACGCGATCCCGCCGTCGTGCGACAGCGAGAGGTGCCAGCGGTCGACCCCGCGCTCGACGGCCGCAGCCGCCACCGTGCCGGAGACGGTCAGCCACGGGCGGCCGTCCGGGTCCGGCACGATCTCGCAGTCGTGCCAGCTCAGCCCGGCTGGCGCGCCGAGCGCCTTGGCGACCGCCTCCTTGGCGGCGAACCGGGCGGCGAGCGACTCGGGTGAGCGCGGGTTGCCGGAGCGGGTGTACCGCTCTGCCTCGGTGAAGAGCCGGTCGGCGAGCAGCGGCGTCCGCGCCAGCGCCCGGGCGAACCGGTCGACCAGGACGACGTCGATGCCGACAGCGACGATCACCAGGCCACCCTACCGGCGGTGGAGGCGGCAGGTTATCCGTCCGGTCAGCGGTGGGCAACGCCCTATGGACGGGCGGGGTACGGCCGCCGCCGGTTGTCCACAGGGCACCGCGCCGGGCCTGGGCGCCGCCTAGCGTCGGGCCGGTCGATGCCGATCGCACACGGGGGTGTGGGAATGACCGAGGAGCCGTTGACCGTCCGACCGGAGCTGTTGGGCGGGGTGGCCCGGGCGCTGGACGACGACGCGTCCCGGCTGGCGCACGGGCTGGCCGGGACGCCCGGGCTGCTGGTGCCGGCGCCCGACTGGCCGACCGGCGCGGCCCTGGCCGCGCTGGAGTCGGCGGTGCACGGCTGGCTCGGCCGGCTGGGCGGCCGGGTGGCGGTGACGGGCGGAGCGGTCCGGGCGGCGGCGGAGTCCTACCGGGTGGTCGACGACCGGGCCGCCCGCCGGCTCGCCGCGCTGCCCCGATGACCGCGCCGACCCACCCTGCGCCGACGGTCGGCTACGCCCAGCTCTGGGCGGCCGATCCGGGGGCGTGGCGGGCCGCCGGCGCGGCGTGGGCCGGTCTGACCGGGCTGGTCGACCGGCGGGCCGGCGAGTTGAGCACCGACGGGAGGGCGCTGCGCATCGGCTGGTCGGGCCGGGCGGCGACGGCGGCCGACGGTCGGCTCGCCGGGCTGCGGGGCGAGCTGACCTCGATCGCGCCGGCGTTGATCGAGGCCGATCAGGTGCTGGCCGAGTTCGCCGGTCGGCTCGCCGCGGCGAAGGGTCGGCTGGCCGCGGCGGTGGCCCTGGCGGACGGGTCCGGGCTGCTGGTCGACCGGCACGGTCGGGTCGGCCCGGACCCGTCCCGAGCGCGGCCCGGCGAGCGGGACGGGCTGGCCTCGGCCCGGGTGACGGCGGCGCTGCGGGAGGCGCTGGAGCTGGCCGGGGCGGCCGACCGGGCCGCCACCGCCCGGCTGGACGAGCTGACCACGGCGGCCACCGGAGCGTGGCAGGTCCCGCCACCGCCCGGCCGGCCGGGGTCGGGCGCCGACCCGGCCGCGGTCCGGACGTGGTGGGCGGGGCTGACCCCGGCGCAGCGCCGGTGGCTGGTGGGGCACGAGCCGGCGCTGGTCGGGCGACTGGACGGCGTACCGGTGGCGGCCCGCGACCAGGCCAACCGGCTGCTGCTCGGCACCCGGCGGGAGGAACTGCTCGCCGAGCGTCGGCTGCTGCTGGCCCGGGTGCCGCCCGGGCCGGTGGGTTCGCTCCGGCTGCGCCGGGTCGAGGCACGCCTGGCCGGGTTGGACGCGCTCGCCGAGCGGCTGGCCGGGCAGGGGGCGCCCCGGGCCTACCTGCTCGGGTTGGATCCGGCCGGCGAGGGACGGGTGGTGATCGCGCTCGGCGACCCGGACCAGGCCGACCGGGTGGTGACCTACGTGCCGGGGATGACCGCCGGCCTCGACGACGCGCCGGGCGAGCTGGAACGGGTGGCACGTGTCCTCAGCCGGTGCGCCGCGCTCGACCCGGGTGAGCGGAGCGCGGCGGTGCTCTGGCTCGACTACGACGCTCCGGACTTCCTGCACGAGGCGGCCACCGCCGGCCAGGCCCGCGACGCCGGTCCGGCGTTGCACCGCTTCCAGGAGGGGCTGCGGGCCAGCCATGACGGCCCGCCGGCGCGGCAGACCGTGCTGGGGCACAGCTACGGGTCGTTGGTGGTGGGCAGTGCCGCCCGGGACCACGGGCTGGCCGCCGACGCGCTGGTCTTCGTCGGCTCACCGGGGGTCGGCGTCGCGCACGCGGCCGAGCTGGGCGTCCCGCCCGGGCAGGTCTGGGCCAGCAGCGCACCGGACGACGTGATCCGGTTGACCCGTCCGCCGGACGAGCTGACCCGGCGCGTCCTGCTCGGTACGTCGCCGCTGGCCGCCGCGCTCGAGCTGACCGGGCACGGCGAGCACGAGCTGTGGTTCGGCCGGGACCCGGCCGCGCCCGACTTCGGGGGGCGGATCTTTCCCAGCGGCCGGCACGGTCACGTGGGCTACTGGGACCCGGACAACCCGGCACTGGACGGCATGGCCCGGATCGTGCTCGGCCGATGACCGACCGGCCACGACGAGGGCCCCGGTCGTCGCGCGGTGCGGCGAACGGGGCCCGGGTCAGCGGTCGGGGTCGGTTACTCGACGGTGACCGACTTGGCCAGGTTGCGGGGCTGGTCCACGTCGTGGCCACGGGCGGCGGCGATCTCGGCCGCGAGCACCTGCAACGGGACGGTGGTGACCAGCGGCGCGAGCAGCGTGGGCGTACGCGGCACGTAGATCAGGTGGTCGGCGTAGCGGACGACGGCCTGGTCGCCCTCCTCGGCGATCACGATGGTCCGCGCACCGCGCGCCCGTACCTCCTGGATGTTGGAGACGACCTTGTCGTGCAGCATGCCCCGGCCCACCGGCGAGGGCACCACGCAGATCACCGGCGTGCCCTTGTCGATCAGCGAGATCGGGCCGTGCTTCAGCTCGCCGGCGGCGAAGCCCTCGGCGTGCATGTACGCCAGCTCCTTGAGCTTGAGCGCGCCCTCCAGGGCCACCGGGTAGCCGACGTGCCGGCCGATGAAGAGCACGGTCGGCTCGGACTTCAGCTCCCGGGCCAGCTCGCGCACCGGCTCGATCCGGGCCAGCAGCTCGCGCAGCTTGCCCGGCATCTCCTGGAGCTGGGCCACCACCGCGCCCACCTCGTCGGCGAACTTGATCCCGCGCACCTGGGCCAGGTGCAGGCCGATCAGGTAGCAGGCCACCACCTGGGTGAGGAACGCCTTGGTGGAGGCGACCGCGATCTCCGGCCCGCCGTGGGTGTAGAGCACGGCGTCGGACTCGCGCGGGATGGTCGAGCCGTTGGTGTTGCAGATGGCCAGCACGCGGGCCTTCTGCTCCTTGGCGTGGCGCAGCGCCATCAGGGTGTCCATGGTCTCGCCGGACTGCGAGATGACCACGATCAGGGTGGACCGGTCGAGCACCGGGTCGCGGTAGCGGAACTCGCTGGCCAGCTCGACCTCGCAGGGGATGCGGGTCCAGTGCTCGATGGCGTACTTGGCCACCAGGCCGGCGTGGTACGAGGTGCCGCAGGCCACGATGAAGATCTTGTCGATGTCGCGCAGATCCTGGTCGCTGAGGCGGACCTCGTCGAGGGCGATCTCGCCGGTCTCGGTGAGCCGACCGAGCAGCGTGTCGGCGATGGCCTGCGGCTGCTCCTCGATCTCCTTGAGCATGAACCAGTCGTAGCCGCCCTTCTCCGCGGCCGAGGAGTCCCAGTCGATGTGGAAGTCCTTGCCGGCGGCGGGCTGGCCGTCGAAGTCGGTGATCTCGATGCTGTCGCCGGTGATCAGGACGATCTGGTCCTGGCCCAGCTCGACCGCCTCGCGGGTGTGCTCGATGAACGCGGCCACGTCGCTGGCCAGGTAGTTTTCGCCCTCGCCACGGCCGACGACCAGCGGCGAGTTGCGCCGGGCGCCGACCACCGCGCCGGGGATGCCGGCGTCGACGGCGAGCAGGGTGAACGCGCCCTCCAGCCGCCGGCAGACCACCCGCATGGCGGCGGCGAGCAGCTGCGGGCTGTCGACCTCGCCGGCCGCGCGCAGCTCGGTGAGCGCGTGGGAGAGCAGGTGCGCCGCGCACTCGGTGTCGGTGTCGCTGGTGAACTGGACGCCGGCCTCCTCCAGCTCGGTGCGGAGCTTGGCGAAGTTCTCGATGATGCCGTTGTGGATCACCGCGACCCGGCCGTCGGCGCCCAGGTGCGGGTGGGCGTTGCGGTCGGTCGGGCCGCCGTGGGTGGCCCAGCGGGTGTGCCCGATGCCGGTGGTGCCGTCGCCGATGCCGATCGGGCTGGCCGCGCAGTCGTCCGGGTTGCTGGCAGCCCGCTCGGAGAGGACCTTCTCCAGGTTGGCCAGCTTGCCGGCCTTCTTCTCGGTCAGCAGCTCGTCGTCGCAGACGATGGCGACGCCCGCCGAGTCGTAGCCGCGGTACTCCAGCCGCCGCAGCCCGTCGAGCACGATGCCGAGCGCCGGCCGCGCGCCGGCGTAACCCACGATTCCACACATGGCCCGCAGCCTAACCCAGTTTCGCTCATCATGGGTGCTCGAAAGTCGGCTAAACGAACATTGGACTTGAGCGAACGGGTGGCTGCGGCCCCACCGAGGGACAAATCACCGCCCCCACCAGGGCAGACGGCGGGGTTGAACCGCCGCCGGCGGCCCGTAGGCTGGCGGGTGTGACGACGAGCACGGATGCCGATGCGCTGGTGGCCCGGATGCGGCCGTTCGGCACGACGATCTTCGCCGAGATGTCCGCCCTCGCCGTCCGGACCGGTGCGGTCAACCTCGGTCAGGGCTTCCCGGACACCGACGGCCCGCCGGAGATGCTGGCCGCCGCGGCCGAGGCGCTACGCGGCGGGCAGAACCAGTACCCGCCCGGGCCGGGGATTCCCGCCCTGCGCGCGGCGGTCGCGGCGCACCAGCGCCGGTTCCACGACCTGGCGTACGACCCGGACGGCGAGATCGTGATCACCGCCGGTGCGACGGAGGCGATCGCGGCCAGCATCCTCGCTCTCTGCGAGCCGGGCGACGAGGTGGTCTGCTTCGAGCCGTACTACGACTCGTACGCCGCCTCGATCGCGCTGGCTGGCGCCGTCCGGCGACCGGTGACCCTGCGCCCCTCCGGCGACGGCCGGTACGCCTTCGACCCGGCCGCGCTGCGGGCGGCGTTCGGGCCGCGCACCAGGCTGGTGCTGCTCAACTCGCCGCACAACCCGACCGGCAAGGTCTTCACACCGGCCGAGCTGGCGCTGGTCGCCGAGCTGTGCCAGGAGCACGGCGCGTACGCGGTCACCGACGAGGTGTACGAGCACCTGGTCTTCACCGACGCCGCCAGCCCGCACGTGCCGCTGGCCACCCTGCCGGGGATGTGGGAGCGGACGCTGCGCATCTCCTCGGCCGGCAAGACGTTCTCCTGCACCGGCTGGAAGGTCGGCTGGGTGAGTGGCCCGGCGCCGCTGGTGTCGGCGGTGCTGCGGGTGAAGCAGTTCCTGACCTTCGTCAACGCGGCCCCGTTGCAGCCGGCCGTCGCCGTCGCGCTGGGCCTGCCGGACGACTACTTCACACGTTTCCGCGACGACCTCGAGACCCGGCGCGACCAGCTCGTCGGCGGCCTCACCGAGGCGGGGTTCGACGTGCTGTCGCCGGAGGGGACGTACTTCGTCACCGCCGACGTCACCGCCCTCGGCGGCACGGACGGGGTGGAGTTCTGCCGCTCGCTGCCCGAGCGCTGCGGCGTGGTCGCGGTGCCGACGCAGGTCTTCTACGACGACGTCGAGGCCGGTCGCCGGCTGGTCCGCTTCGCCTTCTGCAAGCGCCCCGAGGTGCTCGCCGAGGCGGTGACCCGGCTGCGCGGGCTGACGCCGGCCCGCTGAGCGGCCGCTCAGCACGTCCCCGTCAGCCGGCGGGCGGTTCCGCTGATCGGCCGGCGACCGCCCCGGTCAGCCGGCAGCCCGGTCCGGTCCGGCCTCAGGCGCCGCCGGTACGGCCGGCGCCGGGCGATCGTCGGCCAGCCTGGCCAACGTCGCGCCTCCGTCGGAGAGCAGTGCCGCCTCGGCGTCGTCGACGAACGCCAGGTCGGCCTCGACGTGCCGGCCGGCGGCCGAGAGCAGCAGCCGGACCACCGGGTCGTCGGCCCGGCGACGCAACCCGTCGAGGTTGCGCAGCTCCCGCATGAGATGGCCGCGCTGGTTCGCCAGCACGCCACGGACGGTGGTGGCCGCACCAGACCGGGCGGCGGCGGTCAGCTTGAGGAAGAAGTCGTCCCGGAAGCCACCGCTGCGCGGGCTGGGCGCGGCCAGCCAGCGGTCGAGTTCACCCCGACCATCCGCGGTGATCTCGTAGACCACGCGGTCGGGCTTGACCGGCTGGGGCTGCCGCTCGGCGACCACCAGGCCGTCGCGGGAGAGCCGGTCGAGGATCTGGTAGAGGTGCCCGATGTTGAGCGGCCCCCACTGTGGGCCGACCGCCGCCTCGAACGCGCTCTTCAACTCGTAGCCGTAGCTGGGACCGCGGGCGAGTAGAGCCAGAACCGCGTGCTGGATCGCCACCGTCTCCTCCGATCCGGTTCCGGGCAGGCACCCGACCGGGGCCTTGCATTGTGACAATGTATCGCGCAGAGTGTGGTCAGCACACGGGGAGGCGCGATGGTCGGTTTCGTCTGGAAACAGCTGCGCGGCCGTGCGGGACGGTCGGTGGCGCTGCTGGTCGGCATGCTGGTGGCCACCACCGGCTTCGTCGTCCTCACCGGCGCCACCACCACCTCCCGGCTCGCCGTGACCGGCACCGTCGAACGGAACACCCGGGCCGCCTACGACATCCTGGTCCGCCCGAAGGGAACGCGTACCCCGCTTGAGGCGGAGCGCGGGCTGGTCCGGCCCAACTACCTCTCCGGCAGCTATGGCGGCATCACGCTGGAACAGTACGACCGGGTCAAGGCCGTCGAAGGAGTGGACGTCGCCGCCCCGATCGCCATGCTCGGCTACTCCACGACCTCGATCGAGATGCCACTCGACGTGACCGCGGCGGTGGATCCGTCCCTGGACCGGCAGCTCATCCGGATCGACCGCGAGTTCCTCGCCGAACGCGGCCTCAGCCACGCCCCGGCCCAACCCACCTACGTGTACGTCACGAAGCACGCCCTGGCCTACCCGATCATCGGCGACCAGTTCTACCCGGACGCGGTCCGGTACACCGACGGGCGGACGTACGACACCAACGAGTGCGGGCTGTTGCCCAGGGAGGTGCTGCCAAGCGGGCGCACCGAACGGATCTGCGACCTCCGGATCGGACAGGACAACGCGCTGAAGGACCTCAGTGAGCGGCAGCTCTGGCAGGTCGAGACGTTCCGGCTGTTGCCCGGTGGTCGCTTCGAACGCTGGGCGGGGGAAGGCATTGCCGAGCACGACGCTCCCGGCGTCTCGGCTCCCCGCCTGACCGTGACGGCATACCTCACCGTGCCGTTCCTGCTCGCCGCGGTCGACCCGGGCCCCGAGCAGGAGCTGGTGGGCCTCGACGACGCCGTGGTCAGCGGGCGACCGCTCACCGCCACCGACGCCACCGTCGTGACCAACGAGGGCGGTGGGTTGTTCAGCCGCCTCGTGCCGGTGCTCGCCACCAGCCGCCCGTTCCTCGACGGCGCGATCGGGGCCACCTACGCGCGGTCACGGCTGGACCGGAGCATCGCCGGCATCCCGCAGGAAGAGCTGGCCGAACGGCTGGGCGGCCTACCGTCCACCCCGGCCGGCGGCACCCGACAGGACGCGCTGGACGCGTACCGGTCACAACTCGCCGCCGGGCTGGGCCCGGGCCGGTGCTGTCACGGTCAGTTGCAGGTCGTCGTGCAGCCGGGGCAGGCCGCGTACGACCAGTTGCCCGACGGCAGCCTGCGGGTCCGTCCCGTCGAGTCGGACCAGGGGGTGTACGGCGACGCGCAGGCGCTGGCGCTCCTTCCCCGGCCATGGCTCAGCGAGGACACCGGGTACCGTCCGTTGACCCAGTTGCGGCTGGGCACCGGTAACCAGGACGCTCGACAGTGGCGAGCCGTCGGCCTCTTCGACCCCGAGAAGCTGACCGGGTTCAGCGACGTGGGCAAGGTGCCGCTGGAAACGTACGAACGGCCGCGCGCCGAGGGTGCCGACGATCGCAGCCGGACCGCGCTCGGCGGGCAACCACTGGAGCCCAGCGGCAACCCGGCCGGCTACCTCTCCGCGCCACCGCTGCTGCTCACCAGCCTGTCCAGCCTGCCCGGTCTACTGGCCCACGGTGACAGCACGCAGCGCACCGCGCCGATCAGCGCGATCCGGGCCCGGGTGTCCGACGTGGACGGCTACAGCGAACGCTCCGCCGAGCGGGTCCGGCTGATCGCTGAACAGATCGCCACCACCACCGGCCTCGACGTCGACATCACCCTCGGTTCCTCCCCTGCCCCGCAGAGCATCGACCTGCCCGCCGGCGCTTTCGGACGCCCCGACCTGCGCCTGACCGAGAACTGGTCCGCCCTCGGGGTCGCCTCGGTCATCACCAAGGCGGTCGACCGCAAGAGCGCCGTCCTGTTCGCGCTGGTGCTCGTGGTCTGCGCGCTCTTCCTCGGCAACGCCGTCACCGCCGCCGTCCGCGACCGCCGCCCCGAACTCGCCGTCCTCGCCTGCCTCGGATGGCCTGCCCGCCGCATCGGCGCGCTGGTCCTCGGCGAGGTCGCCACGCTCGGCCTCATCGCCGGGCTGCTCGGCGTCGGCCTGGCCATCCCGCTAGGCGCCGCCCTCGGCATCGACGTCGACTGGCGACGCGCCCTCCTCGCCGTACCGGTGGCCCTGTTCCTGGCCCTGACAGCCGGTCTGGCACCCGCGCTGCGGGCCGCACGCGCCCACCCCGCCGCTGCGCTGCGCCCACCCGTCGTCGACACCCGCCGCGTCCACCGGAGCCGGACCATCGCCGGCATGGCTCTGGTCAACCTGGTTCGCGTCCCCGGACGCACCCTGCTCGGCGCCGGCGCGCTCGCCATCGGCGTCGCCGCACTCACCCTGGTCGGCGCGGTCGGCTACGCCTTCCGCGGCGCCGTCGTCGGCAGCCTGCTCGGCGACACCGTGTCGCTGAGCGTGCGCGGCGCCGACACCCTGGCTGCGGTGGCCACCGTGCTACTCGGCGCCGCCGCCGTCGCCGATGTGCTCTACCTGGACATCCGCGACCGAGCCACCGAGCTGGCCACCCTGCAGGCCAACGGCTGGTCCGACGGCGCGCTCGGTCGGCTGGTCGGCTACCAGGCCCTGTTCCTGGGTGGGCTCGGCGCGCTCACGGGCGCCGGGCTCGGGCTGGGCGGGGCCGCGTGGCTGGTCGGCGAGCTGCCGGCGGCCCTCGTCACCGTCACCGCGCTGGTCGCCCTGGCCGGCGTGCTGGCCGCCTGCCTGGCGGCACTCGTCCCGACCGGGCTGCTGCGGCGCCTTCCCACCGCGCGACTACTCGCAGAGGAGTGACCATGGACCCGACCACCGGCAGCACCGTGCGCACGACGGGGCTGGTCCGCGAGTTCCGCACCGGTAGCCAACGGCTCACCGCGGTCGACGACGTGTCACTGGAGATCAGGGGCGGTTCGGTCGTGGCGCTGACCGGGCCGAGCGGTTCGGGCAAGTCCACGCTGCTGCACCTGATAGGCGCGATCGAACGGGCCGACCGGGGCAGCGTGATCGTGGACGACGTGGAGATCACCGCGCTGCGCCGGGCGGACCTGGCCCGCTACCGCCAGCGGGTCGGCTTCGTGTTCCAGCGCTATCACCTGCTACCGGCGCTGACCGTGCTCGACAACGTGATCGCCCCGGTGTTGCCGCGCCGGTCGGGCCGGGCCGACCACCCGACCCGGGCCCGGGACCTGCTGGAGGCCGTCGGCCTGGCTGGGCGGGAGCGGGCGCTGCCGGCCCAGCTCTCCGGCGGCCAGCAGCAACGGGTCGCCATCGCCCGGGCGTTGATGGGCCGGCCGCGGCTGCTGCTGGCCGACGAGCCCACCGGCAACCTCGACTCCACCACCGGCGCGCAGATCCTCGATCTGCTGCTGGAACTGCGCGACCGGTACGGCATGACGATCCTGCTGGCCACGCACGAGCGGGCCGTCGCGGCTCGCTGCGACCGGCTCATCCGGCTCGGCGACGGGAGGATCGTCGAGGATGTCGACCTGACCGACGGCGAGGACCCGGCCGACACCCTCGACCGCGCCTCCCGGCTGCGGCTCTGACCCGGCCCGGCTTCGTCGCCGGCCCGCCCGGTCAGGCGGCCGGGCTGGCTTGGCGGACCTGATCCGCGATGCGCTCGGCGACCTCGCGCGCGGTCGCCTCGGTGGCCGCCTCGACCATCACCCGGACCAGCGGCTCGGTGCCCGACGGGCGCAGCAGCACCCGGCCGGTCTCGCCCAGCTCCGCCTCGGCCAGCTCGACCTCGGCTCGGACGGCCGGCGCGGCGGCACCGACGGTCCGGTCGCCGACCGGCACGTTGATCAGCACCTGGGGCAGCTTGGTGACCACCGCGGCCAGCTCGGCCAGCGGTCGTCCGGTGGCGGCCATCCGGGCCATCAGGTGCAGGCCGGTGAGCACCCCGTCGCCGGTGGTCGCGTGCGCGGGCATGACGATGTGACCGCTCTGCTCGCCGCCGAGCGCCAGCCCGGACGCGCGCAGCTCCTCCAGCACGTACCGGTCGCCGACCTTGGTCTCGAGCAGCCGGATGCCCTGCGCGGACATGGCCAGCCGCAGGCCGAGGTTGCTCATCACCGTGGCGACCAGGGTGTCCTGGGTGAGCGTGCCGGCCTCGCGCATGGCCAGCGCGAGGATCGCCATCAGCTGGTCGCCGTCGACCTCGTCACCGTCGGCGGTCACCGCCACGCACCGGTCGGCGTCGCCGTCGTGGGCGATGCCCAGGTGGGCGCCGTGCTCGACCACGGCGGCGCGCAGCGCCTCGATGTGGTTGGAGCCGCAGTCGTCGTTGATGTTGAGCCCGTCCGGCTCGGCGTGGATCGCGATGACCTCCGCGCCCGCCTCCCGGTAGGCGGCCGGGGCGACCTCGGCTGCCGCGCCGTTGGCGCAGTCGACCACGACCTTGATCCCGTCAAGCCGGTGCGGCAAGGTGCCGACCAGGTGCTGGACGTAGTGGTCGGCGCCGTCGAGCAGGTCGTGCACCCGGCCGACGCCGGCGCCGATCGGCCGCTCCCACGCGGTGGTGGCGTTCGCCTCGACGGCCGCCTCGATCTGCATCTCGATCTCGTCGGGGAGCTTGTTCCCGCCGGCGGCGAAGAGCTTGATCCCGTTGTCCGGCATCGGGTTGTGCGACGCGGAGAGCATCACCCCGAGGTCGGCCTTGGCCTCCGCGGTGAGGAAGGCCACCGCTGGGGTGGGCAGCACGCCGACCCGCACCACGTTGGCGCCGGCGCTGGTCAGCCCGGCCACCACGGCCGCCTCCAGCATCTCGCCACTGGCCCGGGTGTCCCGGCCGACCACGGCGAGCGGCGGATGACTGCGGTCTGTCTCGGCGAGCGTGTGCGCGGCGGCCACCGCGACCGCGAGCGCCAGCTCAGGAGTGAGATCCGCGTTCGCCCGCCCGCGTACGCCGTCAGTGCCGAACAACCGACCCATACCCGCCAACCTCCGATGAGCACTACCGATGAGGAGAAAGCGGAACGGCCGGCCCACCTCCCCGGTCGAGGGGAGGCGGACCGGCCGTCCGTCAGAAGTACAACGCGCTGGAAAAGATCAGCGCTTCGAGTACTGGGGAGCCTTACGGGCCTTCTTGAGGCCGTACTTCTTGCTCTCCTTGACCCGGGCGTCCCGGGTGAGGAAGCCGGCCTTCTTCAGGGCCGGGCGGTCGTCCGGCTCGTTTATGATCAGCGCGCGGGCGATGCCCAGCCGGAGCGCACCGGCCTGGCCGGTGGTGCCGCCGCCACGCAGGTTGGCGATGACGTCGAACTGCTCGAGCTTCTCGGCGGTGACCAGCGGGTCCTTGATGAGCTGCTGGTGCACCTTGCTCGGGAAGTAGGCCTCGAGGTCCTGGCCGTTGCAGGTGATCTTGCCGGTGCCCGGGACGATGCGGACCCGGACGATGGCCTCCTTGCGGCGGCCCACGGTCTGGATCGGCCGGTCACCACGAGGCGCGCGGGCGACGGGCGCCGGCGCCTCGGTGGCCTCGGGGGCTTCCGGGGCGACCTCGGTCTCGGTGATGTCGGTCATGCTGCTTCCTTCGCCCGCGCTCACTGCGCGATCTGCTTGATCTCGAACGGCACCGGCTGCTGCGCGCCGTGCGGGTGCTCGGCACCGGCGTAGACCTTCAGCTTCTTGATCAGCTGACGGCCGAGCTTGTTGTGCGGGAGCATCCCCTTCACGGCGAGCTCGATGGCCCGCTCAGGGCGCTTGGTCAGCAGCTCGTCGTAGCCAACCTGCTTCAGACCACCCGGGTAACCGGAGTGGCGGTAGGCAACCTTGGTCTGACGCTTGTTGCCGGTCAGCGCAACCTTGCCCGCGTTCACGATGACGACGAAGTCGCCCGTGTCGACGTGCGGCGCGAAAGTCGGCTTGTGCTTACCACGCAGCAACGTGGCGGCGTGGGTGGCCAGGCGGCCCAGCACGACATCAGAGGCGTCGATGACGTGCCACTGACGCTCGATCTCACCCGGCTTCGGGCTGTACGTACGCACAGGTCTACCTTGTCTCGTCGTCGGTCTGGGGTCGCGCGCCGATTTGACCAGGCGCGCACGAACGACCAAGCGTACCTGATGTGGCACGCCTCTGGATGTCGTACAACAGCAGGCAACGATACCCGGCGCCCGGTCGGCAGGTCAAAACGGGGTCCTTCCCCCGCACGCCAGCCGGTTTCCCGATGGCGCAGCTCACACGGCGTCGAGCCGTGCGACCTCGGACGACGATAGACCATCCAGGTGATCACGAAGCAGAGCGCGGGCCCGACGCAGACCCTGGCACACCTGGCCGCAGCCGCGCGGGCGGCCGAGACGCTGCGCCGACGACACCCCGCCGTCACCCTCAACGTGGGCTGCGAGCTGACCATTTTCTCCGCCGAGATCATGCCGGGCGCGGGGTACGCCCAGCGCACCGCCCGACTTCCCACCCTGCGGGGCTGGCCGCTGCTGCCCTGGTAAAACCGGAAACTGAACGCGCTGCTGCGCCGGGCCGCGGCGGTCGCCCGGGCGGACTTCCGGGGCCCGCTCACCTACAGCGCCGCGTTGTGGGAGCGGGTGGACTGGGGCCCGTTCGACATCGTGGGCCTCGACCACTACCGGGTGCCGCAGAACCGACGGCGGTACGCGGCGAGCCTGCGCCGGTTCCACCGGCACGGCAAGCCGGTGGTGGTGACCGAGTTCGGCTGCGCCGCCTTCGCCGGAGCGGCGCGGCTGGGGCCGGCCGCGCACGAGCGGATCGACCACAGCGGTCCCCGAGCCGAGGTGACCGGGCCGCCGGTGCGCGACGAGCAGGGCCCGGCAACGGAGATCGGCGAACTCCTCGACGTGTTCGAGGCGACCGGGGTGCACGGGGCGTTCGTGTTCGAGTTCATCGAGCCCTACCACCCCCACTCGCCCGACCCCCGCTACGACCTGGACATGGCCGGCTACGGCATCGTCAAGGCCATCCCGACGGAGGACGGATACCGCTGGGAACCGAAGGCGGCCTACCACGAGGTCGCCCGCTGGTACGCCGCTGCGCGGCGCGAGCCGGGCTGACGGCCCCCCGCGGGCTGCGGCCTCAGATCTGCTGAAGGATGCGCAGCGCCCGGCCGACCCGGAGCATGGTGTCGGTGTCGGCGACGTCCACGCACTCGGTGAACCACTTCTTCATCGGCGAGGAGAGCCGGTCGGGCATGACCACGTACCGGCCCATCGGCACGGCCAGCGGAGAGTCGCGCAGCAGCGACTCGTCGACCACCTCGACCACGATGACGATGGGCACGTCGGTGGAGTTGTAGACGTCGGAACTGATCACCAGGCCGAGGCGTTCCCGGGCGCCCTCGATGCGCCAGACCTCACCTCTCCGCAGCACGCGGCCGTCCGCCGAAGAGCAGGTCGTCGACCATGGCGACCTCGCGGGCGTCGGCGAGGGCGGCGGATTCCAGATCGAGGCCGGCGCGGCCGACGGCGGCGGCGTGCGCGGTGAAGACCTCGCGCAGCGCCTTCTCCCGGGCGGCCTGGTCCATCCACGCGGAGAGCGACAGCCCTTCGCGCTTGGCGAACCGGCGGGCCTCCTCAATCGTCTCGTCCGTGAAGGACAGGGTCACCTTGGCGGTCATGCCGGGAGACTACCCGCTGGTATGACCGCCAGTCATCCCCGCGAGGCGTCTGCGCCTCACAGGCGTCGAAACGCCCTCCGGTGACGTTTCCGGCACGGCTCTCCCCTGCTCCGACCGGTGCGAGTCCCACTTGACAGGACCGAAACAGAAGGGACCCGGACCGGAAACCGCCCACCGGCACGCTTCCCCGACATGACAGACGGTGCGCGGACGGCAACTCCACCGGTGCGGGCGCCCCGGGAGGTGGCGACGAGGAGGAGTGATGCGGGAGGAGGAGTTGTCCGGCTTCACCATCGGGGTGACCGCCGACCGGCGGCGCGACGAGTTGGCCGCGCTGCTCCAGCGGCGGGGTGCCCGGGTGGTGCTCGCCCCGGCGCTGCGGATCGTGCCGCTGGCCGACGACACTGAGCTGCGCGAGGCCACTCGGGCCTGCCTGGACCGGCCACCGGACATCCTGATGGCGAACACCGGCATCGGCATGCGCGGCTGGCTGGAGGCCGCCGAGGGCTGGGGTCTGGCCGAACCGCTGCGCTCGGTGCTGGCGCAATCGTACGTGGTGGCCCGAGGCCCCAAGGCACGCGGCGCGATCCGGGCCGCCGGCCTGCACGACCAGTGGTCGCCGGCCTCGGAGAGCTGCGACGAGGTGGTCGACCACCTGCGCCGGCGCGGAGTGGCCGGGCAGGTGATCGCCATGCAGCTGCACGGCGAGCGCCAGCCGGAGTGCACGCTCGCGCTGGAGGCGGCCGGCGCCACGGTGATCGAGGTGCCGGTCTACCGCTGGGCCCCGCCGACCGACCCAGCCCCGCTGCACCGGCTGGTCGACCTGATCGTCGGCCGGCTGGTGGACGCCGTCACCTTCACGTCGGCTCCGGCGGCGGAGGCGCTGCTACGGGCGGCCGGCGACCGGACCGACACGGTGCTGGCCGCGTTCCGTGGCGACGTGCTGGCCGGCTGCGTCGGCGCGGTCACCGCCGAGCCGCTGCTGCGCCGCGGGGTGCCGGTCAGCGCACCCACCCGGGCCCGGTTGGGCGCGCTGGTGCGGACCATCGTCGACGAGCTGCCCCGCCGCACGACCACCCTCAAGGCGGGCGGACACCTGCTCACCCTGCGCGGGCACGCCGCCGTCGTCGACGGCGAGCTGCGCCCGCTCGCTCCGGCCCCGATGGCCGTGCTGCGGGCGCTGGCGCTGTCACCCGGTCGGGTGCTGTCCCGTACCGCGCTGCTGCGGACCCTGCCCCGGGGCGCGGACGAGCACGCCGTGGAGATGGCGGTGGCCCGGCTGCGCGCCGGGCTGCGCGCGCCGAGGGTGGTGCAGACCGTGGTCAAGCGCGGCTACCGGCTCCGGGTCGACTGACCGCCTCGTGGGCTGGCCCGCTTAGAGATACGAAACGGCCCCCGGAGGGGCGCATTCCGTTTAAGATCTCGCGGCCGAGGGCAGGTCGGCAGGGCCGCGCCGGCCGGGATCGACCCGACCGACACCGCCCGTCACCTCGGTGGGTTCAGCCGACCGGAGTCGGGAAACCCCGGCCGTGCTCGGCCTGGAGCCGCAGCATGGCGTGCTCCACCACCGTCACCAGCACCTGCTTGACCGACTCCCGGTGCCGGGCGTCGGTCATCACCAGCGGCACCTGCGGCGAGATGGCCAGCGCCTCGCGGACCTCGTCCAGCTCGTACTGGGGAGCACCGTCGAACCGGTTCAGCGCCACCACGTACGGCAGGTTGCGGTTCTCGAAGTAGTCCAGCGGCGCGAACGCGTCGGTGATCCGGCGGGTGTCGACCAGCACGGCGGCCCCGACCGCGCCCCGGATGATCTCGTCCCACATGAACCAGAACCGGGTCTGTCCGGGTGTGCCGAACAGGTAGAGGATCAGGTCCTCGGCCATGGTGATCCGGCCGAAGTCCATGGCGACCGTGGTGGTCTCCTTGCCCGGCACCTTCGACGGATCGTCGATGCCGACACCGGCCGCGGTCATCACCGCCTCGGTGGTCAGCGGCGTGATCTCGGAGATCGATCCGACCAGGGTCGTCTTGCCGACGCCGAAACCGCCCGCGACCACGATCTTCGCGGAGACGATTCCCCGGCTCTGCCGCCCCCCAGCGGGGTCATAGCCTGCGAAGTCCACTTAGCACCCTTCCAAGCATTTCCATTCGCTCCTCGAACCCCTCGGCGGGAGCGGCAGTGTGTAACGTCAGCAGGCTCTCGGCCACCATGTCGGCGACCAGCACCCGGGCGACGCCCAGCGGCATCCGGGTGTATGCGGCGATCTCCGCCAGCGACTGTGCCCGGCCCTCGCAGACCGTGGCGATGCGGTGCTTGTCGTGCCCGGCGAACCGGGACTCGGCGACCTGGGTGGGCGAGGCCGACAGGACCGCCTCGAGGGCGATGTCCTGTTGTGGCTCGGTACGGCCACGGGTGACCGCGTACGGGCGCACCAGAGCGCCACGCGGGTCAGCGCGCCGTTGGTCCATCCACGATCACCTCCTCCCGTCCCTGGTCCGGCGCGCGGTCCGCGCGCCTGAGCTCGGTGTTACGAACGCACCGCGTCGCGCGGCAGCGGCACCAGCGCGGCACCGACCCGCTCCACCAGCAGCGCCATCTCGTAGCCCACCTGGCCCACGTCGCAGCTGCGGGCGGCGAGCACGGCCATCGAGGAGCCGTCGCTGATCGACATCAGGAAGAGGTACCCGCTGTCCATCTCGATGACGGTCTGCAGCACCCCGCCCGCGCTGAACATCCGCGCCGCACCCTCGGTCAGGCTCACCACGCCGGAGGTGATAGCTGCGAGCTGGTCCGCCCGGTCGCCCGGAAGGTCCCGGGAGGACGCGAGCAGCAGCCCGTCGGCGGACACCGCCACCACGTGGGCGATGCCCGCCACGCTGTCGGCGAAGTTGGTGAGCAGCCAACCCATGTCCTGCATGGCCGCTGGCCTGTTCATCGGCTCTCCTTGGTCGAGGTGCTGATCTGGTCCGTCCCGGCCGACCGGCCGCGCTGCACGCCGCGGTGGTAGGCCGACAACAGGCCCCGTACTTCGTCGGGGGTCCGCCGGCTACGGTCCCGGCCCCCCTTCGGTTCGATGCCGCCCGGCACGAGCTGCGCCTGCGGCACCCGCTTGGGCAGCCCGGAGCGGGTGGTGCCGGCGGCGGCCGGCTCGGCCGCGCGGCTGGCCCGGGTCCAGCCGTCGTCCGCGGCCGTTCGCCAGGCGTCCGGATCGGCGGCCGGCGCGCTGGGCGGCGCCGTGGCCGGGGTGGGCGGCGCCGTCGCCGGGCTGGGCGAGGTCGGCGCGACAGGCGGCCGGGCGGCCGCCGGCGGAACGTACGACGGCGGCGGCGCCACGGTGCCGGTGCCGTCGGTGCTGGTGGTGCCCGGGGTACGGGTGGGCAGCGGTGGCCGGGCCGGCGTCGAGGCCGGTGCGGGGGCGCTCGGCCCCGTGGTCACGCGCAGGCCCCGGGCGGGGTCGACCGCCGCCGCCTGGGCGGCGGGCGGCTCCTGGTCGAACTTGGGGCGGGTGAAGATGGCGGTCGCGTCGTCACCGTGGGAGCGGAACCAGACCGCCTCCATCTCCCGGAAGATCGGTGCCTCGGCGGGGAACTCCGCCCGGGTCGCGACCGTGGCCGCCGGCGCCGGCGGCGCGGCCGGCGGCGCCACCGCACCGGAGCCGGCCACCGGGCCGACCGGAAGCACCGGAGCGCTCCGCCCGTCGCCGGTCTCCCCCACGGCGGAGCGGCGGGGTAGCGGGTCGATCGTCGGGTACGCCACGGTCGGGCTGCCGGCCGAGGCGGGGCTGCCGGCGTACGCGGGGCGGGCCGGCGCGGCCGGCGCGGCCGGCGCGGCCGGCGCGGCCGGCGCGGCCGGCGCGGCCGGAGGCGCCAGCGACGCGGGTGGGATGGTCGGGTGCGTTCCCGTGCGGCCACCGGCCGACACCGCCGGGGCGATGTCCCGCGCGTCCACCGGCGCCTGCCAGGGGGTGGGCGCCGGCGTGCTGGTCCGCCACTGGTCGGGCAGGGTCGCGGCGGCGGTGGCCCCGGCGAACGGCTCGGCGTGGCCGATCGGGGTGAGCGGCGTCTGCTCGACCGCCATCGGCTGGCGCGGCCGGGTGAGGGCCTGGTCGCGACCGCGGTTGGTGGGCAGCACGACGGTGGTGGCCGGCAGCGTCACCTGGGCGACGGTGCCGCCCTCGACGTTGCGGCGCAGCTCGACCCGGACGCCGTAGCGGGAGGCGAGCCGGCTCACCACGGCCAGACCCATGAGGCGGAAGGCCGCGACGTCGACGCTCGGCGGCGCGGCGAGCCGCCGGTTGAGCGAGTCGAGCTGCTCCTCGGTGAGACCCAGTCCGCGGTCCTCGATCTGGATCAGCACGTAGTCCCGGATCCGCCGACCGTCGGCCACGACCGTGGTGTTCGGCGGCGAGAACCGGGTGGCGTTGTCCAGCAGCTCGGCGACGAGGCGTACCACGTCGTTGACCGCGTGCGCGGCAACCGAGATGTCGGTTTCCACGGCGCCGAACTCGATGCGGTTGTAGAGCTCGACCTCGGACTGCGCGGCGCGCAGCACGTCCACCAGCAGCGCGTCGTCGCGGCGCGGCACGGCGGAGTCGGCACCAGCCAGCACCAGCAGGTTCTCGTCGTTGCGGCGCATCCGGGTGGCCAGGTGGTCCAGCTCGAAGAGCTGGGCCAGCCGCTTCGGGTCCTCCTCGCCACGCTCGATGGCGTCCAGCTCGCCGATCATCCGGTCGACCAGGGTCTGACTGCGGCGGGCCAGGTTGAGGAACATCGCCGAGACGCTGGTCCGCAGGGCGGCCTGCTCGGCCGCGACCCGCACCGCCTCCCGGTGTACGACGTTGAAGGCCAGCGCCACCTGACCGACCTCGTCACGGTTGGTGAGCTGGATCGGGTCCCGGACCTGGCGGACGATCTCGTCCACCCCGCCATCGCCGACGCTGCCCATGGTCTGCAGCCGCCGCACCGCGTCCGGCAGGTCGTGGTTGGCCACCGAGAGGGCGCCCTCACGCAGCCGGCGCAGCGAGTGGTTGAGCGAGCGGGCCAGCACCACGGCCAGCGACACCGCGATGATCAGGGTCAGCAGCACCAGCACCGACTCGATCACGGCCTGCCGGATGACGTCCGACCGGGCCTCGTCGGCCTGCTCGAGCAGTCGAGCCTGGAGTTGGGTCTCGGCCCAGCGCATCAGGTCGTTGACGGCCCCGATGGCGGCGACGGCGTCCTGCGGGGTGACCAGCGGACGCGTACCGACCGAGCGGGTGATGTCGGTGGCGACCCGGTCGGCGAGGCCGACGGCGTCGCCGGAGACGGTGCTGTCGACCAGGGCCCGCTGGGCCGGGTCGGCGGCGAGCGAGAAGGCGACAAGCGCCTCCTGCTGGCCGGTCAGCGTGGTGATGAACGAGGAGAACTGCTCCTCGTCGAACTGGCCGGCGGTGAGCGCGGTGAAGGCCACCGCCTCCTCCTCGGCGACCGCCGCCTTGGCCCGGGCGAACGCGGCGACCGCCCGGCGGCTGTCCGACAGGCTCTCCTCGCCGGGAAGCTGGGCCAGCCCGTCGCCGTAGGCGACCAGGTCGGTGAGGATGACGCCGTAGCGCAGCACCGCCTCGGCGACGGCCATCTGCCGACGGTCCAGCACCTCCTGGCGGGTGCTGTCCAGGGTGTCCAGATGCTCGTCGATGGCAGCGAGGCGGTCGCGCAGCGCGGTGGGCACCTCGCCGATCCGCTCCCGCTCCGCGCGGTAGGCGTCCACCCGCTGCTGCGTCTGGCGTACCCGCAGGTTGTACGCGTCGGCCGGCTGCTGCGGCGTGGCCAGGTAGGAAGCCGCTGCCATCCGCTCGGCGTGCAGGTCCTGCGTCAGCGCGGAGACGTCGATGGAGAGCGCGGTCAGCGACCGGGCCCGGGTGGCGTCGTACGCACCCTCACCCACCGAGATCAGCCGGACCGTGGCCAGTGCGATGACCGCCGCGACCGGAACGACCAGGATCAGCGCGAGCTTGGACCGGATCCGGGCGTCGCGCAGGCGAGGCAGCCGTCGGCGGGTACGCCGATCGCCGTCGCCGTGCTCGGGCAGGGTCGTCGGTCCGGTGCTCACGACATCGCCTCCGTCGTTTCTTCCCCGCCTGGCCCGCCGAACCGTGCCGTTGGCGGTGGGGACCACACGCGGCACGGCCGCGATTTCATCAGACGAGATCCTTTTTGGGAAGCCGCAGTGAGGTAGGAAACGGTCGGACGGCGCTCAACCCGTGATCCGGTCAACTGATACCTTCATTTCGACAAGCCCCTGAACAGGGCATGTGACTTCAGAGTGGCCGCACGTGTATGCAACGTGAGCTTTTGCAAACATTGCGTTACACCAGCATGTGGGATCGCCGTCCCGAAAAGGCGACCGACGTCCGCGCTTGACCACAGCGCCCGCCATTGGCAAGGTTTTGCAGGCTTCGCGCACACCGTACGGCAGAGGAGATCCCGTTCCTCCACTGAGGACGGATTAGCGGCGGTGACCGGGCAGCGCCCGCGCCCGCACCTGGAGGACTTGAGTTGAGCCCCATCCGCTCCGCGACCATCGCGGCGCTCGCATCGGCCGTGCTGGCCACCACGCTCACCGGCTGCCAACTCGGCGAGGCCGACCAGGACACGAGTCCGATTGTGATCGCCGCGGACCTCGAACTCTCCGGCTCCGCCGCCCCGGTCGGTCGGGCGTACCAGCGGGCCCTGGAACTCAAGCGCGACCAGCTGAACTCCTCGGGCGCGTTGAACGGCCGTAAGATCGTACTCAAGGTGAAGGACAACCGTTCCGACGCCAAGGAGTCACTGCGCAACATCGGCGACTTCAGCAGCGATTCCCGGGTCAGCGCCATCATCATGGGCGGCTGCAACGAATGCGCGGTCGGCGCGGTCGGGATCATCAACGAGAAGCGGATTCCCACCATTGCGCTCGCCGCTTCCGGAGCGATCGCCAGCCCCGTTGCCGAGCGGCGCTACGTGTTCAAGCTGGGCCCGAACGCCGCCGACAGCGCCGCCGCGCTCACCGCCGAACTGCGCCGCAAGAACATCCGCAAGGTCGGCCTGCTGCACAGCGACGACGACTACGGCCGCGAGGGCGTGACCGCGCTGCGGGCCGAACTCGGCAAGGCCGACATCAAGCTGCTCCGCGAGGTGCCGGTGAAGACCACCGACACCGAGGTCGGCCAGCAGGTCCGGCAGCTCACCGACCGCAAGCCCGACGCGCTTCTCGTGTGGACGCCGCCGGAGCAGGGCACCCTGGCCGCCACCGCGGCCCAGCAGGCCGGCTTCCGTGGCTCGCTCTTCTTCGACGCCGGCGCCGCCGGCGACCTCTTCTTCGGCGCTGCGACCAAAGCCACCGAACGGGCGACGCTGATCTTCACCCAGACCATGGTGATCGACGACGTGATCGCCACCACCCCGGCGAAGGCGGCCCGCCGGCAGTGGTTCCAGGACTACACGGCCCGGTACGGCGGGTACAACGGCTCCTCGTCTTTCGCCGCCGACGCGGTGCAGCTCATCGCCGACGCCGAGCTGCGCGCCGGCGGCCCGGCCGGGCAGGTGGACCGCAACGGCATCCGGGACGTGCTGGAGACCTCCCAGATGGACGGCCTCTCCGGCCCGATCCGGATGACGCCGGACAACCACTCCGGGCTGATGCCCCAGGCACTGACCACGCTGGTGGCGCGGAACGGCCGTTGGCGGTTGGCGGGCTGAGGCCCGGCTCCTTCGGCCCCTCCATTTCCCGAGCCGGGACGGTGTGGCCCCGCCGTACCCGGCTCCGGGCGGTCAGGCTTGATCCCTCCGCCGGGCACGGCGGGGCCACACCTCAGGCCGTCCGCCGCTCGCGGTGCGCCGGCCTTTCCGGTGCTGATCTATCTGTCGGGGAGACCGACGGGAAGGGCCGGCCTCCTTCGGGGGCCGGCCCTGCGCGTTCGAGATCTCTCTCGTCGGGTCAGCGGCTGCTGGTGGTTTCGCGGACCCAGGGGAGGGCGATCCGCTCGACCAGCACCAGCGCCGCGTAGAGCAGGATGCTCACCAGCGCCACCAGCAGGATCGCCGCCCACGCGGTGGCGTAGTCGCCGACGCCGGCGTACTGGAGGATGACGTAGCCGAGGCCGCTCTCGCCGGCCTGGAACTCGCCGATCACCGCACCGATCGCGGCCAGCGGCATGGCCACCTTGAGCCCGACGAAGATCTGCGGCAGCGCGGCCGGAAAGCGCACCTTGCGGAACGCCTGCCAGCGCGAGGCGTTCCAGGAGCGGACCAGCTCGGCCAGGTCGGCTGGCGTGGTGGTCAACCCGGTCGCGGTGGAGAGCACGATCGGAAAGAAGCAGAGCAGGAAGACCATGGTCAGGATGGGCTTCTGACCCCAGCCAAGCGCCACCACCAGCAGCGGACCAAGCGTGATCTTGGGTACCGCGTTCACCGCGACCAGCAACGGGGTGAACATCCGCTCCACGGCGCGGGAGCTGGCCAGGGTGAGTCCGATCAGGACGCCGGCGGCCGCCGAGAGAGCGAAGCCGAACACGATCTCCAGCAGGGTGTCCCAGGTGTGCTCCAGCATCCGGGCCGGCTTGTCGACGAAGGCGGTGAACACTCCACCCGGGGGCGGCAACGCGGCCGGCGGAATCAGCTCCAGCCGGGCGACCAGCCACCACGCCGCCAGGGCGACCAGGAGGCCGGCCACGGGCAGCAACGCCGCCTCCGCCCCGGCGCGCACACCGGCGCGACGGCCGGCCCACCCCGCCTCGGGGCCGGCGCCCGGGGGCGGGGACGCCGCCACGGCCGGTTCGGGTGACCGGACGTCGGTCATCAGGACCTCCTCGATTTCCCTCGGCCCGCGGGGGCCGACGAGCGACGGGGGCACGCCCCACCGAAACGGCGGGACGTACCCCCGGGTGACGACCGGACGATCAGGCCTTCGGCGCGAGGCTGAAGTCGATGATCTGCTCGGGGGTGATGTTCTGCTTCAGCGCACCGGCGCCCTGCAGGATCGCGATGCTCTTGGCGACCCGGCCGTTGTCCAGGGTGCCGATCGCGGTGCCCGAGTTGCCGGAGCGGACGTACGCGGCCATCAGGTCCAGCTCGGCGGCGGCGGCGACCGGGTTGGTGGCGTCGACGTTCTTCTTCAGGATGTCGGCGGCCTCCTTGGAGTTCGCCAGGCTGTACTCCAGGCCCTTGAGCAGCGCCGCGGTGAACCGCTTCACCATCTCGGGCTTCTCCTTGGCGATCTTGGAGGAGGTGATCAGCACGTTGCCGTAGAGGTCCTGCATCACGTTGCTGTACGGCAGCATGACGGCCTTCTTCTTGGCCACCGCCTCGATGGTCGGCTGACCGACGACGAACTGGCCGATGCCGTCCACCGAGCCGGAGGCCAGCGTGCCGATCAGCGCCTGCGCCTCACCGTTGACCCAGGTCACCTTGCTGGCGTCCACGCCGGCCAGCTTGGCGTACGTCGGGAAGAGGTTGCGGACGACGGAGCTGGGGGTGTCGGCGAGCTTCTTGCCCTCCAGGTCCTTCGGGGACGCGATGTTCTTGCCCTCGACGGTGGCGATGGCGGCCATGGTGCGCTGCTGGATCGCGGCCACCGCGACGAAGTCCTTCGCCTGGCCGTTGCCGAGCTGGAGCAGGCCGCCGGTGAGGTCGATCGGGCCGAAGTCGGCCTGACCGCCGACGATGGTCTGGATCACACCGCCGGTGCCCTGGCCGGGCTTGATCTCGACGTCGAAGCCGGCGTCCTTGAAGAAGCCCTTGTCCTTCGCCACATAGGCGTAGGAGTCACGGCCGAAGTTGCCGAAGGAGGTGAGGTAGGTCACCTTCTCCAGCGCCTTGCCGTCGCCGCCCTTGGCGTCGGAGGAGTCCGACCCGCTGCTGCAGGCGGAGACGAGGGCGAGGGCGGTGGCCAGCGCGGCCGTGGCGACCGTACGGGTCAGCCTTCTCATCAGTAGCACCATGTCCTTTCCGACCGGGGCCGCTGGCCACCGGAGGGGGGTTGTCGCGGCGGGCCGGCGGGAGGGGTGGAAGCCGGATACCGCCATCGTGGGGGATTCTTCGCGGGCACAGCGTACGAGAAACCCACAGTTGCGACGCCAGGCGTATCGGGTTGCGGAACGGATACATCCTGACGACCACCCCGGACGGTGCGATACGTCGACGAGCCGGATAGCCTTTGTCCGATCCTGACTGCCCACTCAGCGGAGGCCTGCCGGAGATGATCCGACTGTCCGGGGTGTCCCGTACCTTCGAAGGCCGGTCCGGCCGGGTGGAGGCGCTCCGGGGCATCGATCTCGACGTCGCCGAGGGCGAGTTCGTCGCCGTACTCGGCCGCTCCGGGTGCGGTAAGTCCACTCTGCTGCGGCTGATCGCCGGCCTGCTGCCACTGAGCGCCGGTGAGATCACCGTGGCCGGCACGCCGATCACCCGGCCACGCCGGGACATCGCCATGCTGTTCCAGAAGCCCGCACTGCTGCCCTGGCGGTCCGTTCTCGACAACGTCCTGCTGCCGGTGGAGATCTTCGGCTGGAGTCGGGCCAAGCACCGCGAGCGGGCCCGGCAGCTGCTCGACGTGGCCGGGCTGGCCGGCTTCGAGAAGCGACTGCCGCACGAGCTCTCCGGCGGCATGCAGCAGCGGGTGTCGCTGTGCCGGTCACTGATCGGCGAGCCCCGGGTGATGCTGATGGACGAGCCCTTCTCCGCCCTCGACGCACTCACCCGCGAGGAGCTCTCAGGCGAACTCCAGCGGGTGCACATGGAGAACCAGCCGACCATCGTCTTCGTCACCCACTCGATCGACGAGGCGGTGCTGCTCGCCGACCGGGTGGTCGTGCTGAGCCCCCGCCCCGGGCGGATCCGCAAGGTGGTCGACGTCGACATCCCCCGGCCCCGCACCCTGGGCCGCAACGCGCACCTGGCCGACGTCGCCCGGGTCAGCGCGGACCTGCACGAACTGCTGATGGAACGCGACCAGCCGGCCGCCGCCGGGGCGGAAGGACGATGAGCATGCGGGTGTCGGTCTTCACCGAGCCGCACCGGGGCGCCAGCTACGACGACCAGCTCCGGTTCGCCCGACTGGTCGAGGCGGGCGGCTTCGAGGGCTTCCTGCGCGCCGACCACTACCAGGCGATGGGCGCCGACTCCGGCCTGCCCGGCCCGACCGACGCCTGGCTGACCCTCGCCGCGCTGGCCCGGGAGACTGAGCGGATCCGACTCGGCACCCTGGTCACCTCGGCCACCTTCCGACTGCCCGGCCCGCTGGCCGTCATGGTCGCCCAGGTCGACCAGATGAGCGGTGGCCGCGTCGAGCTGGGCATCGGAGCCGGCTGGTACGAGCGCGAGCACACCTCGTACGGCATCCCGTTCCCGGCCGTCGGCGAGCGCTTCGACCGGCTCGCCGAGCAGCTCGAGGTGATCACCGGGCTGTGGCGGACCCCGCCGGGCGGCACCTACAGCTTCACCGGCGACCACTACCGGCTGGTGGACGCGCCCGCGCTGCCCAAGCCGGTGCAGGTACCCGGTCCGCCGATCATCGTGGGCGGGCGCGGTCCGAAGCGCACCCCCGAGCTCGCCGCCCGGTACGCCGACGAGTTCAACATGCCCTTCAAGTCCGTCGCGGAGACCGCGGCGGCGTACGAGCGGGTGCGCGAGGCGTGCGATCGCGTCGGCCGCGCGGAGTCCGGGCGTCCTGCACTGGTGCTCTCGGCCGGCATCGTGGTGGCCGTCGGCCGGACGGACGCGGAGGCGCAGCGGCGGGCCGCGCCGCTGCACGAGAAGAGCGCGCTGCCGCCCGAGGACCCGGTGATCGGCTCTGCCGCCGAACTGGTGCAGCGGATCGGCGAGTTCGCCGCGGTCGGCGCCACCCGGGTGCACCTGCGCCTGATCGACTTCGCCGACCTCGACCACCTGGAGCTCATCGCCGCCGAGGTGCTCCCGCAACTGGACGGAGAACGATGACCGACGTGACCCAGCTCGGACCGGTCGGCCAGGAGATCGTGTACGAGAACGACCGCGTCCGGGTCTGGCACATCCGGCTGGAACCGGGCGAGCGGCAGCCGCTGCACCGGCACGACCACCCCTACCTGGTGGTGGCCATCCAGGGCGCGAAGAACGTCGTGCAGACGGTCGACGGCACCCGGATCGACGCCGACGAGCCCACCGGCGGCGTGGTCTACCGGGACCCCGGAGCGGTGCACATGCTGACCAATGTCGGCGACACGACTTACCTGGCCCGGCTGGTCGAACTCAAGTAAACCCGCCGCAGGGCGGGCCGGCGCGTCGCGCGGCGCGCCGGTGGCGATCCGGTGTAGCAGGTGCGTAACGTGCCGGACATGGCCTTTCGGACCTGGGGCAGACTGCTGCTCACGGCGCTCGGCGTGAGCGTGCTGGCCGGAGCCGGCCAGCTCGGCGTCGCCTACGGCTTCGGCATCATCCGGCTCACCGGCGCCTTCACCGGTACCACCGTCAACCAGTGGCCGGCCCAGCTCGTCTGGGTGGGCTGGTTCGCGGCGAACGCCGCGGTGGCCGGCGCCGTCCTCACCGGACGACTGGCCCGCCGCGACGGGCTGGCCGCCACCGTCGGCCGCCAGTTGGCCATCGGTGGCGCCGCCGCGCTCGGCGCCACCGCCGTCGCCCCGCTCTGCATGCAGCCCGCCCGGGCCGCCGAGCTGATCTCCGTCGACCCGGTCTGGGCCGTCGGCATCTGCGCGATCCTGGGCGCGGTCCTCGGAGCCGGCGCGGCGATCGCAGTGCTGCTCCGGCCGGAGCTGGGCTGGAACGTGGCCGCCGTGGCCGGTGCCCTCTGGCTGTTGGCACTGCTGTCGGTCCTGCCCTCGCTCGGCACCACCGGGCCGCTGCGCACCGTCCGGCTCGGCGTACTCGAGCCGAGCTGGCTGGACGCCGCCGCCGCGCAGCGACTAGCGCTGCTCCTGCTGCCCACCGTGGCTCTGCTCGCCGGCGCGGCGACCGCCGGCCTGGCCCGCCGCCGCGGCGAGGTCCCGCTGGTCAGCGGCGCGACGGGGGTGGCCGGTCCGGTGCTGGTGGCGTTCGCCTACCTGACCGCCGGCCCCGGCGGCCCCGTGGACCGCTACCAGACCACCCCCTACTACGCGGCGCTGCTCGCGATCGCCGCCGGCGCGCTCGGCGCGACGGCGGCCGCCCTGCTGCGCTGGCCGGCGGGCGCCCGCACCGCCACCTCCGACACGATCGAGCCCACCGACATCCTCCGCGCGCTGCCCACCGGCCCGGCCCTGCCCTCCACCGCCTCCCCGGGGTCCGCGATCCCGACGGACGAACGGGAGAACGACGAGCCGGTCGCCGCCACCAGCGGCGCGGAACTGGCCGGCAGCGGTGGCCCGCGCACCGTGGACGGGTCCGGAACGATCCGCACCGTTCCGGCGCACTGGGACTGGCCCGCGACCACCGCGGCGGGCCAGCACGGCTTGGTCCCGCACCCCGACCAGCCCCGACACCCGGAGACGCCCGCACCCGGCGAGGGCCCGGCGGCACCCGCCACCTGGCTGACCGTTCCCACCGGCGAGTTCGTCGCGCGGCCCGAAACCCTGCCGGCCGCCGGGCACCGTGAAGACAAGCCGCCCACCTCCGCCGCCGCCGACCCGGCGGTCACTCCGGCCAGGACTGCGCAGCCCGCCCCGACCGCCACGGCGGGCACCGAGCCGACGCCTGCTCCCGTCGACCGCCCGGACGACCAGACCCGGGCGGTCACCACCGACACCGCCGCTCCGGACCAGGCCCCGACGGACACCCCGGACACCACCGGTACGGACCAGGCCGCCGAAGGCGGACCTGCCGACGCCGAGCGGGCTCGGTCGGGTGACCCCGACCGCCCGGGCGCCGCCGTCAAGGCCACGACCGGCACGCGCCGGCCGTCCGGCGGAGACGCGGCCAGCGCGCCCGCCCCGAAGCCGCGCCGGACCCGCAAGCCGAAGTCCAGCCCGGCCGCCGCTACCGCCCCAGAGCCAACCGTCGACACCTCGTCGTCCGACATCGGGACCGGTCCGGCCAGCTCCGGGGGCCCAGACGACACCGGCGGCCCCCGGACCGGCACGCCCGGCTCGACCACCAAGGCCAGCGCGCGAGCGGGTGTACGCGCCTCGACCCCGCCGGTGCCCAGCGACGCATCGACCGCCGCAGCCGACTCCACCGCGCGGGCCGTTGCCCCGGCCTCGACCACCGGCCCGACGCCGAGCGGCCCTTCGACCGCAGCGGCCCCCGACTCCACCGCGCCGGCCGGTGACCGACCGAGCACCGGCGAGCCGGCGAGCGCCGCCGTCGCAGCCGCCGGGACCACCGCGTCCTCGGACCCGGCCGCGGCACCCGCCACCGGCACGGTCTCCGCCCCCGCCGGGAAGACCGCCCGCGCCGGCAAGGACGGTCGGGCCAGCAGGTCCCTCCGGGGCACCGAGGCCGCAGCGACCACCCCGATCAATGCCGCCCCGGAGCCGCCGGCTGCCATGGAGTCCGCCGACGAGGGGGACGGTGCCGCCGACACGGCGGCCCGCACCGGTACCGCGTCCGGCACCCGCGCTCCCGGTGCTGAGCCGTCCGGTGCCGACGCCGGCGCCCCTGGTCCGTTGTTCGGCCTGACGACCCCCAGCGACCGGGAGGTGGGCCGGTGGACTCCCGCCCCACCGACCTGGCCGGTCACCCCGGCCTGGGCGTCGACGACGAGTGCCCAGGTGCCCGACCCGACCGCGTCGGACGCCCCCAGCGGGCCGGAGCAGCCGACCGAACCGACGCCCCGCCCCCGGCACCGGGCACCCCTGCCCGACCTGAGCCGGGCCGCGAGCTGGGACGCCTTCGCCACCGCCCGTCGCGGCAGCACCGGCTCACCGGGCCCGCGGGACGACTCCACGGCCACCGCCTGGACGTCGAGCGATGCACCCGCGAGCACCGGCACCAGGACGTCGGACCAGACCACCGAGGCGCCGTCCGCCCCGACGGCGGACGCTCGGCCGTCTCCGGCGGTCCCCGACCAGGCCGGCACGCCCACCGACACCGCCCCGGGTCGCGACGGGGCGGCGACCGGTGACGCCGACCGGGACCGCGATTCCTCTTCGGACGGTGCGGAGCAGCCCTCCCGGCGAGGTCGGCTGGGCCTGTTCCGCCGCAACCGTTCCCGGGACGTCGAGGAGAGCCGGAGCGAGCCGGCCGCGGCGGAGCCGCTGCCCGCACAGGACGAGGAGTACGTCGACTGGGTGGCCGGCCTGGGCAAGCCCCTGGCGGACAACGAGCCGGAGCAGGAGAGCGGCCGTCGCTCCCTGCGCTCCACCGGCCGCCACCACCGCGACTGACCACCCGGGCGCGGGTCAGATCGACCCGACCCACCGCACCGGGCGCGAATCAGGCCAGGGGCAGGTAGACCTGGCCGCCGGAGGAGAGGAACTCCGCCGACTTGTCCCGCATGCCGCGGGCGGCGTACTCCTTCAGCTCCTGGGTGATCTTCATGGAGCAGAACTTCGGGCCGCACATCGAGCAGAAGTGCGCCGTCTTCGCCGGCTCGGCGGGCAGCGTCGCGTCGTGGTACGAGCGCGCGGTCTCCGGGTCCAGCGACAGGTTGAACTGGTCCTCCCAGCGAAACTCGAACCGGGCCGTGGAGAGCGCGTCGTCCCACGCCTGCGCGCCGGGGTGGCCCTTGGCCAGGTCCGCCGCGTGCGCCGCGATCTTGTACGCGATCACGCCCGCCTTCACGTCGTCCCGGTCGGGCAGCCCGAGGTGCTCCTTCGGGGTGACGTAGCACAGCATCGCGGTGCCGAACATGCCGATCATCGCGGCGCCGATCGCCGAGGTGATGTGGTCGTACGCGGGGGCGATGTCGGTGGTCAGCGGGCCGAGCGTGTAGAACGGCGCCTCGTGGCACCACTCCTGCTGGAGGTCCACGTTCTCCTTGATCTTGTGCATCGGCACGTGCCCGGGGCCCTCGACCATCACCTGCACGTCGTGCTCCCAGGCCACCGTCGTCAGCTCGCCGAGGGTACGCAGCTCGGCGAACTGGGCCGCGTCGTTGGCGTCCGCGATCGAGCCGGGCCGCAGCCCGTCGCCGAGCGAGAAGGTCACGTCGTACCGGGCCAGCAGCGCGCACAGCTCGGCGAAGTTGGTGTAGAGGAAGTTCTCCTCGTGGTGCGCCAGGCACCAGGCCGCCATGATCGAGCCGCCCCGGGACACGATGCCGGTCACCCGGTCCACGGCCAGCGGCACGTACGGCAGCAGCACCCCTGCGTGCACGGTCATGTAGTCCACACCCTGCTCGGCCTGCTCGATCACGGTGTCCCGGAACACCTCCCAGCTCAGCCGCACCGGGTCGCCGCCGACCTTCTCCAGCGCCTGGTAGATGGGCACGGTGCCGATCGGCACCGGGGAGTTCCGCACGATCGCCTCGCGCGTCTCGTGGATCCGCTTGCCGGTGGACAGGTCCATCACGGTGTCCGCACCCCACCGGGTGGCCCAGCTCAGCTTCTCCACCTCCTCGGCGACGGAGGACGTGACGGCCGAGGTACCGATGTTGGCGTTGACCTTCACCAGGAACGCCTTGCCGATGATCGCGGGCTCGCACTCGGGATGGTTGACGTTGAGCGGCAGCACCGCCCGCCCGGCGGCGATCTCGCCCCGGACGAACTCCGGCGCCTTGCCCTCCCGCACCGCAACGAACTCCATCTCCGGCGTGACGATCCCGGCCCGGGCGTAGGCGAGCTGCGTGGGTCGCTTCCCGTCCATTCCGGCCAGTGGCGTTCCCGCACCGCGTACCGGCGCCACGTCCCCCCGGGACGCGATCCATCCTCCGCGCAGCGGCGGCAGCCCCACCTCCGGATCGGAGCCGGGACCGGAGGTGTCGTAGAGCCGCACCGGCGGGTGGTCCCAGGTCAGCGCCACCTCGGCGAACGGCACCCGCACGTCCGGCCGCGACCCCTCGACGTACACCTTGCGTCGTGCCTGCATGACAGCCTCCCTGGTGATCAAGAGGACCAGCCGAAGTGGTCCAGCGGCCCGCGTCCAGCTCCCAGCTCCCAACCCCGCCCGCCGGTCAGCGCGCGGAGCACGTACTCCTTCGCGGCCCCGACCGCCGCCGGCACCGGGTCCCCGAGCGCCAACCGCACGGCGACCGCCGCCGAGAACGAGCACCCGGTGCCGTGGGTGTGCCGGGTGACCACCCGGGGCGCGCGCAGCAGGGTGGTGACGCCGCCGCCGTGCAGCACGTCGACCGCCTCGCCGCCGTCGATGTCACCGCCGGTCACCACCACGTACTCCGGGCCGCCGGCGGCCAGGGCCTCGGCGGCCACCACCATCCCGGCCAGGTCGTCCACCGGGCGTCCGGTGATGGCCGCGGCCTCCGCGCAGTTCGGCGTCGCCACCCAGGCGTACGGCAGCAGCCGCTCGACCGCGCCGACCACGCCGAGCCGGTGACCACTGGTGGCGACCAGCACCGGGTCGACGACCAGCCCCGGCAGTCGGCCGTCCCGGGCGGCGTCGGCGACCACGTCGGCGACGGCGGGGGTGCCCAGCATCCCGGTCTTCACGGCCTGCACGGTGAAGTCCGCGAGCACGCTGTCCAGTTGCTCGGTGACCGTGCGCGGCGGCAGCGGCAGGACCGCGTCGACGCCGCGGGTGTTCTGTGCGGTGACCGCGGTGATGACACTGGTGCCGTACGCGCCGAGGGCCGCGAAGACCTTGAGGTCGGCCTGGATGCCGGCGCCACCGCCGGAGTCCGAGCCGGCGATGGTGAGGATCGTCTTCGGCGTCACTTCTTCCCCTCGGTGGGCGCTCGGTCCGCTCGGTCCGCTCGGTCCGCTCGGTCCGTGGTGGGTGCGCTCTGGGGCTGCGGCCGACCGTGCCCACTCCGGGCGGTCAGGCTTGATCCCTGCGTGGGCGCGGTCGGCCGCAGCCCCGTCCCGGAGACCGCCGTCGGCTCGTGCCGGCTTCGCGGCAACCGTGCCTGCGCTTCGTCGAAAGCCCTGGTGAGGGCGAGGGCTGCCGTGGTCGGGTTGTCGGCTCGCATGATGGTGCCGAGCACCGCCACTCCGGCGGCTCCCGCCTCGACGCAGGCGGTGACGTGGTCTGCGGTCTCCACTCCGCCGAGTGCCAGGACGGGTACGGGGCTCAGTTGGATCAGCTGGTGGAGTCCTTCGGGGTGCAGGGGTGGGCCGTAGCCGGGTTTGGTCCGGGTGGGCCAGACGGGAGAGAGGGTGGCGTAGTCCTCGGTGGTGAGGCGGCGCAACTCCGTCTCGTCGTGGCAGGAGCGGCCCACCAACCGGCAGGTCGGTGGCGGGTACGGGCCGGCGGCGGGCAGGTGGACGGCGTCACCGTCGAGCGGGTCGGGGCCGGCCACGATCAGCGTCCCGCCGGCGTCGGCGAGGATCGCGCGCAGCTCGGCGGCGAGGGCGGCGCGCTCCGCCCTGGGCAGGTCCTTCTCCCGCAGCACCACCCAGCGCACTCCCCCGGCCACCGCCCCCGCCACCACCCGGTCCAGTGCCCGACACGCCATCCGCCGCTCGGTCAGCACCACCACCCCCGCCGGCACCACCCCCACCCCACCCGCGCCCGCTGCACCCGGGGGGATCTTGGAAGAATCGCGCCCCTCCAGGCGCTCTTTGCTTCCAAGATCTGCCGGGGCACGTCCTGCCGGGGCACGTCCTGCCCGGGCACCGCCGACCGGCTCGCGGTTGGTTGCGGCCGACACCGGGGTCGTCACAGGTCCGGTCTTCCGTCGTCGGGAGTGGACGGAAGGGCGTGGAAGCGACGGGCGATCCGGCCGGCGCCGTACGCCAGCCGGCCCGCCTCGACCGCGTACCGCATCGCGGTGGCCATCGCGACGGGGTCGGCGGCCCGGGTGACCGCGCTGGCCAGCAGCACCGCGTCGCAGCCCAGCTCCATGGCCAGGGCCGCGTCGGACGCGGTGCCGATGCCGGCGTCCAGGATCACCGGCACGTCCACGCCCTGCCGGATCAGCCGGATGTGGTGCGGGTTGCCGATGCCGAGCCCGGAGCCGATCGGCGCGCCGGCCGGCATCACCGCGGCGCAGCCCACGTCCGCCAGGCGGCGGGCGAGCACCGGGTCGTCGCTGGTGTACGGCAGCACGGTGAAGCCGTCGGTCACCAGTTCCTCGGCGGCGCGGAGCAGTTCCACCCCGTCGGGCAGCAGGGTCCGCTCGTCGCCGATCACCTCCAGCTTGATCCAGTCGGTGTCGAACGCGTCCCGGGCCAGCCGGGCCACCTTCACCGCCTCGGTCGCGGTGCGGCAGCCGGCGGTGTTCGGCAACAGCCGTACGCCGCACCGGTCCAGCAGCTCCAGCAACCCACCGGCGCTTCCCGGCGCGGTGTCCACCCGGCGCAGCGCCAGGGTGACCAGCTCGGTGCCCGACGCCCGGATGGCCCGCTCCAGCACGTGCAGGTTCGCGGCGCCACCGGTACCGAGGATCAGCCGCGAGGAGAAGGCCACCCCGCCCAGCTCGAACGACATGCCGCTCACCCGCCCTGCGCCGCGCTGAGCACCTCGACCCGGTCGCCGTCGCACAGCCGGGTCGCCGGCCAGCCGGCCCGGGGCACCACCTCGCCGTTGACCGCGACCGCCAGCCCGCGCTGCTGCCTGGTCACCTGGCGGACCAGGTCGGCGACCGTGGCGCCGGCGGGCAGCGTCCGTCCGGTGCCGTTCACCGTCACGTCCATGTCTCCTCCTCCGCACGGTGGTGGCCGCTGCCGGTGGACGCGAACCGCTCGGCGCCGAAGGGAGCGAGCAGCGGGTCCGGTACACCGGTGGTCACCAGGTCGGCGATGAGGTCGGCGGTGACCGGGGTGAGCACGATGCCGTGCCGGTGGTGGCCGGTGGCGGCGAGCACGTCCGGCCGGTCGGGCAGCGGCCCGAGGATCGGCGCGTTGTCGGGGGTGCCTGGGCGCAGCCCGGCGACCGCCTCGACCAGGTCGTACTCGGCCAGCTCGGGCAGCAGGTCGACACCGGCGCGGAGCAGGCGCAGCACCGCTCCGGCGGTGACCGTGGTGTCCGTGCGCTCCTCGACCGTCGCGCCGAGCACCACCTCGCCGTCGGCGCGGGGCACCAGGTAGACCGACTCGCCGTCGGCGTACCCCCGGATCACGTGCCGGAAGCCCGGCGCAACGCCGCCGGGCGCGCGCAGCCGGAGGATCTGCCCTTTCACCGGCCGTACCGGCAGGCCGGTGAGGGGGGCGGTCCCGCAGCCGGCCGCCACCACCGTGACCGTCGCGTCCACGTCGGAGAGTCGGCGGACCGCCGCGGGCACCAGCACCGCACCGGCCCGCCGGGCCGCCGTGCGCAGCGCCGGGACCAGCAGCCGCGGGTCGACCTGGTGGTCGGTGGCGGCCAGCGCGCCGCCACGCACCCCGGGGGCCAGCGCCGGTTCGCGGCCGCGCAGCTCGGTGGGGCGCAGCGGCGTCACCGGCAGGCCCAACTCTTGCTGGTACGCCCACAGCCGGCCCGCCTCGGCCAGGTCGTCACCGGTCAACCCCACCACCAGGGTGCCCTCGGTCCGGTAGCCCAGGTCGGTGCCGCTCGCCTCGGTCAGCTCGGCGGCGAACGCCGGCCAGCGGGCGGCGGACTCGACCAGCAGCCCGGTCAGCTCCCGTTCCCCGAAGTACGCCTCGGCGACCGGCGAGAGCATGCCGGCGGCGACCGCCGACGCCCCGGACCCCGGTGCCGGATCGTGCACCACCACGCGCATCCCCCGGGCGGCGCACCGCCAGGCGACCGCCAGCCCGATCGGCCCCGCCCCCACCACCGCCACGTCCACCGGCCCGGCCGGCGCACTCAACACGTCAGCGCCCCGAGCAGCTCGGCGGTCGCACGGGCCGGGTCGGCGGCGGCGGAGAGCGCGCCGACCACCGCCACCCCGTACGCCCCGGCGGCGCGCAGCGCCGGCACCCGGTCGGCGGTGACCCCGCCGATCGCGATCACCGGCACGCCGACCGCGTCCGCCATGGCGCGTACCCCCGCCGGCCCGATCGGCGCCGGGAGCCCGGACTTGGTGCTGGTGGCGTGGCACGGGCCCACGCCCAGGTAGCTCGCCCCGGCGGCGACCGCCGCGACGGCCGCGCCCGGTTCCCGGGCGGTCGCACCGAGCACGGCGGCAGGGCCGAGGACCCTGCGGGCCGCCCCGACCGGCAGGTCGTCCGCACCGACGTGCCCACCGGCGGCGCCCACGGCCAGTGCCACGTGCAACCGGTCGTTGACCAGGCAGCCCGCCCCGTACGGAGCGCAGAGCGCCAGAACCCGTCGGGCCAGCTCGTACGCCTCGCGGTCGGTGGCGGAGTCCTCGACCCGGACCTGGACCACCAACTCGTCGCGGGCGGCGGTGAGGGCGGCCCGGACCACGGTCAGTGGATCCCGCCCGGGTCGGGTGTCGGTGATGAGATGCAGTCGGCCGAAGGACGGCACGGCAACGCTCCTCCCTGCGCCGGCATTACCCGGATCAGGTTCGACGGTCGGGGGCTGTCAGCCCCCCTCTCAGCCCGGTACACCGGGCTCCCGTGGGTTACTTGCGTGTCACCGTACGACAGATCCCCCGGCCTGCCAAGGCGAGTCGGCGGTGGCCGTCGGGCCCGGGCGGTGCCGCGCGACAGGTCACGCTGGGCGCTTCGTACGGTCCTGTTCGGAATGTCGCCCACCGTTGCAGAACCGTTACCCGCCGGCATCTTGCCGGACATCGATCGAGCGGAACTAATTTGTTCAGCGACTCGACAAAATGCTGGTGGTGGATGTCTCCACCGGCTCCACCTGGGGCGGTCTTCGGCGTGCCGGCCCCGCGACATAGGAGGCGGCGTGTCCCCATCCCGTCGTGCCCGCGTACCCGTCACTGCGACCCTGCTCGCCCTCGCCCTCGCCTCGACGACCCTGTTCGGCGCGCCCGCGCAGGCGGCACCGGCCACCGCGCAGGCCGTCCAGGCGGCCCCGGTCACGCGGGTGGCGCCCCAGGCCGCCCAGGCCGCCGACGAACCCTTCTCCGTCCTGGTCTTCTCCAAGACCGCCGGCTTCCGGCACGACTCCATCCCGACCGGCCTCGCCGCCATCCAGCAGCTCGGCGCCGCCAACGGGTTCACCGTGGACAATTCGGAGGACGGCGCCGCCTTCACCGACGCCAACCTGGCGAAGTACCGGGCGGTGATCTGGCTCTCCACCACCGGCGACGTGCTGGACGCCGAACAGCAGGCGGCGTTCGAACGCTACATCCGGGCCGGGGGCGGCTACGTGGGCATCCACGCCGCCTCCGACACCGAGTACAGCTGGTCCTGGTACGGCGACCTGGTCGGCGCGTACTTCGCCAGCCACCCGGCGAACCAGCAGGCCACGGTCAAGGTGGAGGACCACGCCCACCCGGCCACCACCGAGCTGCCGGAGCGCTGGTCCCGCTTCGACGAGTGGTACAACTACCAGTCGAACCCGCGGCCGGACGTGCACGTGCTGGCCAGCCTGGACGAGACGAGCTACGCCCCGGGCGCCGGCGCGATGGGCGCTGACCACCCGATCGCCTGGTGTCAGGACTTCGACGGCGGCCGGTCCTGGTACACCGGGGGCGGGCACACCCGGGAGTCGTACGCCGAGCCCGAGTTCCTCCGGCACCTGCTCGGCGGCATCCGGACCGCCGCCGGAGTGGCCGACGCCGACTGCGGCGCCTCGAAGACCGCCAGCTTCGAAAAGGTCACGCTGGACAGCAACACCAGCAACCCGATGGAGCTGGACATCGCCCCCGACGGACGGGTCTTCTACATCGAACGCGACGGCCGGGTGCAGATCGTCAAACCGGACAGCGGCACCACCGTCACGGCCGTCGACCTGGACGTCTTCTCCGGCAACGAGGACGGCCTGATCGGCATCCGGCTCGACCCGGACTTCGCCACCAACCACTGGGTCTACCTCTACTACGCCCCGAACGACGGCGTGGCGCGCAACGTGCTGTCCCGGTTCACCGTGACCGGTGACACCATCGACCCGGCCAGCGAGAAGCAGGTCCTGCGCGTCGACACCCAGCGCAACACCTGCTGCCACGCCGGCGGCAGCATGACCTTCGACGGGAACGGCAACCTCTACCTGGCCACCGGCGACAACACCAACCCGTTCGAGTCGGACGCGTTCACCCCGATCGACGAGCGGCCGGGCCGGGCCGACTACGACGCGCAGCGCACCGCCGGCAACACCAACGACCTTCGCGGCAAGGTGATCCGCATCCACCCCGAGGACGACGGGACGTACACCATCCCGGGCGGCAACCTCTTCCCGCAGGGGACCGGGAAGACCCGGCCGGAGATCTACGCGATGGGTTTCCGCAACCCGTTCCGGATCGGCATCGACCCCGGCACCAACACCCTCTACGTCGGCGACTACGGGCCGGACGCCGGCTCGGCCAACCCCAACCGCGGCCCCGAGGGCACGGTGGAGTGGAACATCGTGGGCACCCCCGGCAACTACGGCTGGCCGTACTGCACCGGGGCGAACTACGCCTACAACGACTACACGTTCCCGTCCGGCCCCAGCGGAGCGAAGTTCGACTGCGCGGCACCGGTGAACAACTCGCCCAACAACACCGGGCTCACCGCCCTGCCACCGGCGATCCCGGCCACCGTCGACTACGACTACAGCGGCAACCCGCGCTTCCCGGAGATCGGCGGCGGTGGCGCTCCGATGGGCGGCCCGGTCTACCGGTACGACGCCGCCCTCGCCTCCGACCGGAAGTGGCCGGCGTACTACGACGGCAAGGCGCTCTTCGGCGAGTGGAACCAGTCGAAGATGTACACCATGCAGGTGACCGCCGACGGTAAGACGCTGGTGGACATCAACCAGCTTCTCACCGGGATGAGCCTGATCCGGCCGATGGACTTCGAGTTCGGCCCGGACGGCGCGCTCTACCTGATCGAGTGGGGCAGCGGCTTCGGCGGCAACAACGACAACTCCGGCGTCTACCGGATCGACTACATCGCCGGTGACCGCGCGCCGATCGCCGTGGCGAACGCCACCCCGACCTCCGGGCCGGCGCCCCTGACGGTGACCTTCTCCAGCGCCGGCTCCCGGGACCCGGACGGCGGCACGCTCACGTACGCCTGGGCCTTCGGCGACGGGCAGAGCTCCACCGAGGCCAACCCGACGCACACCTACACAGCGGCGGGCAGCTACACCGCCCAGCTCACCGTGACCAACCCGAAGGGCCGCACCGCGGTGGCCAACGTGCTGGTCACCGTGGGGAACACCGCGCCGACGGTGACCATCGAGTTCCCGCCGGACGGCGGCTTCTTCGACTGGGGTGACCAGGTCAGATACACGGTGAAGGTGACCGACCCGGAGGACGGGGAGATCGACTGCGACCGGGTCCAGCTCCAGGTGCTGCTCGGCCACGACGAGCACGCGCACCCGCTGGAGCAGCACACCGGTTGCACCGGCACCGTCCAGACGTCGCTCGCCTCCGGGCACGGCGCCGAGGCGAACGTCTTCGCCGTCTTCGAGGCGACCTACACCGACCAGGGCGGCAACGGCGGAGCCGGGCCGCTCACCGGGCGGGCGATCGAGCAGTTGCAGCCCAAGCGGAAGCAGGCCGAGTTCTTCACCGCCACCGGGCGGGCACCGGGAAGCACCGGCGGCGGGGATCCCGGCGTGCAGAAGGAGACCACCGGCGACACCTCCGGCGGCGGACAGAACATCGGCTTCATCGAGGACGGCGACTGGTGGTCGCTCGCCCCGGCCGACCTGACCAACATCTCCACCATCCGGTTCCGGGCCGCCTCGGCGACCACCGGCAGCCGGATCGAGGTCCGCGCCGGCGCGGTCGACGGGCCGCTGGTCGCCTCGGCCACCGTGCCCGGCACCGGCGCCTGGCAGACGTACGCCGACGTGACCGCGCCGGTGACCGGTGCCGCGAGCGGCACGCTGTACTTCGTGGCCCGGGACCCGAACGGCGGCGCGGGGTCGCTGTTCAACGTCAACTGGATGGACTTCCTCGGCCGCGGCGTCACCGAGAACGCGCCGCCGGTGGTCACCGCCACGGCCACCCCGGCCACCGGCACCGCGCCGGTCACCGTCGCCTTCGACGGCACGGCCACCGACGCCGAGGGGGACACGCCGCTGACGTACGCCTGGGACTTCGGCGACGGCGGCACGGCGACCACCGTGGACGCCAGCCACACCTACACCGGCCCGGGCACCTTCACCGCCACCCTGACGGTGACCGACAGCAAGGGCGCCCGGTCGTACGCCACCGTGCCGGTGCGGGTGGACGCGCCGAACACGTCCTGCTTCGGGGCACGTTCGGACGACTTCACCGGCACCAGCCTCGACCGGGCCCGGTGGACCAGTGTGGTCCGGGAGAACCAGCTCTACTCGGTCTCCGGCGGCGCGCTGCGGCTGCCCACCGCGGTCGGCGACCTCTACGGCGGCCGCAACGACGCCACCAACCTGGTGCTCCAGCCGGCGCCGACCGGAGCCTGGCAGGCGACCACCCGGCTCACCCTGCCGGTGACGGCCGACTACCAACAGGCCGGCCTGCTGGTGTACGTCGACGACGAGAACTACGCCAAGCTGGACCTGCTCCACGCGGGCAGCCGGCGAGTGGAGTTCATCCGGGAGACCACCGGCACGCCGCGCAACGAGGCAGCCGACAGCATCGCCGCACCGGCCGGTGACACCCTGCACCTGCGGATCACCAGCGACGGGACGAACCTGACCGCGGCCGTCTCGGCCGACGGGCAGACCTTCACCCCGGTCGGCCGGTCGGCCGCGCTCGCCGGCATCGCCAACCCCCGGATCGGGCTCTTCGCGCTCAACGGCGGCACCGCGGCGCCGGTGGTCGACGCGGCCTTCGACTGGTTCCAGGTCTCGCCGGACGCCCCGGCCGGGCCGGTCGACCCGTCGGACGAGTTCACCGGCGACACGCTGGACAAGTGCCGGTGGGACGCCATCCTGCGGGAGGACCCGACCGGTTACCGGGTCACCGGTGGCGCGTTGCGGATCGACGTGCCCAACGGTGACATCTACGGCACCAGCAACACCGGGCCGGAGAACTTCATCCGCCAGACCGCGCCGGCCGGCGACTGGACCCTGGAGACGAAGGTCGACGGCAGCCTGCTGAACGAGCAGTACCAGCAGGCCGGCCTGATCGTGCAGGCGGACGACGACAACTACCTGAAGTTCGACTACATCGCGGACAACCAGGCAGGTCAGCCGGTGACGCGGCGGATCGAGTTCCGCAGCGAGATCGGCGGGGCGGTGCAGAACCCGCAACCCGAGGCGGCCAACCTGACCGGTGCGGTGTGGTACCTGCGGCTGGCCCGCAGCGGTGACACCTTCACCGCGTCGTACTCGGCCGACGGCACGACCTGGACCGCGTTGACGGCGCTCACCAACAGCGCGGTCGGGGCCACCCCGAAGGTCGGGTTGTTCACCCTCGGCGCCAACCAGACCGCCTCGAAGACGGCCGGGTTCGACTACTTCCGGCTGACCACCGAGGCGGCCGACAAGACCGCCCCGGTGACCAGCGCGGCGGTCTCCGGCACCCCGACCGACGGCTGGCACACCGGGCCGGTCACGGTCACCCTGACGGCCGCCGACGAGGCGGGCGGCAGCGGGCTGGCCGGTACGGCGTACCAGCTGGACGGGGCCACCAACTGGACGAACTACACGGGCCCGGTGGCGGTCAGCGGGGACGGCGAGCACGAGCTGCGGTTCCGCTCGTCGGACCAGGCGGGCAACGTGGAGTCGGCGAAGACGGTCGCCGTGAAGATCGACGCCACCGCGCCGGTCACCTCGGCGGCGTTCGCACCGGCGAACGACGCCGGCTGGCACGCCGGGACGGTCCCGGTCGTACTGACCTCGACCGACACCGGGTCCGGGGTGAAGGCGGTGGAGTGGTCGCTCGACGGCGGCGCCTGGACGCCGTACTCGGCGCCGGTCCAGGTGACCGGCGACGGGCAGCACGAGCTGCTGTTCCGGTCCACCGACAAGGCGGGCAACGCCGAGACGCTCAAGTCGGCGGTGCTGCGGATCGACGGCACGAAGCCCACGCTGCTGGTGTCCGGGATCGCCGACGGTCAGCTCTACGGGGACAGCCAGGACGTCCGGGTGTCCTGGCAGGCGGTCGACCCGACCTCAGGCGTCGCCAGCGTGGTCGGCGAACTGGACGGCCGCTCGTACGCCAGCGGAACCCTGCAGGCCATGTACGAGCTGCCGCTCGGCCTGCACGAGCTGACCGTCACCGCGACCGACAAGGCGGGCAACCAGACCACCTCGGAGGTCCGGTTCTTCGTCACCACCTCGTTCCGGGACATGCAGAACCTGCTGGACCGGTTCAAGGCGACGGGGCGGCTCTCAGCCAAGGCGCACAAGCAGTTGACGGCGAAGCTCGACGCGGCTCGGAAGGCCGAGGCGGCCGGCAAGGACGCTCAGGCGATCAGTCAGCTGACCGCGTTCCGGGTGCTTGCCGCCGACGCCACCCTGGTGTCCGAGGCGGAGATCCGGGACGTCCTGGTCCGCGACGCCGACGCCATGATCGTCCGGCTCGGCGGCGCGGCCAGCAAGGCCGGAGTACGGGCGAACGACGGCCAGTCCGTTGACGGTGCCGGGCGACTCGGTGGCGATGCCACCCGGCTCGCCCCCGGCCGCCGGCTCTGATCCCACGAGGCCCCTTCCCGACGCTCGACGTCGGGAAGGGGCCTCCCTCATCCACAGTGAGGAGACGTCCGTGACCCGTATCCGCAAGGCGTGTGCCGCCCTGCTCGTCGGACTGGCCCTGACCCTGCTGTCCGCGGCCCCGGCCGTGGCGCACACCGGCAAACTCAAGCTGACCGTTGCCGGCGACGGGGCCGACGGAGTCACCGTCCAGGCCACCTACGCCGACGGGCACCGGCTGGACAAGCCGGTGCGGTTGGTCCTCACCGGCATCGGCCCGGACGGGCGGCGGGTCGGCCCGGTGCAACTGGAGCCGGCGGCGGAGGGGCAGGGCTTCTACAGCAGTGGCCCGATGCTCGCCCCCGGCACCTGGACGGTGACGGTGAGCGCCCCGTCGCCGAACCGCAGTCAGGCCAGCGCCAAGGTGCAGGCGCGGGCCGCCCAGTCGCCCCCGCCGGCTCCCGCACCGGTCGCGCTGACAGCGCCGGCGGCCGACCCCCGCGCCGGCGAGGGAGGAGCCTGGTGGTGGCCGGTCGGGCTGGCCGGCGTGGTGCTCGCCGCCCTCGCGGCGGCGGTGCCGATGCTGCTCACCCGGCGCCGCCCCGACTGACTGCCCGGGGGCGCTACGGCACCCGGTTGGAGGCACGCCGCCGACGGCCGCCGGTCCCCACCGCCTCGACCGGATGGCGGGCGGGACCGGCGGCCGTGCGCCGGGCGGAGGTCAGAGGATGGCCTGCAGGGCGTCCAGATCGTCGTCGGTGGGCTGCCAGGTGCCCGCGGCGGCGTTGGCCGCCACCTGCTCGGGCGTGGTGGCGCCGGCGATCACCGAGGTGACCGCGGGCTGGGCGGCCAGTCCACCGATCGCCACCTGGAGCATGGTCAACCCGCGCTCCGCGGCGTACGCCTCGATGGCCTCGATGGTGTCCCAGTCCGCGGCGGCGAGCCGGGCCGCGTACCGGCCACCGCCGGCGAGCCGGCTACCGGCCGGGGGCTGCTCGTCGCGCTTGTACTTGCCGGTGAGCAGGCCGTTGGCCAGCGGGAAGAACGGCAGCATGCCGAGGCCGAACCGCTCGCAGGCCGGGATCACCTCGGTCTCGACGGACCGCTCCAGCAGGCTGTAGTGGTTCTGCGCGCTGATGAAGCGGGACCGGCCGTTGGAGGAGGCGACCCAGTCCGCGTCGGCGATCTGCCAGCCGGCGAAGTTGGAGTTGCCCAGGTAGCGCACCTTGCCGTCGCGGACCAGGTCGTCCAGCGCCGCGAGGGTCTCGTCGATCGGGGTGCCCGGGTCGGGTTCGTGCATCTGGTAAAGGTCGATGTGGTCGGTGCCGAGCCGGCGCAGCGACGCCTCCACGGCCCGGGCGATGTAGCGCCGCGCGCCACGGGCGCCGTGGTCGGGGCCGTTCAGCCCGTTCATGTCCATGCCGAACTTGGTGGCCACCACGACGTCGTCCCGGCGCCCCTTGAGCGCCTGCCCGAGCAGTTCCTCCGAGGCGCCCTGCGGCTCCCCGTAGATGTCGGCGGTGTCGAAGAAGTTGATCCCGGCGTCCAGGGCGGCGTCCACCACCGCGCGGGTCCCGTCGAGGTCGAGCTTGCGGCCGAAGTTGTTGCAGCCGATGCCGACCACGGACACCACGAGCCCGGAGTCGCCCAGCCGGCGATAGGTCATCTCAGTCACGAGATCCACCCTATGCCCGCCCGATGACCGCCACCTCGGTGACCAGTTCGCGGGTGGCGTCGATGGTGGCGGTCAGCTCGGCGGAGCTGTGGCCGACGGCGCCGAGCAGGGCCTGGGCCTGCCGCTCGAAGTCCGGCGGGGCGCCGGGCAGCCGGCCCGTGGCGGCGATCATCCCCTTCTCGTTGACCAGCCACCGGCCCGCGCGGGCGTGCAGCACCTGGGCGAGCACCCCGACCACCCGGAACAGACATCCGGCGACGTACCCGCTGTCCCCGCCGGCCGCGGCCTTGGCGGCGCCGGCCAGCAGGAACCCGGCCTCCCAGCCGCCGGCCACCAGCGCGTCGGCGAGCGCGGGCGGGTACGTGCCGGTCTGCTCCCGGAGCCCGCCCAGCTCACCGGTCGGATCGGCGAGCACCCGGCAGAGCGCCACCTCGCCCGCGTAGGCGGAGGAGTAGAAACCGAGCGGGTGCCCAGCCTGCACCCCCACCTCGTACCGCCCGGCGCGGCAGTCCGCCCAGACCCGGTGCACCCGGTCGAGGTCCCGGTAGATCCAGTCCACCGCGACGCCGCCGATGCGCAACCAGCCGCCGCCGTCGACCCACGGCCCCCAACCGCCCGGCGCGGTGAGCGCCACGTCGGAGTCGTCGGCGACCGACGCGGCGACCGCTCGCAGCGCCGACACGTCCAGCTCGCCCCGGTAGTACAGGCCGAGGTCCCAGTCGGAGTCCGGCCGGTGCTCCCCCCGCGCCCGGCTACCGCCGAGCGCGACCGCGACCACCCCGCCGACGGCGCAGAGCCGGTCGGGCAGGTCGCTGGGGATCACCGGACGTCCCAAACCGGCTCCGGGGTCTCCACCACCTCGCCGTCGCCGCCGAACAGGACGAAACGATCGAAGGAGCGGGTGAACCAGCGGTCGTGGGTGACGGCGACGACCGTCCCCTCGAACGCGTTCAGGCCGGCCTCCAACGCCTCGGCGCTGGCCAGGTCGAGGTTGTCGGTGGGCTCGTCGAGCAGCAGCAGCGTCGCTCCGGACAACTCCAGCAGCAGCACCAGGAACCGGGCCTGCTGGCCGCCGGAGAGGGTGCCGAAGCGCTGGTCGCCCTGCGCGGCCAGCTCGTAGCGGCTGAGCACCCCCATGGCCGCGTGCCGGTCCATCCCGGCCCGGTGCTCGTCGCCGCGCCAGAGCGCCTCGACCAGGGTCTTCGACATCAACTCCGGCCGGTCGTGGGTCTGCGAGAAGTGCCCGGGACGTACCCGGGCCCCCAGGCGCACCGTGCCGTCGTGGGCGACCGGGGCGAGGGCCGACGCGTCGATCGGCCCGTTGGCCGGGTCGGGGTCGGTGCCGCCACGGGCGAGCAGTCGCAGGAAGTGGGACTTCCCCGTCCCGTTGGCGCCGAGCACCGCCACCCGGTCGCCGTACCAGATCTCCAGGTCGAAGGGGTAGGTCAGGCCGTCGAGCTCCAGCTGGTCACAGATGACCGCGCGCTTGCCGGTCCGCCCGCCGGACAGCCGCATCCGGATGTCCTGGTCCTTCGGCGGTACGGGCGGCGGGCCGGCCTCCTCGAACTTGCGCAGCCGGGTCTGCGCCGCCTGGTAACGCGAGGCCAGCCCGTCGTTGTACGCGGCCTTCTGCTTGTACATGAGCATCAGCTCGCGCAGCTTCTGGTGCTCCTCGTCCCAGCGTCGGCGCAGCTCGTCGAGGCGGGCGTGCCGGGCCACCCGGGCGGAGTGCCAGCTCGCGAAGCCACCGGGGTGGATCCAGGCGCTGCCGCCCTCCACGGCGACCACCCGGTCGGCGGTGTGCGCCAGCAACTCCCGGTCGTGCGAGACGTAGAGCACCGATTTGCCCGACTCGCGCAGCCGCCCCTCCAGCCACCGCTTGCCGGGCACGTCGAGGAAGTTGTCCGGCTCGTCGAGCAGCAGCACCTCGTCCGTGCCGCGCAGCAGCAGTTCCAGGGCGAAGCGCTTCTGCTGGCCGCCGGAGAGGGTGCGCACCGGCCGGTCCCGGGCGGCGTCCCAGGGAAGGTCCAGCACGATGGTGGAGACGGTGTCGAAGAGCACCTCGGCGTCGTACCCGCCGGCCTCGCCCCAGGCGCCGAGCGCGTCGGCGTACGCCAGCTGGGCCTTGCCGGCTGCGGTGCTGTACTTGCCGCGGACCTCGGCCGCCCGCATCGCCGTCTCGGTCTCGACGAGCCGGCGGCCGGCGTCGCGCAGCGGCGGCGGGGCCAGCGACAGGGCCAGGTCGGCCAACGTGGACTCGTCGCCGATCATGCCGATGAACTGGCGCATCACGCCGAGGCCACCGGCCCGCGCGACGGCTCCGGTACGCACCGGCAGGTCGCCCGCGACCATCCGCAGCAGCGTCGTCTTACCCGCGCCGTTCGGCCCGACCAGGGCGACCTTGGCCCCCTCACCGACCCGGAACGACACGTCGGCGAAGAGTTCCCGACCGTCGGGCAGGATGTGCCCGACCGCTGCCACGTCCACGTATCCCACGCGGGGATCCTGCCCCAGTCAGGGCCGGCGGGTACATCCAATTACCGGGTGACCCGCAGCACCCGGAAGCCCTTCTGGCTGGCCTGCCGCTCGACCTGCCAGCCCTGGTCGGCGAGCCAGCGGTGCAGTGAGTCGCCGCCGAGGTGCCGGGCGACCACCAGCCAGGCGACGCCGTCCGGGGCGAGCCGGGGCAGCCAGCGCAGCAGCAGGTCGTGCAGCCCCTCCTTGCCGATGCGGATCGGCGGGTTCGACCAGATCTGGGCGAAGTGGACGTCGCCGGGCACGTCGTCCGGCGCGGCCACCCGGACCCGGTCGGTGGCGCCGATCCGGGCCGCGTTGGCGGCGGTCAGTTCGCGGGCGCGGGCGTTGACGTCGACGGCCCACACGGTGGCCGTCGGGGCGGTGTCGGCGAGCACGCAGGCGATCGGTCCGAAGCCGCAGCCGAGGTCGAGCAGCTCACCGGTGGTGTCGGCGGCGGGCAGGTCGGCCTTGCGCAGCAGCACGGCGGTGCCCGGGTCGAGCCGGGTAGCGGAGAAGACCCCGCCGGCCGAGGCGAGCCGGTAGTCGCGGTCGGCGACGGAGAACTCCACCTCACGGGGCTGGGCGTCGGTGGTGGGTTCAGCGGTGAAGTAGTGGTCGCCGGTCACGGCGGCAATTCTCGCACCGCTCGGGGTACCCGCCGACACGGCCCACACCCACATTTCCCATTATTACCCCCTAAAGGGACAATCGCTCCTACTCTGGGCGGCATGGTGTATCGGTACGAGTCCGATGAGGACGCTTTCGTGGAGTACCCGGAGCCCGGGTCCGACCTGTCCGACTTCGGCGCCGGTCCGCCCCCGCCCGCGGGACCGTCGCCGTCCCGCTTCCCGACACCGTCGCTGTCCCGGCCGAACCAACTGGTTCTTCCGTCGTCCCCGCCCCCGCCCCCGCCCCCGCCCCCGCCGATGCCGATGCCGGTCGAGGCCCCGCCTCCCCCGCCGCCGGACCACGTCTACACCTCGGCAGAGCCGATCGAGGTACCCGCCCGCCGCGGCGGCGGCCGGCTCTGGCAGGTGCTGATCGGCGGCGCGGCCGTCCTCGTCCTGCTCGCGCTCTGCGGTCTCGGTGCGGCGGCCCTGCTGGTGGACCGCGACCCGCAGCCACAGCCCATCCCGACGTACCAGCCCGGCGCTGCGGCGTCCGCGCCGGCCGAGCGGCAGGATCTCGACTCCCGCGACACCGACCAGGCACCGCTGACGGCCAAGGAACTCTTCCCGGCCAAGCGGTTGGCCGTCGGCGACGGCCAACCGCCCTACCAGGTGCTCAAGACGCACTCCAGCGGCAGTTGCGCGGTCGCCGCCACCGGCGAGGTGGCCGAGCTGCTGGCCAGGCTCGGCTGCAACCAGGTGGTCCGGGCCACGCTGCGAACGCCCAGCGGCGACCACCTGGTCACCGCGGGGCTGTTCAACCTCACTGACAAGGTCAGCGCGGAACGGGCCCGGGACCGGATCCGGCAGTTGCTCGACGAGCGGCAGGGCCGGTTCCGCGGCATGAGCGCGGGCGACGACAGCGAGGTGGTGTCCACCGCACCGGCCCGGGTCGGCTGGCAGGTGCGCGGCCACTACCTGGCGTACGCGCTGGTCGTCCGGGCCGACGGAGCCGCGGTGAAGGCCGGTGACACCCAGGTCCGGGAGATCCTCTTCGACATCATCGAGCTGCACCTGAGCCGGGGTGTGCTGGAGCGGCGGGCCGAAGGCGGCAGCGCCGGCCAGCCCACGGCGGGCCCGTCGGAGTCCGGCGGGAGCCAGGACGGCACCGGCGGGGACGAGACACCGGGCGACTGATCAGCCCCCCGTTGACGGGTGCGTCGCCGACCGGCGGCGCACCCGTCGTTCGTGCGTCCGGCGGTCAACCCTCGACCGGGACCCGCAGCCGCCGGGTCAGGTCGGCACGGCGGGCGTACTCGGCCGGGTCCTCCGGGTAGCCCACCGCGACCAGGGTCAACCCGTGCGCCGCGGCCACCGTCACCTCACTGGACCGCTCCCGGCGGGTCAGCAGGCTGCCCGGCCACTCCACCGGACGGCGACCGTCGCCGGCCACCAGCATCGCGCCCACCAGGCTGCGCACCATCGCCTGGCAGAACGCGTCCGCCTGCACGGTGGCGACCAGGATGCCGTCGGGCTCGCTGCGCCAGTCCAGCCGGGTCACCTCGCGCAGCGTGGTCGCGTTCTCCTTGCGCCGGCAGTACGCGGCGAAGTCGTGCTCCCCCACCAAGCCCGCCGCCGCGGCGTTCAGCGCGGCCAGGTCCAGCGGCTTCGGCCAGGCCAGGATCTCGTGCCGGCGCAGCGGCTCGGCCCCGAACGGGGCGTCGGTGACCCGGTACTCGTAGCGGCGGAAGGTGGCCGAGAACCGGGCGTCGAAGTCGGCCGGCACCTCGGTCATCGCCCGTACCCGCACATCGGTGGGGAGCAACCGGGCCAGCCGACGCACCAGCCGCCCGTCGTGCTGCCGCCACACCTCGGCGGGCAGGTCCAGGTGGCAGACCTGCCCGGTGGCGTGCACCCCCGCGTCGGTCCGACCGGCCACGGTCAGCCCGGTGGCGGTACCGGCGCCCAGGACCAGGTCCAGGGTCTCGACGAGCACCCCGGCGACGGTGCGTCGGGTCGGCTGGGCGGCCCAGCCGGAGAAACCGGTGCCGTCGTACGAGACGTCCAGCCGCAGCCGGATCCGCTCGTCCACCTCGTACCTCCTGTTACGGGTCGGGCCCGGCACCCCCTGAGGGATGCCGGGCCCGACGGTGGCCTGGATCAGGCCTTGTCGTTCTCGCCGGCCTCGTCGCTGTCCTCGCGAGCGGCCTTGGTGTCACCGGACGCCGACACCGGCGCCTCGGAGTCCTGGTCGGCCGGGGCCGACTGCGGGGCCTCCTCGGCCGGGGCGAGCGCCTCGACCTTGTCCTGCTGCGCGGCCTTGCGGGCGGCGGTCTTCTTGTTCGCCTTCGGCTCGGCGACCTGAAGCTCCTCCACCAGCTCGATGACGGCCATCGGCGCGTTGTCACCCTTGCGCGAACCGGTCTTCACGATCCGGGTGTAGCCACCGTTGCGGTTGGTGTACCGCGGCGCGATCTGGTCGAACAGGGCGTAGACCACGTCCTTGTCCTTGACGACGCCCAGCACCCGCCGCCGGGACGCCAGGTCACCGCGCTTGGCCTTGGTGATGAGCTGCTCGGCCAGCGGACGCAGCCGCCGGGCCTTGGTCTCGGTGGTCTGGATCTTGCCGTGCTGGAACAGCGCGGTGGCCAGGTTGGCCAGCATCAGCCGCTCGTGCGCGGGGCTGCCGCCGAGGCGGGGGCCCTTGGTGGGCGTGGGCATGCTTGGTGCTCCTCAGTTGTGGCGGCAGCGCGGACTAGAGCTGCTCGGTCTCGCGGTAGTCGTCGGTGTCGTAGTCGGCCTCGCCGAAGGTGTCCACGACGTGCGCCGGGTCGAAGTTCGGAGCCGAGTCCTTCAGCCCGAGACCCATCCCGGCGAGCTTCATCTTGACCTCGTCGATCGACTTCTGCCCGAAGTTGCGGATGTCGAGGAGGTCGGCCTCGGTACGCCCGATGAGCTCACCAACGGTGTTGATGCCCTCGCGCTTGAGGCAGTTGTAGGAGCGGACGGTGAGGTCCAGCTCCTCGATCGGCAGAGCCAGGTCCGCCGCCAGCTGGGCGTCCTGCGGGGACGGCCCGATGTCGATGCCCTCGGCGGTCTCGTCCAGCTCCCGGGCCAGCCCGAAGAGCTCCACCAGCGTCGAGCCGGCGGAAGCCAGCGCGGTACGCGGGCCCATCGACGGCTTGGTCTCGACGTCGATGATCAGCCGGTCGAAGTCGGTGCGCTGCTCCACACGGGTCGCCTCGACGCGGTAGGTCACCTTCAGCACCGGCGAGTAGATCGAGTCGACCGGGATGCGGCCGATCTCGGCGCCGGACTGCTTGTTCTGCGCCGCCGTGACGTAGCCCCGACCCCGCTCGACGGTCAGCTCCATGTCGAGCCGGCCCTTGCCGTTGAGGGTGGCGAGCTTCAGGTCCGGGTTGTGCACCGAGACGCCGGCCGGCGGCTGGATGTCGCCCGCCGTCACGTCGCCCGGGCCCTGCTTGCGCAGGTACATGCTGACCGGCTCGTCGTGCTCGGAGCTGACCGTGAGCTCCTTGATGTTCATGACGAGCTCGACCACGTCCTCCTTGACACCGGGGATCGTGGTGAACTCGTGCAGCACGCCGTCGATCTTGATCGACGTCACCGCCGCGCCCGGGATCGACGACAGCAGCGTGCGCCGCAGCGAGTTGCCCAGGGTGTAGCCGAAGCCCGGCTCCAGCGGCTCGATGGCGAACCGGGAGCGGGTCTCGCTGATCGACTCCTCGGAGAGGGACGGTCGCTGGCTGATGAGCATGTCTTCTCTTCTCTTCCGGGGCGCCCGCTATTTGACGCCCACGACACAAACCGTTCCGGTGGCCCGCCCCGGAGGGCGGGCCACCGCAACGAGCTCTGACTACTTGGAGTAGAGCTCGACGATCAACTGCTCCTGGACCTGCGTGTCGATGACCTGCCGGGCCGGGAGGGAGTGCACGAGGATCTTCATCTGGCTGGGGATCGCCTCGAGCCACGCGGGCACCGAGCGCGAACCGGCCTGCGCCTGCGCGACGACGAACGGGGTGAGCTCCTTGCTCTTGCCCCGGACCTCGATGATGTCGTGCTCCTTGACGCGGTACGACGGGATGTCGACCTTCTTGCCGTTCACCGTGAAGTGACCGTGCTTGACCAGCTGGCGGGCCATGTCCCGCGAGTGGGCGTAGCCGGCCCGGTAGACGACGTTGTCGAGCCGCGACTCGAGGATCTGCAGGAGGACCTCACCGGTCTTCGCCTGCTTGCCCACGGCCTCTTCGTAGTAGCCGCGGAACTGCTTCTCCAGCACGCCGTAGACACGACGGGCCTTCTGCTTCTCGCGGAGCTGGAGCAGGTACTCCGTCTCCTTGGTGCGGCCGCGGCCGTGCTGCCCGGGCGGGAACGGCCGGGACTCGAACGGGCACTTCGGGCCATCGCACTTGCTGCCCTTGAGGAACAGCTTCATCTTCTCCCGCCGGCAACGGCGGCAGTCAGCACCGGTGTAACGAGCCATCTCTCTCTAACCTCTCAGACCCGGCGACGCTTGGGCGGACGGCAACCGTTGTGCGGCTGCGGGGTGACGTCGGCGATCTGCCCGACCTCGAGGCCCACGGCCTGCAGCGAACGGATGGCGGTCTCCCGGCCGGAGCCGGGACCCTTGACGAACACGTCGACCTTGCGCATGCCGTGCTCCATCGCCCGACGCGCGGCGGCCTCGGCGGCCAGCTGCGCGGCGAACGGGGTCGACTTGCGCGAGCCCTTGAAGCCAACCTGGCCGGCGGAGGCCCAGGAGATGACCGCACCGGTCGGGTCCGTGATGGACACGATGGTGTTGTTGAAGGTGCTCTTGATGTGCGCCTGCCCGTGGGCGACGTTCTTGCGTTCCTTGCGCCGGACCTTCTTGACAGCGGCTCCGGCACGAGCCTTCGGTGGCATAAGTCTTCTGCGCTCCTATTACTTCTTGCCGGGCTTCTTCTTGCCGGCGACGGTCCGCTTCGGGCCCTTGCGGGTCCGCGCGTTGGTCTTGGTCCGCTGGCCACGGACGGGCAGGCCCCGGCGGTGCCGGATACCCGCGTAGCAGCCGATCTCGACCTTGCGGCGGATGTCAGCGGCGACCTCGCGGCGCAGGTCGCCTTCTACCTTGTAGTTGCCCTCGATGTGGTTGCGGAGCTCGACCAGCTCCTCATCCGTGAGGTCCCGGGCGCGCTTGTCCGGCGAGATGCCGGTGGCGGCGAGCGTCTCCAGGGCACGGGTGCGACCGACCCCGAAAATGTAGGTGAGCGCGATCTCCATCCGCTTCTCGCGGGGGAGATCCACGCCGACTAGACGTGCCATGTGCGGGCGTACTCCTCGTGATGTGTGGCGGAGGTGTGGACCCGTTCCTCCCCGCTACCGGCCGCCCCGTCCTTCCGACGCTGTCAGCGCCGGCGACCGGGATCGGTCGTGCCCAAGCGGGCCCCGGCCTCCGACCGGGGGTCAACCACGATTGAGTACGCGCTGCGTACCGCTCGCGGCTGGAACGAGCTGGTGATGTGCTTGCCTGGATCTGCGGCCCGGACCGATCCGACCGGCCGTGTCACGACCGGTGGGAGTGGTTCAGCCCTGGCGCTGCTTGTGGCGCGGGTCAGAGCAGATGACCATGACCCGGCCGTGCCGGCGGATAACCCGGCACTTGTTGCAGATCCTCTTGACGCTCGGCTTGACCTTCACGGTTGCCTTACTTCCCATCTGGCCCGGCGACGCGCGGTAGGCGCGACCCCGGACGTCGAAGACGGACACGGGACGATCCGGCCGTCGTCAGGACTACTTGTAGCGGTAGACGATGCGCCCGCGGGTCAGGTCGTACGGCGAAAGTTCGACGACGACCCGGTCCTCCGGCAGGATGCGGATGTAGTGCTGTCGCATCTTGCCGCTGATGTGAGCCAGCACCTTGTGGCCGTTCGCGAGCTCCACCCGGAACATGGCGTTCGGCAGGGGCTCGATGACCCGACCCTCGATCTCGATGGCTCCGTCTTTTTTCGGCATGTCCTCCGCTGTCCTGACTTCGGTTACTCCGGACGGCTCACAACGTCTTACACGGGCATCTGACCAAGATCAGGGGCCCGCGCCAGCCGCGGCTCCAGCTCCCACCGAAGCGCAGGGTGGGCATGCCGGAGTGGACGCTGTGCGCCGATCAGAAAGTGTACGCCCGCCTGCGGTCGGTCGCCAAACCGACCACCCACCACGCCGGCGAGTCCGGCCACCTCCGCCCGCCAGGGCCCTCGATGATCTCCGCGCGACCCGTGGCCACGCGCCGGCCGCAACCCGCGACGATCACCGCGCGGCCCGTCGGGACCCGCCGCCCGGAGCCCCCGATGATCTCCGTGCCGGCCGGAGCGGCCCGCCGGCCTGGCCCACCCTGCCGGGACGGGGCCGGTCAGCCGACCGGACGCGGGTCGTCCCGCTCGTCCGGTCCACCGGCGCGGAGTTCCCGCCGGCGGGCCCGCTTGGCCCGCTTGTGCCGGCGCCGGCGCTCCCGCTCGATCGCCTGGCGCCGCGGCTCTCCCCCGGCCAGCCCGCTGACCGTGCGGACCGCCAGCACCGCACCCCAGGGCCCGGCCACCCACGCGGGCCAAAAGTAGAGCAGGTCGCGGGAGAGCACCGAGGTCACCGCCCAGATCGTCACCACGGTGGCGACCACCCTGAGGTACGGCAGCCACACCTCGGCCAGCCAGCGGGCCGCGACGCCCCGAGGGGCGGCCGGGGACGGCCGACCACCGGCGGGGTCAGGCGGCCCGGCGGGGTCCGGGGCGAGCGCCGAGCGCTCCGGAGGCGTCACCGCCGGCAGGTCGGCGAGCAGGACGTCCAGTTCGGCGTACGTGCGGGCGGCGTAGGCCCGCTGCAACCGCTCGTCGTACTCGTGCAGGTTCAGCCGACCCTCGTCGACGGCTGACCGCAGCCGGTCGGCCACCGCCTGCCGGTCCGCGTCCGCGGCCCGCATCCCGTCGCGCCCGTCCATGTCGGCAAGGGTGCCACCGCCACGCCACTGGCGTCCCGCCCGACCTTCCAGCTCCCCCGCCCGTCGGCCGATGGCCCGTTGAACCCGCGACGGCCGGCGGAACTAGCGAACGGGCGGCGGAACTAGCGAACGGGCGGCGGAACTAGCGAACGGGCGGCGGAACTAGCGGCGGACCCCTGATCGGACGGCGGGCGGTCGCCCGGGTCGGTCAGGGAGCGGTCGACGTGGCCGGCTGACGGGCGGTGACCAGGTCGCCCAGGCGGCCCCGGCCGCCGTCGAACGCGGTCAGCACCCAGACGCCGTCCGACAGCAGCGCCATCGAGTGCTCGACGTGCACGGCCATGGAGCCGTCCCGGGTGACCACCGTCCAGCCGTCGGCGAGCTCGGCGGTACGCGGCGAACCCATGGTGATCATCGGCTCGATGGCCAGCGCCATCCCCGGGACCAGCCGCGGGCCCTTGCCCGGCCGGCCGTGGTTGAGCACGTGCGGGTCCTGGTGCATCTCGGTGCCGATGCCGTGCCCGCCGTACCCGTCAACGATGCCGTAGCGGCCACCCTTGCGCACGGCGTTCTCCACCGCGTGCGAGATGTCGGTGAGCCGGCCCCTGCCGCTGGCCGCGCCCCGGGCGGCGGCGGCGATGCCGGCCCACATCGCGTCCTCGGCGACCTCGGCCATCTTCAGCAGCGCCGGGTCGACGTCGCCCACCCCGACGGTGATCGCGGCATCGCCGTGCCAGCCGTCGAGCACCGCCCCGCAGTCGATGGAGATCAGGTCACCGTCGCGGAGCACCTGCTCCGGCGCGGGGATGGCGTGCACGATCTGCTCATTGACCGAGGAGCAGATCGACGCCGGGAAGCCGTGGTAGCCCTTGAACGACGGCACCGCGCCCGCCTCGCGGATCGTCGACTCGGCGATCGCGTCCAGGTCGGCGGTGCTCACCCCGGGAGCCACCGCCTCGCGCATCCGACGCAGCGCCTCGGCCACCACCAGCCCCGCGGCGCGCATCTTCTCGATCTGGTCAGGGGTCTTCAGCTGGATGTCCAGCTGGGGACGACGCATGGAGCGGTTACCTTTCGTTGCCGAACAGCGGGGCACGTCGCACGTACCCCGCTGTTCGCACTCTATCCGCCGTGGTACGGCCCGACCACGGCCTCAGTACGAGCGCAGCGCGTCGATGGCCCGGACGGTGACGTCCTCCACCGGCCCGGTCGCGTCGATGCCGACCAGCTTGCCCTGGGCGCCGTAGTAGTCGACCAGGGGCGCGGTCTTCTCGCTGTACTCCCGCAGGCGGGTGGCGATGGTCTCCGGCTTGTCGTCGTCACGCTGGAACAGCTCCGCGCCACAGCGGTCGCAGATGCCGTCCCGGGTGGTGGCGTCGAACTCGACGTGCCAGATCTTGCCGCAGCCCCGACAGGTGCGCCGGCCGGAGAGCCGCCGGATCACCTCGTCGTCGTCGACCACCAGCTCCAGCACCAGGTCCAGGGCGGTGCCCAGATCGGCGAGGAGCTTGTCCAGTGCGGCGGCCTGCGGCGTGGTGCGCGGGAAGCCGTCGAGCAGGAAGCCCTCGCTGGCGTCGGGCTCGGCCAGCCGGTCCCGGACCATGTTGATGGTCACCTCGTCCGGGACCAGCTCGCCCGCGTCCATGTACCGCTTCGCCTCGACACCGAGCGGCGTGCCCTGGGTCACGTTCGACCGGAAGATGTCCCCGGTCGAGATCTTCGGGACCGCCAGGTGCGCGGCGATGAACTCGGCCTGCGTGCCCTTGCCCGCGCCCGGCGGGCCAACCAGAACGAGTCTCATCTACCGCAGGAACCCTTCGTAGTTCCGCTGCATGAGTTGGCTCTCGATCTGCTTAACGGTCTCCAGACCGACGCCGACCATGATGAGCACAGCGGTGCCGCCGAACGGGAAGTTCTGGTACTGCTGGTTGTCCAGCCAGATGAAGAAGAAGTTCGGCAGGATCGAGATGATGCCCAGGTAGAGCGCGCCCGGCAGGGTGATCCGGCTGAGGATGAAGTCCAGGTAGTCGGCCGTCGGCTTGCCCGGTCGGATGCCCGGCACGAACCCGCCGTACTTCTTCATGTTGTCCGCGACCTCGGTCGGGTTGAACGTGATCGAGACGTAGAAGTACGTGAAGAAGATGATCAGCAGGAAGTAGACCGAGATGTAGATCGGGCTGCTCGGCGCCACCAGGTTGTTCTGGATCCAGGCCTGGGTCTTGCCCGGGTTGTTCTGGTCGAAGAACTGCAGCGCCAGCTGCGGCAGGTAGAGCAGCGACGAGCCGAAGATGACCGGGATGACACCCGCCTGGTTGACCTTCAGCGGGATGTACGTCGAGGTGCCGCCGTACATGCGCCGGCCGATCATCCGCTTGGCGTACTGCACCGGGATCCGGCGCTGCGCCTGCTCGATGAAGGTGACCGCGGTGATGACCACCAGGACCAGCGCGATGACCAGGGCGAACATGTCCCAGCCCTTGCTGGTCTTGATCTGCCAGCCCTCACTGGGCAGCCGGGCCGCGATCGAGGTGAAGATCAGCACGGACATGCCGTTGCCGACGCCGCGGTCGGTGATCAGCTCGCCGAGCCACATGACCATGCCGGTGCCGGCGGTCATCGTCATCACCAGGATGGTCAGCGTCAGCCAGTCCGGGATGCCGGTGCCCTCGGGGATGATCGGGAACTGGTCACAGCGGTTCTGGAAGAGCTGCCCGGAACGGGCCAGCGCGACGAACGCCGAGGCCTGGAGCACACCGAGACCGAGGGTCAGGTAGCGGGTGTACTGGGTGATCTTCGCCTGACCGGCCTGGCCCTCCTTGCGGAGCTGCTCAAGCCGGGGAATCACCACGGTCAGCAGCTGCAGGATGATCGACGCGGTGATGTAGGGCATGATGCCCAGCGCGAAGACCGAGAGCTGCAGCAGCGCTCCGCCGGAGAAGAGGTTGAGCAGGTTCAGCACGCCCGTGTTTTCACCCTGCAGGGTGTCGAGGCACTTCTGCACGTTGCCGTACGAGACGCCCGGACTGGGCAGCGTGGCACCCAGTCGGTAGACCGCGATGATGCCTACTGTGAACAGCAGCTTCTTGCGCAGGTCAGGCGTACGGAACGCACTGAGAAAGGCGGACAGCAACTTCTTCCTCCTGCGCGAGGCGGGCCGCCGGTGATCCCTGGCGGGCCGGGGTGGGTGCCGGGCGAGTGCCCGATATCCATGGCTGGGATGGGACTCTAACAGCCCGATCCCGGTCCGGGCAGACGTGCCCGGCTACATAAACCGCTTCCGATGTTACCGGGCGCACACGGCCCAGGTAGACCATGGCGCCCGCCAGTTGAACACAACTGGACGGGCGCCACGGGTCGTACGCCTTACAGCTCGGTGACGGAGCCACCGGCGGCGGCGATCTTCTCCTTGGCCGACGCGCTGAACGCGTGCGCCGACACCTGGAGAGCCACCCCGCCGAGGTCACCGGTACCAAGGACCTTCACCGGCTGGCCCTTGCGGACCGCGCCGACCTCGACCAGCTCAAGCGGGCCGACCTGGCCGCCGTTGGGGAACAGCTCGGCGAGCCGGTCCAGGTTGACCACCTGGAAGACCACCTTGAACTTGTTCTTGAAGCCCTTCATCTTCGGCAGGCGCATGTGGATGGGCATCTGCCCACCCTCGAACGCCGCCGAGATGTTCTTGCGGGCCTTGGAACCCTTGGTACCGCGACCGGCGGTCTTGCCCTTCGAGCCCTCACCGCGACCCACACGGGTCTTCGCGGTCTTGGACCCGGGCGCCGGGCGCAGGTGGTGGACCTTGATCGTCATTACTCGACCTCCTCGACCTTCACGAGGTGGTTAACCGCGAAGATCATGCCGCGAATCTCCGGCCGGTCCTCCTTGACCACCACGTCGTTGATCCGCTTGAGACCGAGCGAACGCAGCGAGTCACGCTGGTTCTGCTTGGTCCCGATCTCGGACCGGAGCTGGGTGACCTTGAGACGTGCCATCAGTGCGCCACCCCCGCCCGCGACGCCAGCATGGCGGCCGGCGCGACGTCCTCCACCGGCAGGCCACGACGCGCCGCGACCTGCTCGGGGGACTCAAGCCCCTTCAGGGCCGCCACGGTGGCGTGCACGATGTTGATCGGGTTGGACGACCCGAGGCTCTTGGAGAGCACGTCGTGGATACCGGCGCACTCCAGCACGGCACGCACCGGACCACCGGCGATGACACCCGTACCGGCCGAGGCCGGCTTGAGCAGCACGACGCCGGCGGCGTCCTCACCCGTGACCGGGTGCGGGATCGACTGGCCGATACGCGGCACCTTGAAGAAGTGCTTCTTGGCCTCCTCGACACCCTTGGCGATCGCCGCGGGCACCTCCTTGGCCTTTCCGTAGCCCACGCCGACCGTGCCGTCGCCGTCGCCCACGATCACCAGGGCGGTGAAGCTGAAGCGACGACCACCCTTCACGACCTTGGCGACGCGGTTGATCGCGACGACCCGCTCGAGGTGCGGGGTCTTCTCGACGGGCGCGTTTCCGCGGCCGCCCTCACGGCGGTTGTCGCGGCGACCACCCTCGTTGCCACCGGACCCGCCGCCACGGCGCTGTTGACCTGGCATCAGCAGCCTCTCTTCTCTCTCGTGACGGGGTTGTTAGAACTCGAGCCCGGCTTCGCGGGCGGCATCGGCAAGCGCGGCGACCCGCCCCGCGTACCGGTTGCCACCGCGGTCGAAGACGACCTTGGAGATGCCGGCGGCCTTGGCCCGCTCGGCCAGCAGCGCGCCGACCTTGCCAGCCAGGGCGCTCTTGTCGCCCTCGGTACCGCGCAGCGAGGCGTCCAGGGTCGACGCCGACGCCAGGGTGTGACCCTTGGTGTCGTCGACGATCTGGGCGACCATGTGCCGCAGCGAACGGGTGACGACCAGGCGCGGACGCTCGGCCGTACCGCTGACGTTCTTGCGGACGCGGAAGTGTCGACGCGCACGCCCAACGGCGCGCTTGGCGGCGACACCGCGGCGGCGCTTGAGCAGCGTGGCGCTCACTTCTTACCTGCCTTTCCAGCCTTGCGGCGGATGACCTCGCCCTGGTACTTCACGCCCTTGCCCTTGTAGGGCTCCGGCGGGCGGATCTTCCGGATGTTGGCGGCAACCTCACCGACCTGCTGCTTGTCGATGCCGGCCACGTGGAAGAGGGTCGGCCGCTCCACCGTGAAGGTGATGCCCTCCGGGGCGGGGACCAGCACCGGGTGCGAGAACCCGAGCGCGAACTCGAGGTCCTTGCCCTTGGCGGTGACCCGGTAACCGGTGCCGGCGATCTCCAGGCTCTTACGGTAGCCCTCGGTGACCCCGACGATCATGTTGGCGACCAGCGTCCGGCTCAGGCCGTGCAGTTCCTTCGCCTTGCGCTCGTCGTTCGGGCGGTTGACGTTCAGCTGCCCGTCCTCCGCCCGCTCGACCGTGATCGGCGCGGCGATGGTGTGCTGCAGTTCGCCCTTGGGGCCCTTGACCTTGACGGTCTGCCCGTCGATCGTGATGTCGACGCCGGCTGGCACCGGGATCGACTTACGTCCAATTCGCGACATTTCTACCTGTCTCCCGTTACCAGACGAAGGCGAGGACTTCCCCGCCAACGCTCCGCTTGCGGGCCTGCCGGTCGGTGAGCAGCCCCTGGGACGTCGAAATGATCGCCACGCCCAGCCCGCCGAGCACCCGCGGGAGCCCGTCCGACTTGGCGTACACCCGGAGACCGGGCTTGGACACGCGCTTGATGCCGGCCAGGCTCCGCTCGCGGTTCTGGCCGTACTTCAGCTCGACGACCAGTCGCTTGCCGACGGCGCCCTCCTCGGGCTCCTCGACCGACCAGGTGGCGATGTAACCCTCGGCCTTGAGGACCTCGGCGATGTTCGCCTTGATCTTCGAGTAGGGCATCTTCACCTGATCGTGGTACGCCTGGTTGGCGTTACGCAGACGCGTGAGCATGTCTGCGATCGGGTCGGTCATCGTCATGGATTTCGTCAGCCTTTCTCGCCGGGGTTCCCGGGGCACCGGCCCCGGGCCTACGGCGAAGAGCAATACCTAATCGGTGCAGGAGGTCCCGGCCGACAGCCGGGACGCGGTCGCCCTTACCAGGAAGCCTTGGACACGCCCGGCAGCTCACCGCGGTGGGCCATCTCCCGGATGCAGACCCGGCAGAGCCCGAACTTGCGGTAGACCGCCTTCGGGCGCCCGCACCGCTGGCAGCGGGTGTAAGCGCGAACCGAGAACTTCGGCTTCGCGGCCGCCTTGATGATCAGCGCCTTCTTGGCCATCTCAGTTCTCCTTGAACGGGAAGCCCAGGAGCTTGAGCAGCGCCCGGCCCTCGTCGTCGGTCGTGGCGGTCGTGACCACCGTGATGTCCATGCCCCGCTGGCGATCGATCTTGTCCTGGTCGATCTCGTGGAACACCGACTGCTCGGTCAGACCGAACGTGTAGTTGCCGTGCCCGTCGAGCTTGCGCCCGTCCAGACCGCGGAAGTCGCGGATACGCGGCAGCGCGATCGAGAGCAGCCGGTCCAGGAACTCCCACATCCGGTCGCCGCGAAGGGTCACCTTCGCACCGATCGGCATGCCCTCGCGGAGCTTGAACTGCGCGATGGACTTGGTCGCCCGCCGCACCTGCGGCTTCTGGCCGGTGATCGTGGCGAGGTCGCGGACCGCGCCGTCGATCAGCTTGGCGTCGCGAGCAGCCTCGCCGACACCCATGTTGACGACGATCTTGACCAGCCGCGGCACCTGCATGGGGTTGCCGTAGCTGTACTGCTCGCGCAGCTGGGCCACGATCTCGTTGCGGTACCGCTCCTTGAGGCGCGGCAGGGTCTTTTCGGTAGCCGTGGTCATCACAGGTCCTTACCGGTGCTACGCGCGATGCGGACCTTCTGGCCGTTGTCGTCGATGCGGTAACCGACGCGGGTCGGCTTGCCGTCGGAGTCCAGGACCTGCACGTTCGAGACGTGGATCGGGGCCTCCTGGGTGACGATGCCACCGGTCTTGGCGCCACGCTGGGTGGTGCTGATGCGGGTGTGCTTCTTGACCCGGTTCACGCCCTCGACCAGGACCTTGTCCTGCCGCGGGTAGGCCGCAATGACCTTGCCCTTGGCACCCTTGTCCTTGCCGGCGATGACGACGACCGTGTCGCCCTTCTTGACCTTCACGGTCACAACACCTCCGGCGCGAGGGAAATGATCTTCATGAACCGCTTGTCCCGCAGCTCCCGACCCACCGGGCCGAAGATACGGGTACCACGCGGGTCCCCACCGTCCTTGATGATGACGGCGGCGTTCTCGTCGAAGCGGATGTACGAGCCGTCCGGCCGCCGCTTCTCCTTGGCGGTGCGGACGACGACCGCCTTGACGACGTCGCCCTTCTTGACACCGGCACCCGGGATCGCGTCCTTGACGGTGGCCACGATGACGTCGCCGATGCTCGCGTAGCGCCGACCGGAGCCACCGAGAACCCGGATGCACAGGATCTCCCGAGCACCCGTGTTGTCGGCGACGCGCAGTCGCGACTCCTGCTGAATCACGTCTATCTCCTATGTCTGCCGGTTCTCCGGCCGCCGTGGCGGCCGGCCGGAGCCTGGCGGAACCTGCGCCCGACGCAACGCCGGGCGAGATCGAGCCTTCGCTACTTGGCCTTTTCCAGGATCTCCACGATCCGCCAACGCTTGGTGGCGGACAGCGGCCGGGTCTCCATGATCAGGACCCGGTCGCCGATGCCGGCGTCGTTCTGCTCGTCGTGGACCTTCAGCTTGCTGGTCCGGCGCATGATCTTGCCGTACAGCGCGTGCTTGACCCGGTCCTCGACCTCGACCACGACGGTCTTGTCCATCTTGTCGCTGACCACCAGGCCCTCACGGACCTTGCGGCGGGACCGCGCGGCGGCGGTGGCGGTGTCTTCGGTCATGATGCAGTCACCTCAGTCGGCGCGGCCGAGAGCCCCAGCTCGCGCTCACGCATGATCGTGTAGATCCGGGCGATCTCCCGACGGATGACCTGCAGCCGCCGGTTGTTGTCCAGCTGCCCGGTCGCGGCCTGCACGCGGAGGTTGAACAGCTCCGCCTTGGCCTCCCGCAGCTTCGTGACCAGCTCCTCCTCGGAGAGCTCACGCAGCTCGGTCGCCTTAACGCCCGCTGCCATCAGGATTCACCCACTTCGCGCGTAACAATCCGGCACTTCATCGGGAGCTTGTGGATCGCGCGACGCATGGCCTCTCGCGCGATCTGCTCGTTGGGGAAGGACATCTCGAAGAGGACCCGCCCCGGCTTGACGTTGGCAACCCACCACTCGGGCGAACCCTTACCGGAACCCATCCGGGTCTCGGCGGGCTTCTTGGTGAGAGCCTGGTCCGGGAAGATCGTGATCCAGACCTTGCCGCCACGCTTGATGTGACGGGTCATCGCGATACGCGCCGACTCGATCTGGCGGTTCGTCACGTACGCCGGCTCGAGAGCCTGGATCCCGAACTCGCCGAACACCACCCGGTTACCACCCTTGGACGCGCCGTGGCGGTCCGGGTGGTGCGGCTTGCGGAAGCCCTTCGGGGGCTTGCGCGGCATCAGCATCTGTCAGCCCTCCTGCTGCGTTTCTGCCGGCTGAGTGGCGACCGCGGCGACCGCGCCGGTGTCAACCGGCTCGCCGCTCGGCGTCTCGGCCTGCTGCGCGATCGTCGTCGCGGCAGCCCGGCCGGCCTCGGTGCCACCGGCCGTCGTGCCGGACGAACCCGACCGACCACGGCGCGGACGCTCCGGACGGTCGCCACGCTCGCCACGACGCGGGCGGGACGGACCGGCCTCGGCCGGAGCCTCCCGGCCCGGAACCGCGTCACCCTTGTAGATCCAGACCTTCACGCCGATCCGGCCGAAGGTGGTACGAGCCTCGAAGAAGCCGTACTCGATGTTGGCCCGCAGCGTGTGCAGCGGAACCCGGCCCTCGCGGTAGAACTCGGTCCGGCTCATCTCGGCGCCGCCGAGACGACCCGAGACCTGGACCCGGATGCCCTTGACGACCGGGTTCTTCATCGCGGACTGCATGGCCTTGCGCATCGCCCGACGGAAGCTGACCCGGCTGGACAGCTGCTCGGCCACGCCCTGCGCGACCAGCTGCGCGTCCGACTCGGGGCTCTTCACCTCGATGATGTTGAGCTGCACCTGCTTGCCGGTGAGCTTCTCGAGCTCGCCGCGGATCCGGTCGGCCTCCGCACCCTTACGGCCGATGACGATGCCCGGCCGGGCGGTGTGGATGTCGACCCGGACCCGGTCGCGGGTGCGCTCGATGTCGACCTTGGAGATGCCGGCACGCTCGAGGCCCTTGGACATCATCCGGCGGATCTTGACATCCTCGCCGATGTAGTCCTTGTAGAGCTTGTCCGCGAACCAGCGGGACTTCCAGTCGGTCGAGATGCCGAGCCGGAACCCAGTGGGGTGAACCTTCTGACCCATTACTCGGCGTCCTCCGTCTTGCTTGCCGTCTCGGCCGGTGCGGCCTGCGTCGCCGGGGCGGCCTTCTTCGCCGCGGCCTTCCTCGGCGCTGCCGGCGCGACCGCCTCGACCGCCACGGTGATGTGGCAGGTGCGCTTGCGGATCCGGTAGGCCCGGCCCTGAGCCCGCGGCTGGAACCGCTTCATCGTCGGGCCCTCGTCCACGAACGCCTCGCTGACGAGCAGCGCGTCAGGATCCAGCCGCTCGTTGTTCTCCGCGTTGGCGATCGCGCTAGCGAGCACCTTGTACACCTGCTCGCTCGCAGCCTGCGGCGCGAACTGCAGCACCGTGAGAGCCTCCTTCGCGGGCAGGCCGCGGACGAGGTTGACCACCCGGCGCGCCTTCATCGGCGAGATGCGCACGTGCCGCGCAACCGCCCGCGCGCCCGGAAGCACCGGAGCGTCGCCCTTTCCTGGCATCGCTGTAACCCCTTGTTCCCTCTATCCGTATGCCCGCGGCGTCAGCGCCGACGGCTCTTCCGGTCGTCCTTCTCGTGACCCTTGAACGTGCGGGTCAGCGCGAACTCGCCGAGCTTGTGCCCGACCATCGCCTCGGTCACGAACACCGGGACGTGCTTGCGTCCGTCGTGCACGGCGATCGTGTGCCCGAGCATCTCCGGGATGATCGTCGAGCGCCGCGACCAGGTCTTGATCACGTTCTTCGAGCCCTTGTCGTTCTGCGTCTCCACCTTCTTGAGCAGGTGGTCGTCTACGAACGGGCCCTTCTTCAGGCTGCGAGGCATGTCTTATCTCCCTCAGCCGCGCTTACGCGTGGCGTAGCGGCGGCGGACGATCAGCCGGTCACTCGGCTGGCCCTTACGGCGGGTGCGGCCCTCGGGCTTACCCTGCGGGTTGACCGGGTGGCGACCACCGGAGGTCTTACCCTCACCACCACCGTGCGGGTGGTCGACCGGGTTCATGGCGACACCACGGACGGTCGGGCGCTTGCCCTTCCACCGCATCCGGCCGGCCTTGCCCCAGTTGATGTTCGACTGGTCGGCGTTGCCGATCTCGCCGACGCTCGCGCGGCAGCGCACGTCCACCCGCCGGATCTCGCCGGACGGCATACGCAGGGTCGCGTACGCGCCCTCACGGCCGAGCAGCTGGATGCCGACGCCGGCGGAACGGGCCAGCTTGGCCCCGCCACCCGGACGCAGCTCCACGTTGTGGATCGTGGTACCGACCGGGATGTTGCGCAGCGGCAGGTTGTTACCCGGCTTGATGTCGGCGGCCGGGCCCGACTCGACGCGGTCGCCCTGCTTCAGGTCCTTCGGCGCGAGGATGTAGCGCTTCTCGCCGTCGGCGTAGTGCAGCAGCGCGATGCGCGCGGTGCGGTTCGGGTCGTACTCGATGTGGGCGACCTTCGCCGGCACGCCGTCCTTGTCGACCCGCTTGAAGTCGATCAGACGGTACTGGCGCTTGTGACCGCCACCGTGGTGCCGCGTGGTGATCCGGCCGTGGGCGTTACGCCCGCCCTTCTTCGGCAGCGGAGCCAGCAGCGACTTTTCCGGCGTGGACCGGGTGATCTCGGCGAAGTCGGCGACGCTGGAGCCGCGTCGGCCCGGCGTCGTCGGCTTGTACTTACGGATAGCCATTGTCTACACCCCTCAGCTGACCGGGCCGCCGAAGGCCTCGATACGGTCACCGTCAGCCAGCTTCACGATCGCCCGCTTGGTCGCCTTGCGCTGACCGAAGCCGGTCTTGGTGCGCTTGCGCTTACCCTGGCGGTTGAGCGTGTTGACCGTCAGGACGCGGACGTTGAAGATCTGCTGGATAGCGATCTTGATCTCGGTCTTGTTCGCGTCCGGGTGCACCAGGAAGGTGTACCAGTTCCGGTTCAGCTCGCTGTAGCTCTTCTCCGAGACGACCGGCGCCACGATGATGTCGCGCGGGTCGGCGATCGTGCTCACTTGCCACCCTCCTCGGTGGTCTCGGCGGGCACGCCCAGGAACTCGTCCAGGGCGTCCTTGGTGAAGACCACGTCGTCGGCCACCAGCACGTCGTACGTGTTGAGCTGGCCGGCCTCGATCAGGTGCACGCGCGGCTCGTTGCGCAGCGACACCCAGTTCAGCTCGTCGGTGCTGCTCAGCACGACCAGGACCCGACGGGCCTCGGTGAGCTTGGTCAGCGTGGCCAGAGCGGCCTTGGTCGACGGCTTCTCGCCCGAGACGAAGGCCTCGACGACGTGCACCTGCCCGGCGCGGGCCCGGTCGGAGAGGGCACCCCGCAGCGCGGCGGCCTTCATCTTCTTCGGGGTCCGCTGGCTGTAGTCGCGCGGCACGGGACCGTGCACCACGCCACCGCCGGCGAACTGCGGCGCGCGGATCGAGCCCTGCCGGGCGCGACCGGTGCCCTTCTGCTTGTACGGCTTCTTGCCGCCACCGGCGACCTCGCCGCGGGTCTTGACCTTGTGCGTGCCCTGCCGGGCCGCCGCGAGCTGCGCCACCACGACCTGGTGCATCAGCGCGACGTTGGCCTGCGCGTCGAAGATGTCGGCCGGCAGCTCGACGGAGCCGCTCTTGCCGCCCTCGACGGTGCGGACGTCAACGGTGGTCACTTGGCCGCACCGCCCTTCTTCGCCTTGGCCTTGGCCGCGGTACGGACCAGGACCAGCGCGCCCTTGGGGCCAGGGATGGCACCACGGACGAGCAGGAGGTTGTTCTCGGTGTCGACCGCCTGAACGGTCAGGTTCTGCACGGTGTAGCGCGTGCCACCCATGCGGCCGGCCATCCGGGTGCCCTTGAAGACACGACCCGGCGTGGAGGCGCCGCCGATGGAGCCCGGCGACCGGTGCTTGCGCTCGACACCGTGGCCGGCGCCCAGACCGTGGAAGCCGTGCCGCTTCATGACGCCGGCGTAGCCCTTGCCCTTGGTCTTGCCGGTGACGTCGATCGGCATACCGGCCGGGAACTCCTCGACCGTGATCTCCTGGCCGAGCGAGTAGTCCGCGGCGTCGCTGGTGCGCAGCTCGACGATGTGCCGGCGCGGCGCCACGTCCGCCTTCGCGTAGTGCCCGCTGACCGGCTTCTTGACCTTGCGCGGGTCGATCGTGCCGTACGCCAGCTGGACTGCGGAGTAACCGTCCTTCTCGGCGCTACGAACCTGGCTGATGACGCACGGGCCGGCCTGAACCACGGTCACGGGAACAACACGGTTGTTGTCCCAGACCTGGGTCATGCCGAGCTTTGCGCCCAGGATCCCCTTGACTTGCCTGTCCATTTGTCCGGTCCCTACAGCTTGATCTCGATGTCGACGCCAGCCGGCAGGTCGAGGCGCATGAGCGAGTCGACCGTCTTCGGGGTCGGGTCGATGATGTCGATCAGCCGCTTGTGCGTGCGCATCTCGAAGTGCTCGCGCGAGTCCTTGTACTTGTGCGGCGAGCGGATAACGCAGAAACGGTTGATCTCCGTGGGCAGCGGCACCGGGCCCGCGACCTGCGCCCCGGTGCGCGTCACCGTCTCGACGATCTTCCGAGCCGAGGAGTCGACGACCTCGTGGTCATAGGCCTTGAGCCGGATGCGGATCTTCTGTCCCGCCATGGTGGCTTCTGTTCCTTCTCTCGATGCCGCTGTGTTGCGGGCGCCCGTACCGGCTGGTACAGGCCCACTTCGCCGACCCCCGCGGTCGGGCGTGTCGCGCCCTCGGGCCAGGCTCCGCCCCGGGACTCCGGAGCGGTGCTGACCACGCGGTGGGTCAAGGCGCCGATCGCATTACCGCGACCTGAACGCCGTGCGAGGGTGGTTGGCGGCCAGCCGCCAACCACCCTACGCCCGACGGTCCCCCTACCCGGAGGTTCAGCGGAAGCCGAACACGGGCGGCGAACTGTCGTTACGCAACCTGACTAGTATGCCGCACGACCGGCGGCGGGTCTAATCGGGGTTACCTAGCTCACTTGATGATCTTGGTGACGAACCCGGCGCCGACGGTGCGGCCACCCTCGCGGATCGCGAACTTGAGGTTCTCCTCCATGGCGATGGGCTGGATCAGCTTCACCGACATGGTGGTGTTGTCGCCCGGCATGACCATCTCGGTGCCCTCGGGGAGCGTGACGACACCGGTGACGTCCGTGGTCCGGAAGTAGAACTGCGGACGGTAGTTCTGGAAGAACGGGGTGTGCCGGCCGCCCTCCTCCTTGGAGAGGATGTAGACCGTCGCCTCGAACTCCGTGTGCGGGGTCGTGGTGCCCGGCTTGACGACCACCATGCCGCGCTCGACGTCCTCGCGCTTGATGCCCCGCAGCAGCAGACCGACGTTCTCGCCCGCGCGGGCCTCGTCGAGCAGCTTGCGGAACATCTCGATGCCGGTGCAGACCGTCTTCTGCGACTTCTCGCGGATACCGACGATCTCCACCTCCTCGTTCGGCTTGAGGATGCCGCGCTCGGCGCGACCGGTGACGACGGTGCCACGACCGGTGATCGTGAAGACGTCCTCGATCGGCATGAGGAACGGCTTCTCGGTCTCGCGCTCCGGCTGCGGGATCGCGGTGTCGACCGCGGTCATCAGGTCCAGGAGCTTGCCGGTCCACTCGGGGTCACCCTCGAGGGCCTTCAGCGCCGAGACCCGCACGACCGGCAGGTCGTCGCCCGGGTACTCCTGCGAGGAGAGCAGCTCACGGACCTCGAGCTCGACGAGCTCCAGGAGCTCCTCGTCGTCGACCATGTCGCTCTTGTTGAGCGCCACGACGATGTACGGCACACCGACCTGACGGGCCAGCAGCACGTGCTCGCGGGTCTGCGGCATCGGGCCGTCGGTCGCCGCCACCACCAGGATCGCGCCGTCCATCTGCGCGGCACCGGTGATCATGTTCTTGATGTAGTCGGCGTGGCCGGGGCAGTCGACGTGCGCGTAGTGCCGCGCCTCGGTCTGGTACTCGACGTGCGCGATCGAGATCGTGATGCCGCGGGCCTTCTCCTCCGGCGCCTTGTCGATCTCGTCGAACGGCGTGTACGGGTTCAGGTCCGGGAACTGGTCGTGCAGGACCTTGGTGATGGCCGCCGTCAGCGTCGTCTTACCGTGGTCGATGTGACCAATGGTGCCGATGTTGACGTGCGGCTTAGTCCGCTCGAACTTCGCCTTCGCCACTGGTGTCCTCCTGTGGACTTCTTGGTTCGTACGCCCGGCGCGCCGGTCGGCGCTTAGGACTCTGTCGACAGCCTTTCCGGCCTGACGGCCGGGAAGCTTTTGTGGGTTCTGCGGCGATGAAGCCTACAGGCCCGGTCTCACGCAACCCGATCGTGGTGGCCGCGGGCGGGGCAACCCTCCCGCGACCAACCACGAATCACCTGCTCAGGGGACGTTACTCGCCCGTCGCCTTGGCGATGATCTCCTTCGCCACGCTCTGCGGAACCTCGGCGTAGGAGTCGAACTGCATGCTGTAGCTAGCCCGGCCCTGGGTCTTCGACCGCAGGTCGCCGACGTAGCCGAACATCTCCGACAGCGGCACCAGGGCCCGGACGATGCGGGCGCCGCTGCGCTCCTCCATCGCCTGGATGATGCCACGACGGGAGTTGAGGTCGCCGATGACGTCACCCATGTTCTCCTCAGGAGTGGTGACTTCAACGGCCATCATCGGCTCGAGGAGCGCGGGGTCGGCCTTGCGGGCCGCCTCCTTCATCACCATCGAGCCGGCGATCTTGAACGCCATTTCCGAGGAGTCGACCTCGTGGTACTGGCCGTCCAGCAGCGTCAGCTTGACACCGACGAGCGGGAAGCCAGCCAGGATGCCGTACTGCATGGCGTCCTGCGCACCGGCGTCCACCGACGGGATGAACTCCCGCGGGATGCGGCCACCGGTGACGGCGTTGGCGAACTCGTAGGTCGGCGAGTCGTTGTCCAACGGCAGCGGCTCGACGCTCACGATGACGCGGGCGTACTGGCCGGAACCACCGGTCTGCTTCTTGTGGGTGTACTCGATCTTCTCCACCTTGCGGCGGATCGTCTCGCGGTACGCCACCTGCGGCTTACCGATGTTCGCCTCGACGTTGAACTCGCGGCGCATCCGGTCGACCAGGATGTCCAGGTGCAGCTCGCCCATGCCGGCGATGACCGTCTGACCGGTCTCCTCGTCCAGCTTGACGCGGAAGGTCGGGTCCTCCTCGGCCAGCCGCTGGATGGCGGTGCTGAGCTTCTCCTGGTCGGCCTTGGTCTTCGGCTCGATGGCGACCTCGATGACCGGCTCCGGGAAGGTCATCGACTCCAGGATGACCGGGTTCGCCGGGTCGCACAGCGTGTCACCGGTGGTGGTCTGCTTGAGACCCTGCACCGCGATGATGTCGCCAGCCTGGGCCGAGCTGCGCTCTTCCCGCTTGTTGGCGTGCATCTGGTAGATCTTGCCGATGCGCTCCTTGCGGTCCTTGGTGGAGTTGACCACCTGGGTGCCGGTCTCGACCACGCCGGAGTAGACCCGGACGTAGGTGAGCTTGCCGAGGTGCTTGTCGGTCTGGATCTTGAAGGCCAGGCCGGAGAAGGGCTCCGACTTGGACGGCTTGCGCAGCAGCGGGGTCTCGCCGTCGGTGGCCGTACCCTCGATCGCCGGGACGTCCAGCGGCGACGGCAGGAAGTCGACCACGGCGTCGAGCATGGGCTGGACGCCCTTGTTCTTGAACGCCGAGCCGCACAGCACCGGGTTGGCCTTGCCGGCGATGGTGGCACGCCGGATGGCGGCCTTGATCTCCTCGGGGGAGACCTCCTCGCCCTCCAGGTACTTCTCCATCACCGAGTCGTCGACGTCGGCCAGGGTCTCCATCAGCTTCTCGCGCCACTCGGCCGCGGAGTCGGCCAGCTCGGCCGGGATCTCCTCGATCGCGTAGTCCTCACCCTTCTGGGTCTCCCCGCGCCAGGTGAGGGCGCGCATGCCGATCAGGTCGACGACGCCGATGTGGTCGCCCTCGAGCCCGATCGGGATCTGGAGCACCAGCGGGGTGGCGTTGAGCCGGTCGATCATCATCTGCACGCAGCGGAAGAAGTCGGCACCGGTGCGGTCGAGCTTGTTGACGAAGCACATACGAGGGACGTTGTACTTGTCGGCCTGCCGCCAGACGTTCTCCGTCTGCGGCTCCACGCCGGCGACACCGTCGTAGACCGCGACCGCACCGTCCAGCACACGCAGCGACCGCTCGACCTCGACCGTGAAGTCGACGTGGCCAGGCGTGTCGATGATCTGGATCGTGTGGCCCTTCCACTCACACTTGGTGGCAGCGGAGGTGATGGTGATACCACGCTCCTGCTCCTGCTCCATCCAGTCCATGACGGCAGCGCCCTCGTGGACCTCACCGATCTTGTACGTGATGCCGGTGTAGAACAGGATCCGCTCGGTGGTCGTGGTCTTACCGGCATCGATGTGCGCCATGATGCCGATGTTGCGTACGTTGGCGAGCGCGTCTGCGGCGGCCACTTCAATCCCTACTTATCGTCGTCTCGACTCAACTGGTGGCGGGTTCCGGCACCCGAAGGCGCCGGAACCCAGGGTGTTACCAGCGGTAGTGCGCGAAGGCCTTGTTGGACTCGGCCATCTTGTGCGTGTCCTCGCGCCGCTTGACGGCGGCACCGAGGCCGTTGCTCGCGTCCAGCAGCTCGTTCATCAGCCGCTCGACCATGGTCTTCTCGCGCCGGGCGCGGGAGTAGGTGACCAGCCAGCGCAGGCCCAGCGTGGTCGCCCGGGCGGGACGGACCTCGACCGGAACCTGGTAGGTGGCGCCACCGACGCGACGGCTGCGCACCTCGAGGGTCGGCTTGACGTTGTCCATCGCCCGCTTGAGGGTGACGACCGGGTCGGTGCCGGACTTCTCGCGGCAGCCCTCGAGGGCCGCGTACACGATGCTCTCGGCGAGCTGACGCTTGCCGCGCAGCAGGATCTTGTTCACCAGCTGGGTGACCAGCGGCGAGTTGTACACCGGGTCAGCGACCAGCGGCCGCCGCGGAGCGGGTCCCTTACGCGGCATGTCAGCTCTTCTCCTTCTTCGCGCCGTAACGGCTGCGCGCCTGCTTGCGGTTGCGGACACCCTGGGTGTCCAGCGAGCCGCGAACGATCTTGTAACGCACGCCGGGGAGGTCCTTCACCCGGCCGCCGCGGACGAGCACGATCGAGTGCTCCTGCAGGTTGTGACCGACGCCCGGGATGTACGCGGTCACCTCGATCTGGCTGCTGAGCTTGACACGAGCGACCTTGCGGAGCGCCGAGTTCGGCTTCTTGGGGGTGGTGGTGTACACGCGGGTGCACACACCGCGCCGCTGAGGGCTGCCCTTCAGCGCCGGGGTCTTGGTCTTGGTCGTCTTGGCCTGGCGGCCCTTTCGGACCAGCTGCTGGATGGTGGGCACCGGGTTTCTCCGCTCCCTTCGGCCGCTCACGCGACCGCGCCGTCTGCTCGTTAGCCGACCTGATGGACGGCTCTCCTACATTCCGACCAGGGCCACCTTGCGGAGGTCCCGGCACCCGCGGTCGGGCGTGTCGCCCAGCTCACGGTCCCGGTGCGGACGCTTGCACGCGCTACCGGGTCTGTCACCGGCACGCGAGTCGCCCCGCCCCGGATCTTTGGCTTGTCGTGCCGCCGCCCGCAATCCGGATCCAGCGCACGCACGAGTTGCCCGGGCAGGCCCGGGCACAAGGGGAAAGAGTACCTACCACAGCCGCCCAGGTCAAAACGGAAGGGTCCGGCGATCACGTCGCGCTCGCCGACCGCACCCGTCCTGCCCCGTCGCCCGCGATGGGCACCTACAGGCACAAGTGTACCGGCTTCCCCCGGGGAGCACCCGGCGGGCACCGGGTGACCGACGCGACCACCGTCCGAGCCCGATCGGCGGTGACCGGCCTCACGTCAGGGAGATCAGCAGCGCGAGCCCCAGACCGAGCAGGCTCAGCAGCACCCCGGTCGAGCCGCAACTGATTCCGGCGACCGCCAGCCCCTGGCCGGTGAACCGGACCGCGGGCGGCGCGGCCGGCCGGCGGATCTGCCGCCGACCGAGCAGGCCGGCGATGATCGCCCCGGCGCCGGCGAGCACGCCGAGCGCGGTGAAGGCCCCCGACGCCCAGACTCCGCCACTGTCGGCGCCGACCACCCCGAAGCAGATCACCAGCAGCGAGACCAGGATCGACGCCACCCCGGCCAGCAGCGCCCCGACGGCCAGCCCCGAGGTCACCGGCGGCACGTCCAGGTGCACCACGCCGAAGGGCGTCCCCGGTACCGTCTCCACCCGCTTCGGTGGCAGGCGGCGCTCGTCGGTGGGCGGCGGCACCTGCGGAGCCCCTGAGAGACCCCAACCCGGGACAGGTCCCGACATCTGACCCCAACCGGGGGCGGGCCCGGACATCGGACCCCACCCCGGGGCGTGCCCCGGAGCGGCACCCCAACCGGGAGCGTGCCCCGGCGCCGGGCCCCAAGCGGGAGCGTGTCCTGGCGCCGAGCCCCAAGCGGGAGCGTGTCCTGGCGCCGAGCCCCAAGCGGGAGCGTGTCCTGGCGCCGATCCCCAGCCCGGGGCGTGGGCGGGCGGTGCCGTACCCCAGCCGGGCGGGCCACCGGGCCCGCCGGTGGGGCCGGACGTCGGCCCACCCCAGCCGGGAGACGAGGCGGCGGGCGCACCGGGGCTCGCGGGCGGCTGCCCGGGCGGGAAGGCCGCGTTCAAACCGGGAGAGGGTGCGGCAGGGGACGCCGGCTCGGGCGCGGACGGTCGTGGCGCACCCCAACCGGCCGGGGGCGCCCCCCAGCCGCGCGGGGCCGCGGGCGGCGTACCCCAGTCGGGGGACGAGGCGCTCGGCCCGGTGTCGGTGCCGGGGGCGGGCCGTTCCCAGCCGCTGGGCTCGGACGGACCGACCGGGGTCGGGTCCGACGGCTGCCCGGCCGGGTCGTCCGCCGGGGGCCGCGCCGGTTCCGTCACGAGGTCCTCCTGTCGACAGGGCCGCCACCGCCAGGGCGGCGGACACCGGCCAGGCTACCGCCGCGGGTGTCGCCGCCCGCGCCCGGCGCGGAGGCGACTTCGGGGATCAGTTCATGTTCGTGGGGTAGTCGTGGCCGAACGGCACTCCGGCCAACCGGACCAACCCGATCACCACCGCGGCCACCACGCTGACCGTGACCAGCACCAGGCCGCTCCAGGCCAGCCGCTCCCCCCGCCGCAGCCACACGCCGCCGGTGAGAAAACCTCCCGAGGCGTACGCCTCCCGGCGCGCCTGACGGGCCAGCTGGAGCGCCACCGTGGCCGGCACCACGCCGCCGATGAACAGGCCGGTCAGCGCCCCGAGCAGACCCAGCGCGAAGACCGCCCGGGCCTTGCTGGCACGGGCCGGATCGGGGTCCAGCGGGTGGCGCAGCGCCTGCTGCGCGACGGACACCGGCCCGGGTGCGGTCGTCATGCCTCCATCATGCCGAACCCGGTCCCCGGCCGCGCCGGTCCGGACACGACGAGGCCCCCGGCGGATGCCGGGGGCCTCGTCGTGCGATTGGTGCTTAGCGGTACGACCCGAAGTCGAAGTCGTCCAGCGGCACGGCCTGCCCGCCGGCCGGCCCGAACCCGTAGTCGGTCTCCGGGTAGCCGGTCATGGAGTAGACCTTGGCCTTCGCCTCCTCGGTCGGCTCGACCCGGACGTTGCGGTACTTGCTGATACCGGTACCGGCCGGGATGAGCTTTCCGATGATCACGTTCTCCTTGAGGCCGACCAGCGAGTCGCTGCGCGAGTTGATCGCCGCGTCGGTCAGCACCCGGGTGGTCTCCTGGAAGGAGGCCGCCGAGAGCCAGGAGTCCGTGGCCAGCGAGGCCTTGGTGATACCCATCAGCACCGGACGACCGGCGGCGGGCTCGCCGCCCTCCGAGACGAGCCGGCGGTTCTCCGACTCGAACAGCGCCCGGTCGACCAGCACGCCCGGCAGGAACTCGGTCGAGCCGGAGTCGATGACCGTCACCCGCTTGAGCATCTGGCGAATGATGATCTCGATGTGCTTGTCGTGGATGAGCACACCCTGCGAGCGGTAGACCTCCTGGACCTCCTGGGTCAGGTGGACCTGGACCGCGCGCGGGCCGAGGATGCGCAGCAGCTCGTGCGGGTCGATGGTGCCCTCGGTGAGCTTCTCGCCGACCTCGACGTGACCACCGTCGTGGGTCCGCAGCCGGACCCGCTTGGAGATCTTGTCGTAGACGATCTCGTCGCTGCCATCGTCCGGCACCACGATGATCTTCCGCGAGCGCTCGCCGTCCTCGATCCGGATCCGACCGGGGGTGTCGGCGATGGGCGCCTTACCCTTCGGAACCCGGGCCTCGAAGATTTCCTGGACACGCGGCAGACCCTGGGTGATGTCCTCACCCGCGACACCACCGGTGTGGAAGGTACGCATCGTCAGCTGCGTACCCGGCTCACCGATCGACTGGGCGGCGATGATGCCGACCGCCTCGCCGACGTCCACGGTCTTGCCGGTCGGCAGCGAACGCCCGTAGCAGGCACCGCAGACGCCCAGCTTCGACTCGCAGGTCAGCACGCTGCGCACCCGGACGGTCTCGACCCCGGCGGCGACGATCTTGTCGACCCCGATGGAGTTGATGTCCTGACCCCGCTCGGCGACCACGGTGCCGTCCGGCCCCTTGATGTCGTCGGCCAGGGTACGGGCGTGCACGCTGGTCTCGGCGTGCTCGTGCACGACCAGCCTGCCGTCCTCCAGGCGCTCGCCGATCTGCATCGGGATCGCCCGGTCGGTGCCGCAGTCCTCCTCGCGGATGATCACGTCCTGCGAGACGTCCACCAGACGACGGGTCAGGTAACCCGAGTCGGCGGTACGCAGCGCGGTGTCGGCGAGACCCTTACGGGCACCGTGCGTGGAGATGAAGTACTCCAGCACGGACAGACCCTCCCGGTAGCTGGCCTTGATCGGCCGCGGGATGATCTCGCCCTTCGGGTTGGCCACCAGACCACGGATCGCCGCGATCTGCCGGAGCTGGAGCAGGTTACCGCGAGCACCCGAGTTGATCATCTTCCACAGCGGGTTCTCCTGCGGCAGCGCGGTGTCCATCTCCTTGGCGACCTCGTTGGTCGCCTTGGTCCAGATCTCGATGAGCTCGCCGCGACGCTCCTCGGCGGTCATCAGACCACGCTGGTACTGCTTGTCGATCCGGTCGGCTTCCTTCTCGTACTTCTCCAGGATCTCCGCCTTGCGCGGCGGAGCGATGACGTCCTCCATGCCGATGGTGACGCCGGACCAGGTGGCCCAGTGGAAACCGGCCTCCTTGAGCCCGTCCAGGGTGGCGGCCAGCGCCACCTTGGGGAAGCGCTCGGCGAGGTCGTTCACGATCGCGGAGAGCTGACCCTTGCGGATCTCGTAGTTCACGAAGCGGTAGCCCTGCGGCAGCGTCTCGTTGAACAGGACCCGGCCGAGCGTGGTCTCCACGGTCAGCGGGTCACCCTCGACCCAACCCTCCGGAGCGGTCCACGCCTCGGCGCCGGCGCCGTTGTCGACCCCGACCACGCCAGCCAGCCGGATCTTCACCGGCGCCTGCAGGTGCAGCTCGCCGTTGTCGAAGGCCATCCGCGCCTCGGCGTCCGAGCTGAACGCCCGGCCCTCGCCCTTCTCACCGGCGGTGAGGTGGGTGAGGTGGTACAGGCCGATGACCATGTCCTGGGTCGGCATGGTGACCGGCTTGCCGTCGGCCGGCTTGAGGATGTTGTTCGACGACAGCATCAGGATCCGGGCCTCGGCCTGGGCCTCGGCGGACAGCGGCACGTGCACCGCCATCTGGTCACCGTCGAAGTCGGCGTTGAACGCGGTGCAGACCAGCGGGTGGATCTGGATCGCCTTGCCCTCGACCAGCTGCGGCTCGAAGGCCTGGATGCCCAGACGGTGCAGGGTCGGCGCGCGGTTCAGCAGCACCGGGTGCTCGCCGATGACCTCTTCCAGCACGTCCCACACGACCGGGCGCTGCCGCTCGACCATCCGCTTGGCGGACTTGATGTTCTGTGCGTGGTTGAGGTCGACCAGCCGCTTCATCACGAACGGCTTGAACAGCTCCAGCGCCATCTGCTTGGGCAGACCGCACTGGTGCAGCTTGAGCTTCGGGCCGACCACGATGACCGAACGGCCGGAGTAGTCGACGCGCTTGCCCAGCAGGTTCTGGCGGAACCGGCCCTGCTTGCCCTTGAGCATGTCGGAGAGCGACTTGAGCGGGCGGTTACCCGGACCGGTGACCGGCCGGCCGCGGCGGCCGTTGTCGAACAGCGCGTCGACGGCCTCCTGGAGCATCCGCTTCTCGTTGTTGACGATGATCTCGGGCGCGCCGAGGTCGATCAGTCGCTTGAGGCGGTTGTTCCGGTTGATCACGCGGCGGTACAGGTCGTTCAGGTCCGACGTGGCGAACCGACCACCGTCGAGCTGCACCATCGGGCGCAGGTCCGGCGGGATGACCGGGACGCAGTCCAGCACCATGCCGAGCGGCGAGTTGCGGGTGTTCAGGAACGCCGCCACGACCTTGAGCCGCTTGAGCGCCCGGATCTTCCGCTGGCCCTTGCCGGACCGGATGGTCTCCCGCAGGCTCTCGGCCTCGGCGTCGAGGTCCATGTTCTGGACCAGCGCCTTGATCGCCTCGGCGCCCATGGACCCGGTGAAGTACTCACCGAACCGGTCGCGCAGCTCGCGGTAGAGCAGCTCGTCGGTGACCAGCTGCTTCGGCTCCAGCTTGCGGAAGGTGTCCAGCACCTCGTCCAGGCGGTCGATCTCGCGCTGGGCCCGGTCGCGGATCTGGCGCATCTCGCGCTCTCCGCCCTCCTTGACCTTGCGCCGGACGTCCGCCTTGGCACCCTCGGCCTCCAGCTCGGCCAGGTCGGCCTCGAGCTTGGCGGCCCGCTTCTCGATCTCCGAGTCGCGGCTGTTCTCGGACTGCCGCTTCTCGGCCAGGATCTCGTTCTCGATCGTCGAGAGGTCACGGTGACGCGACTCGGCGTCAACGCTCGTCACGACGTACGAGGCGAAGTAGATGATCTTCTCGAGGTCCTTGGGGGCGAGGTCCAGCAGGTAACCCAGCCGGCTCGGGACGCCCTTGAAGTACCAGATGTGGGTCACCGGAGCAGCGAGCTCGATGTGCCCCATCCGCTCACGACGGACCTTGGAACGGGTCACCTCGACGCCGCAGCGCTCGCAGATGATGCCCTTGAACCGGACGCGCTTGTACTTACCGCAGTAGCACTCCCAGTCCCGCTGCGGACCGAAGATCTTCTCGCAGAAGAGCCCGTCCTTCTCCGGCTTCAGGGTGCGGTAGTTGATCGTCTCAGGCTTCTTGACCTCGCCGTGCGACCACTGACGGATGTCGTCGGCGGTGGCGAGACCAATGCGCAGCTCGTCGAAGAAGTTGACGTCGAGCACTATGTCCCCTATGTCGTCGTCTGTACTGCTAGCTAACCGGCGAGGTTCGGGGCAGGGTCACCCTGCCCCGAACCACCACCTCAGACCTCTTCGACCGAGCTCGGCTCGCGCCGGGACAGGTCGATGCCCAGCTCCTCCGCGGCCCGGAACACCTCGTCGTCGGTCTCGCGCATCTCCAGGGCCACGCCGTCGCTGGAGAGCACCTCGACGTTGAGGCACAGCGACTGCAGCTCCTTGAGCAGCACCTTGAACGACTCCGGGATGCCCGGCTCCGGGATGTTCTCGCCCTTGACGATGGCCTCGTAGACCTTCACGCGGCCCAGGACATCGTCGGACTTGATCGTGAGCAGCTCCTGCAGGGCGTACGCGGCGCCGTACGCCTGCATCGCCCAGCACTCCATCTCACCGAAGCGCTGACCACCGAACTGCGCCTTACCACCCAGCGGCTGCTGCGTGATCATCGAGTACGGGCCGGTCGACCGAGCGTGGATCTTGTCGTCGACCAGGTGGTTGAGCTTCAGGATGTAGATGTAGCCGACCGCGATCGGGTCCGGCAGCGGCTCGCCGGAGCGACCGTCGAACAGCTGCGCCTTGCCGCTGGCACCGATCAGCTGGTTGCCGTCCCGGTTGGGCAGGGTCGACGAGAGCAGACCGGCGATCTCCTCCTCGCGCGCACCGTCGAAGACCGGGGTGGCCACGTTCGTGTCCCCCTCGGACTCGTGCGCGTCGATCGACCGCAGCTGCTTCTTCCAGGCCGCGTCGTCGCCCTCGACCTTCCAGCCGGTCTTGGCGACCCAGCCGAGGTGGGTCTCGAGCACCTGACCGATGTTCATCCGGCTCGGCACACCCAGCGGGTTGAGCACGATGTCGACGGGGGTGCCGTCCTCCAGGAACGGCATGTCCTCGATCGGCAGGATCTTGGAGATGACGCCCTTGTTACCGTGCCGGCCGGCGAGCTTGTCGCCGTCCTGGATCTTCCGCTTCTGGGCCACGTAGACCCGGACCAGCTCGTTGACGCCCGGGGGCAGCTCGTCGCCGTCCTCGCGCGAGAACGTACGCACACCGATGACCGTGCCGGTCTCGCCGTGCGGCACCTTCAGCGAGGTGTCCCGGACCTCACGCGCCTTCTCACCGAAGATCGCGCGAAGCAGCCGCTCCTCCGGGGTCAGCTCGGTCTCACCCTTGGGCGTGACCTTGCCGACCAGGATGTCGCCGGGGACGACCTCGGCACCGATCCGGATGATGCCGCGCTCGTCGAGGTCGGCGAGCATTTCCTCGCTGACGTTCGGGATGTCGCGGGTGATCTCCTCCGGACCCAGCTTGGTGTCCCGGGCGTCGACCTCGTGCTCCTCGATGTGGATCGAGGTGAGCACATCCTGCTGCACGAGGCGCTGCGACAGGATGATCGCGTCCTCGTAGTTGTGGCCCTCCCAGCACATGAACGCCACGAGCAGGTTGCGCCCGAGCGCCATCTCGCCCTCGTCCGTGCAGGGACCGTCGGCGATGACCTGACCGGCCTCGACGCGGTCGCCCTCGAAGACGACCGGCTTCTGGTTGACGCAGGAGCCGGCGTTGGAGCGACGGAACTTGTGCAGCAGGTACGTCCGGCGGTGACCGTCGTCCTGGTGGATGGTGATGTAGTCGGCGCAGAGGTCCTCGATGACACCACCGGCCTCGGCGACCACCACGTCACCGGCGTCGACGGCGGCCCGGTACTCCATGCCCGTACCGACCAGCGGCGCCTCGGCCTTGACCAGCGGCACCGCCTGGCGCTGCATGTTCGCGCCCATCAGTGCCCGGTTGGCGTCGTCGTGCTCGAGGAACGGGATCATGGCGGTCGCGACCGAGACCATCTGCCGCGGCGACACGTCCATGTAGTCGACGGCGGCGGGGACCACGTCCTCGGTCTCGCCACCCTTACGACGACACAGGACCCGGTCCTCGGCGAACGTGCCGTCAGCCTTCAGCGGCGCGTTGGCCTGGGCCTTGACGAACCGGTCCTCCTCGTCCGCGGTCAGGTAGTCGATCTGGTCGGTGACCCGACCATCGACGACCTTGCGGTACGGCGTCTCGATGAAGCCGAACGGGTTGACGCGGGCGAAGGTGGACAGCGCGCCGATCAGGCCGATGTTCGGGCCTTCCGGCGTCTCGATCGGGCACATCCGGCCGTAGTGGGACGGGTGCACGTCGCGGACCTCGAAGCCGGCCCGCTCCCGGGACAGACCACCCGGGCCGAGCGCGCTCAGCCGGCGCCGGTGGGTCAGGCCCGCCAGCGGGTTGGTCTGGTCCATGAACTGGGACAGCTGCGACGTCCCGAAGAACTCCTTGATCGCCGCCACCACCGGGCGGATGTTGATCAGGGTCTGCGGGGTGATCGCCTCGACGTCCTGCGTGGTCATCCGCTCGCGGACGACCCGCTCCATCCGGGACAGGCCGACCCGGACCTGGTTCTGGATCAGCTCACCCACGGTGCGCAGGCGCCGGTTGCCGAAGTGGTCGATGTCGTCGGCCTCGTAGCCCTCCTCACCGGCGTGCAGCCGGCAGAGGTACTCCACGGTGGCGACGATGTCGTCCTCGGTCAGCGTGCCGGTGGTGATCGGCACGTCGACTTCGAGCTTCTTGTTGAACTTGTAGCGCCCGACCTTGGCGACGTCGTACCGCTTCGGGTTGAAGAAGAGGTTGTCGAGCAGGGTCTGGGCGTTCTCGCGCGTCGGCGGCTCGCCAGGGCGGAGCTTGCGGTAGATGTCGAGCAGGGCCTCGTCCTGGCCGGCGATGTGGTCCTTCTCGAGCGTGGTCATCATGAGCTCGGACCAGCCGAACCGCTCACGGATCCGCTCGGCCGACCATCCGATGGCCTTGAGCAGGACCGTGACGGCCTGCCGACGCTTACGGTCGATGCGTACGCCGACCGTGTCGCGCTTGTCGATGTCGAACTCCAGCCAGGCACCCCGACTCGGGATGACCTTGACGCTGGAGAGGTCGCGGTCGGAGGTCTTGTCCGGCTGCTTGTCGAAGTACACGCCCGGGGACCGGACGAGTTGGCTGACCACGACGCGCTCGGTGCCGTTGATGACGAAGGTGCCCTTGGGCGTCATCATCGGGAAGTCACCCATGAACACCGTCTGGCTCTTGATCTCGCCAGTGGTGTTGTTGGTGAACTCCGCGGTCACGAAGAGCGGGGCGCAGTAGGTCAGGTCCTTCTCCTTGCACTCCTCGATCGAGGCCTTGACCTCGTCGAAGCGCGGAGCCGAGAAGGAGAGCGACATGGTGCCGGAGAAGTCCTCAATGGGACTGATCTCTTCGAGAATCTCCGCGAGACCCGAGCGTGCGTGCGGGTCGTCCGCCGACCGGCCCTGCCAAGCCTCGTTGCCGACGAGCCAGTCGAAGGACTCGTTCTGAATGGCGAGGAGGTTGGGGACCTCGAGGTGTTCGGTGATCCTGCCGAATGAAACTCGGCGGGGAGCGAATGCGCTCGACGTACGACTGGTCTTCGCAGGGCGGGAAGCTGCCAAGATGCGTCCTTCCGAGGACCGGTGCTGCAGAACGGCTGGTACGCGTGCACTCCAATGACCCCACCAGAAATATCCGCAAACGGACATTTCCGAGCAGGGGTCAAGTCGGAAGGCAGCGCAAACTAGCAGTGTAGCCGAGAGGCTAACCGCTGTCCAGCCCACCCCGCAGGTTGTCGCGGAACGCGCCTGGGACCCGCTGAAAACCGGGGTCTACCGGGCCGCTCGGAACGCAACTTTCCTGTCGGGCCGCTCGGGTTGCCGCGGCCGATGGTGCCGCCGCTGCATTACCCACGTCATGGCCGTCGCAAGCGCGGTGTCTTGCTGGTGTCAGCGTGCCTGGCTGGCCGGTGCCGCGTCAAGGGCCGGGATCCGGGTCGGGCCGTCTTTCCTCCCGAAGGGCGACCGCGACGCTCCACCCGGTCACCGGACGACCGCCGTCGAGGCCCAGCTCAGCACCCCGCGGCCGGCGCCACCAACACGGCGGGCGGTGATCCCTGTCGGATCACCGCCCGCCGCGATGCGGTGGTGTCCCGGCTGATGCCGGGCACGCGCCTGGTGGTGCTCAGGTCACTTGAGGGTGACCTTGGCGCCCTCGCCCTCGAGCTTGGCCTTGGCCTTCTCGGCGGTCTCCTTGTTGACCTTCTCCAGGATGGCCTTCGGCGCGGACTCGACCGCGTCCTTGGCCTCCTTGAGGCCCAGGCCGGTCAGCTCGCGCACGACCTTGATGACCTGGATCTTCTTGCCACCGTCAGCCTCGAGGACGACGTCGAACTCGTCCTTCTCCGGCTCGGCCTCGGCGGCGGCCGGAGCGCCACCCGCGGCGGCGACCGCGACCGGAGCCGCGGCGGTGACCTCGAAGGTCTCCTCGAACTGCTTCACGAACTCGGAGAGCTCGATCAGCGTCATCTCCTTGAACGCGTCGAGCAGCTCGTCGGTGCTGAGCTTCGCCATGTCTGGCGTCCTTTCCTGGATCTGTTAAGTAAGAACTGGTGCGCTCGGACGGCCTCAGGCCGCCTCGGCGCTCTCCTTCTCGCGCTTGTCCTGCAGGGCAGCCGCCAGACGGGCGGTCTTCGACAGCGGGGCCTGGAACAGGGCCGCGGCCTTGCTCAGGTTGCCCTTCATCGCGCCGGCCAGCTTGGCCAGCAGCACCTCGCGGGACTCCAGGTCGGCGAGCTTCGTGACCTCGGCCGCGGAAATGGCCTTGCCCTCGAAGACACCGCCCTTGATGACGAGCTTCGGGTTGGCCTTCGCGAAGTCGCGAAGCCCCTTCGCCGCCTCGACGACGTCGCCCGAAACGAAAGTCAGCGCGGTAGGACCGGTGAACAGCTCGTCGAGGCCGGAGATGCCCGCATCGGACGCGGCACGCTTCGCCAGCGTGTTCTTCGCGACCGTGTAGGTGGTCTCCTTGCCGAGCGAGCGTCGCAGCTGGGTGAGCTGGGAAACCGTCAGACCGCGGTACTCGGTCAGCACCGCAGCGCCCGCGTTGCGGAAGCTCTCGGTCAGCTCAGCGACGGCCGTGGCCTTGTCGGCCCGGATCGGCTTGTCCGCCATGTCCCTCCTCTCTCGTTACTCGAGGCTGGTTCCCATCCGGCGCCGAAGCGTCGAGGGGGCGGAGGCAGCACGACAACGAAAAAGCCCCGGCGCAGGGCGCACGGGGCGAGGACCGGCGGGTGATCACGGTCGGCCGACCATGTTCCCTGCCGAGTTACGCTTGCCGCCCTACGCGGGTCGCCCGTTGTCGCGGGACCTTCGACCGTGCCGGAGCACGGTGACCAGCGGTCTCTGGGTGGTTCCTCATCCATGAGAACACGGATGACGTGTGAAGGGTACGCGACGGCGCGACCAGCGCCAAATCGCTCCCCCTGTGCCCCGGGCCACCCCGTCCCGCCGGCATCCAGGGCGGCGCGGCCGAGGGCGACTGTCAGCCGCCCGCCCGGCGCCGCCACAGGTAGCCGCCGATCCCGGCGGCGCTCCAGGCCAGTGCCCACGCGGTGAGCCCGAGCAGGGTGAGCGCGGCCGCGTCACCCGCGGTGGTCCGTGCCGTCGCCATGATCGGCGGCGCCAGCCAGGGCGCCACCGAGCCGCCGAGCCCGAGCACCACCGCGCCGACGCCGCCGAGGGCCAGCACCGCGACGCCGTACCCGGCCCCACCGACCAACGCCCGGCTGGCCAGCGCCCCCAGGGCCACCCCGGCGGGTACGGCCGACAGATGCGCCCACAGCCCCAGGGCGACGCCGACCGGCACCGACCGGTCCGCCGGATCCACCGGGCCGGTGACCCCGCCGACCAACCACGGGAAGATCAGCGCGACGGCCACCGTGACCAGCGCCACCACGCCGGCGGCCAGCAACCCCGCCAGCCGTTCCCGGGCCACCCCGACCGCCACCTGGGCCAGCCGGCGCTGCACGTCCGGCTCGACGTCCAGCAGGATCTTCGTCTGCCAGGCCAGCACCGGGAAGAGCACGACCGCCGACACGCCGTACGCCTCGGAGGGCTGCGCCCGGCCGCCGCCGTACAGGATGCCGAGGGCGACCAGCCCGGCGAGCAGTGGCGCCACCGCCCGGCCGGTACGCAGGAACCCGGCGAGCCGGAAGCGGACCAGGGCGGTCATCGGCCCTCCCCCGCGGCCGGCTCGACCACCGCGCCCTCGGGCTCGTCGGCCGGACGGAGCCGCGGCGCGGCGGGTCGAGCGTCGGGTGCGGGGCTGGAGTCGTCGGGACGTACCCGTAGGACGTGGTGGCCCTCGGCGCGCAGGCGGGCGACGGTGCCGGCGACCCGCGCGGCCGGCACGGCGACCTCGACCACGGCGATGGCCTCGTCGGCCGACGTCTCCTCGGTCACCGCGCCGTCGGCGACCATCCACCGGCGGGCGCCGGGCAGCCGGACCGTCTCGCCCCGGTGATCGCTGACCAGGACCGAACCACCGGCGGTCAGCACCTCGTCGATCAGCGCGGGGACCAGCTCGCGGGTGGCGGCGTCCAGCCCCTCCCACGGCTCGTCGAGCACCAGCAGGCCGGGTTGGCGCAGCATCGCCTGGGCCAGCCCGACCTTCTGCGCGGTGCCCTTGGACAGCTCCGGCAGACGGACCGAGCGGAACGCGGCCAGCCCGAGCCGGTCGGTCCAGGCCGTCACCGCCTCGTCGGCCGCGGCGCGGCTCAGACCGGCCACCCGGGCCATCCCGGTGAGGTAGTGCGCCACGGTGAAGGGCTGGTCGGCGGGAAAGCGCTCCGGAACCCAGCCCACCCGCGCCGGTCGGTCGGTGACCCGGCCCCGGCCCGGACGGAGCACCCCGGCGGCCACCTGGAGCAGCGTCGACTTGCCCACCCCGTTACGGCCCAGCACGACCGCCACCTCACCCGGGCCGAGCCGCACCCGCACGTCGCGCAGCACCCACGGCCCCCGCCGGCGGTACCGCAACCAGACGTTCTCCAGCCGCATGCGGTGGAGCCTGCCACACCCGAGACGCGCCGGGGCGCCGCCACGGTGTGGCGGCGCCCCGGTGGAGCGGAGTGTCGGCTCAGGCCTCGGCCGAGCCCTCCTGCAGGTTCTTCACCACGTTCGGGTCGACCGGAACACCCGGGCCCATCGTGGTGGTCAGGACGACCTTGCGCAGGTACTTGCCCTTCGCCGCGGACGGCTTGGCCCGCAGCACCTCGTCGAGCACCGCAGCGTAGTTGTCCACCAGCTGGGTCTCCGAGAAGGAGGCCTTACCGATGATCAGGTGCAGGTTGGAGTGCTTGTCCACCCGGAAGGTGATCTTGCCGCCCTTGATGTCCTGCACCGCCTTGGTGACGTCCATGGTCACCGTGCCGGTCTTCGGGTTCGGCATGAGACCGCGCGGGCCCAGGATCCGCGCGATCCGGCCGATCTTGGCCATCTGGTCCGGCGTGGCGATCGCCGCGTCGAAGTCCAGCCAACCACCCTGGATCCGGGCGACCAGCTCGTCGGTGCCCACCTCGTCCGCACCCGCGGCGACGGCCTCTTCGGCCTTCGCGCCACCGGCGAAGACGATCACGCGGGCGGTCTTACCGGTGCCGTGCGGCAGGTTGACCACACCGCGGACCATCTGGTCCGCCTTGCGGGGGTCGACGCCGAGGCGCATCGCGACCTCGACCGTGGCGTCGAACTTGACGTTGGTGGTCTCCTTGGCCAGCTTCACGGCCTCGGCGGGGGTGTAGAGCTTCGACCGGTCGATGACATCGGCGGCCTTGCGGTAGCTCTTGCTGCGCTGCATTGCTGAATACTCCTGTGGTCTCTGGCGGGCCGCTCGGCGCGGCCCTCCCACGATCAGGTCGTCGGCCGGAGCCGAGGTCAGTCGTTGACGGTGATGCCCATCGACCGGGCCGTGCCGGCGATGATCTTCTCGGCCTGGTCCAGGTCGTTGGCGTTGAGGTCGGCCATCTTCTTCTCGGCGATCTCACGCAGCTGGGCACGGCTGACCGAGCCGACCTTCTCGCTCTGCGGAACGCCCGAGCCCTTCTGCACACCGGCGGCCTTGATCAGCAGCCGGGCGGCGGGCGGGGTCTTCAGGACGAAGCTGAAGGAGCGGTCCTCGTAGACGCTGATCTCGGCGGGGACGATGTCGCCCCGCTGGGACTCGGTCTGCGCGTTGTAGGACTTGCAGAACTCCATGATGTTCACGCCGTGCTGGCCGAGCGCGGGGCCGACCGGCGGCGCCGGCGTGGCCTGGCCCGCCGGCAGCTGAAGCGTGAACGTCTTGACGAGCTTCTTCTTCGGAGGCATGTCACTTCCTGGGGCTTGGAGCTGGGAAAATGCGGCTGACGCCGGCCGGTCGGGCGCGCACGGTCAGCGCGGTGCGACAGCGGCGACGTTCAAGAGTAGCGCAGACCGGAACCCACCCGTGCGCGGAGGTGCGGCGGGAGGGCGTACGGCGACGCCGGCGGCGGGCCGGGCCCACCGCCGGCGACCGGTCAGATCTTGGCGACCTGGTTGAAGTTGAGCTCCACCGGCGTCTCGCGACCGAAGATCGACACCAGCACCTTGAGCTTCTGCTGGTCGGCGTTGATCTCGCTGATGGTGGCCGGCAGCGACGCGAACGCGCCGTCGGTGACGGTGACCGAGTCGCCGACCTCGAAGTCGAGGACCTTGATCTCGGGCTTCGCCTTCTTCGCCGCCTCGGTCTCGACCGCCGGCGCCAGCCACTTGAGCACCTCGTCGAGGGAGAGCGGCGCGGGCCGGTCGGCCCGGTCGGTCGCGCCGACGAAGCCGGTCACGCCCGGAGTGTTGCGGACGCAGGAGTAGGACTCCGCGGTCAGCTCCATCCGGACCAGGATGTAACCCGGGAAGACCTTCGCCTGGACCTGCGAACGCTTGCCGTTCTTGACCTCGACCTCTTCCCGGGTCGGCACCTCGACCTGGTAGATGAAGTCCTCCATGTCGAGGCTCGTGATCCGGGTCTCGAGGTTGGTCTTGACCTTGTTCTCGTAGCCGGCGTACGAGTGCACCACGTACCAGTCGCCCGGTGCGTAACGCAGCTTCTGCCGCAGCTCGGCGACGGGATCGTAATCCTCGTCCGGCGCGGGCTCGGTGGTGGGGAACTCCGGCTCGCTGGCGGCCTCGACAGACTCGTCACCAGTCGCCGTCGCGACCGTGGACTGCTCGTCCACGGGTCCGGCGGTCTCGTCGTACTCAGGCACGCTCGCTCACTTCCATCACTATCGGCTTGAGGCAGCCGGTCAGCTGGAGTTGCCGAAGACCCACAGCACGCCCTTGGCGAAGCCGTAGTCCAGGAAACCCACGATCGTCAGCATCACCGCGACGAAGGTGACCACCACTGCGGTGTAGGTCAGCAACTCCTTGCGGGTCGGCCAGATGACCTTACGCAACTCGGCCACGACCTCGCGGAAGAACCGGGCGATACGGCCGAACAGGCCCACCCGATCGGTCTCCGAACGGGTCTTGGGCCGGCTGTCCGCCGACTCCGCCCGAGCACGGGACCGCGTCGCGGTGCCACCCCGGGAGACCGGCTCGTCCGCACCGGTGGCGTCGTCGTCGGCCACGTCGTCGACGACAGCCTCGTCGTCCAGACGATCGTCGCCGGCGTCCTCGCCGCGCCGCTTGTTGTCGGCCACTTCGCCCTCCGTCGCGGATCTCTGGTCGCACGCCGGGCGGCGTGCGCGGCGCTGTCACGCCGGCCGGACCAACCGTCCCGCGACGGGCCGCGGCCGGCGGCTCGACCGGTGGGCCCGATGCCTCGGAACCACCCCGCCGATGCCACCACCACGGGCCGGACGCCGCCGTCTCGGCGGCGCGACCCACGGGAACGGTCAGGCCTGAGGCGCAGGGGTGACAGGACTTGAACCTGCAGCCTGCGGTTTTGGAGACCGCTGCTCTGCCAATTGAGCTACACCCCTGTGCGGCAACACTCGCCCCACCCGGCCGCACGCGGCCGAGCAGGGGTCACTTGCCCCACGGCGGACCAGTGTACGGGTAGCCGCCCGACTTTCCCAACCGGTCTCCCCCTTCGCGCGTGGCGGAGGAGGTCAGCGGGCCGTCCGGAGGGTGGCCCGCGCCTGGGAGAGCACCTTTTCGCCCAGGCAGGTGGCGGTCACGTCGAGCCGGATCAGGCCCTCGTCGGTCACCTCACGGACCTTGGCGGTGACCTCGATCTCGGTGCCCTGGTCGTCGTCCGGCACCACCACCGGACGGGTGAACCGCACGTTGTAGTCGACCACCGCGTCCGGTGCCCCGGCCCACTCGGTGAGCGCCCGACCGACCAGCGCCATGGTGAACATGCCGTGGGCGATCACCCCGGGCAGCCCGACCTTGGTGGCGACCCGGTCGCTCCAGTGGATCGGGTTGAAGTCGCCCGAGGCACCGGCGTAGCGGACCAGGTCCGCCCGGGTCACCCGGAACGTCTTGGCTGGCAGTTCCATCTCAGGCCTCCCCGCGTACGACGAGCTTGGACCAGACCGCGACCACCGGCTCGCCGGCGACGGTGCGTACGTCGGTGCGGGTGGTCAGGAAGCCGTGCCCGCCCCGGCTGCTGACGTCCTCGATGGTGTTGACGCAGACCAGCTCGTCGCCGGCCACCACCGGTCGGGTGTACGCGAACCGCTGGTCGCCGTGCACCACGCGGCTGTAGTCGACCCCGAGCGCCGGATCCTCGATGATCTGCCGGCTCGCCGCCATGGTCAGCACGAACGGGAAGGTCGGCGGGGCGACCACGTCGGGGTGGCCGAGCGCCCGGGCCGCCTCCGGGTCGTGGTGGGCCGGGTCAGTGGCGCCGATGGCGGTGGCGAACTCGCGAATCTTTTCTCGGCCCACCTGATAGGGGGCGGTCGGCGGATAGGTCCGGCCGACGAACGACGGGTCCAGAGACATGTCGCGAACCTACACGGAAAGCACGATCGCCGACCCGGTCGGTCGGTGGCGGCTGGGCCGCACCGTCCGCTCGGATCGGCGATCGCGAAGCTGTGCGATGGCCGGCTGGAGCCGGCCTCGGGTCAGCGGGTCTCGCGGTGGATCGTGTGCCGACCGTCACGCGGGCAGAACTTCTTCAGCTCGATGCGGTCGGGGTCGTTCCGACGATTCTTGCGCGTGATGTAGTTGCGCTCCTTGCACTCCACACACGCCAAAGTGATCTTCGGCCGGACATCGGTAGCCTTCGCCACGGCGGAGTGCCTTCCTCGCTAACGGAAACAAACTACGACGCGCCAGCCTAACCGCTGGCAGCGCGGACATGCAAAGTGGGCGCCAGTGGCGCCCATCCCACCGACCACCGGGAACGCGCCCGGAGGACGAGAGTAGCGGTGGCCGGACTTGAACCGGCGACACAGCGATTATGAGCCGCTTGCTCTGCCATCTGAGCTACACCGCCGCGGTGGGTCCAGCTGAACCCTCGAGCCCCCTTACGGAATCGAACCGTAGACCTTCTCCTTACCATGGAGACGCTCTGCCGACTGAGCTAAGGGGGCCTGCGCGATCTCCCCGTGGGGCGCGCAGAGGTAAGAGTACACGGCCCGGCCCGGCAGGTGAAATCGGATCCTCGATGACCGCGTCTGCCCAGGTCAGGGCACGACCCGCAGGCGTGGAAGCTCCCCAGCGGAGATCGACTCCGGGTCCACCTGGGCGCCGAACCAGGCGGCCAGCCGCTCGTACGGCAGCGGCCGGCTGAACAGGAAGCCCTGCCCGATCTCGCAGCCGATGTCCTGGAGCAGCTCCAGGGTCAGCTCGCTCTCCACGCCCTCGGCGACGACGGCCAGGCCGAACTGCTGGGAGAGGGTGACCACCGCGTTGACGATGGCCAGGTCCCCCGGGTCGGTCGCCATGCCCTGCACGAAGGAGCGGTCCACCTTCACCTCGTGCACCGGCAGCCGGCGCAGGTGGGCCAGGGACGAGTCGCCGGTGCCGAAGTCGTCCACCGAGAGCCGGACGCCGAGGTCGCGCAGCCGCCGCAGCGTGGGGATCGGCCGGTCGGTGCCGTCCAGCACGCCCGCCTCGGTGATCTCCAGCGTGAGCCGCTGCGGCGGCACCCCGTACTCGGTCAGCAGCTCCTGCACCCGGTCGGGCAGGTGCTGGTCGGTGAGGCCACGGGCGGCGAGGTTGACCGCGACGGCGAGCGGCTGGTCGGCCTGCGCCCAGTCCCGGCTGCGCCGCAACCCCTCGCGGAGCACCACGTCGGTTAGCCGACTCAGTTGACCGGTGTGCTCGGCCACGGCGACGAAGTCCTCCGGGGCCACCGTGCCGTGCGTCGGATGCTCCCACCGGGCCAGGCACTCCACCCCGACCAGGCGGCGGTCCCGCAGGGTGACCTTGGGCTGGAAGTAGACCTCCAGCTCGCCCCGGTCCAACGCCCGGCGCAGGTCACCGGCCAGACCCAGCCGGCGCAGCGACCGGGACTCCAGGCCCGGATTGAACAACTGCACGCTGCCCGGCACCGACTTCGCGGCCGTGGCGGCCAGGTCGACCCGTTGCAGCAGGGTCGCGGCGTCGCTGCCGTGGTCGGGATGCACGGCCACGCCGACCGCGGTGTCCACGTCGAGGGTGAGCTCGTCGAACACCATCTCGTCGCGGATCTGCTCGCGCAGTTGGGCGGCCATCTCCAGCGCCGCGTCGGCGCTCTCCAGGCGTAGCGTCACCAGGAACTCGTCGCCGCCGGCGCGGCCCACCAGCGCCGACGACGGCGCGCACGCGCGCAGTCGGTCAGCGACCTCGGCGAGGACCTTGTCCCCCGCCGCGTGACCGAGCGACTCGTTGACCTGGCGCAGCCCGTCGACGTCGAAGAGCAGCAGCGCCACCACCTCGCCCGGTGCCCGGATCTTGACCGACTCGTCGACGGCGCCGGTGATCCGCCGGCGGTTGGGCAGCTTGGTCAGCGCGTCGTGGTAGGCGTCGTGCCGCAGCCGGTCGACCAGCCGGGAATTCTCCAGCGCAACGGCGGCGTGGGCCGCCACGGTCTCGAAGAGGGGGACGTCGCTGCGGACGAAGTAGTTGCTGTCACCGAGACGGTTCGCGACCTCCAGCGTGCCGATGACGGCCTGGCCCGACCGGAGCGGGATCACGATGACGTCCTTGACCCGGCGCGCGGACAGGTCTGCACGTAGTTCCGGGTCGGTTGTCACGCCACGGCCGACGGCGACGGTACGCCCCATGTCCCGGGCCCGCTCCCGCAGAGCCGCCGGGGTTCCGGCGACATCGAGCAGGCCCGGTTGGTCGTTGCGTGCCGTCAGCAGCACCTCCGGGTGGCGGCCCTGGGCGGGGAGCCAGAGCGTGGCGTACTCCGCCTGCATGAGCGCGCGCACCCGACCCAGGAGCGCGTCCACCAGTGTGCCGTCCTGTCCGCTCTCGGCCACCGCCCGGCTGAGTTCGTACATGTCCGTGAGGGTGCGGTGCTGCCGGAAGAACTGTGCGTAGGCGCGGTAGACGAAGGCCAGTGCGGCGACGAGGGCGGCCAGCAGCAGGAGGGACCACCACGTCGCCTCGACCAGGATGAGGACGACGATGCCGCTGGCGATGTTGATCGCCGCGGCCAGCAGCGCCGGTGGGTACGTCCGGATGGCCTCGCGGCCGGCCTGCCACCCCTGCAACAGGCTGTGCACCCCGGCTACGGAGATGATGCTCACCAGGTTGACCATGCTGGCCGCCGCGAAGAGCGACAGCCAGGTGCCGGTGCCGACCCCCTGCATCGGCGGAAGTGCCTGCAGCACGAGGACGGCCAACGAGGAACCCGCGGCGGCCCGGGCCACGTTGAACCAGAACTTGGTGGCACCGAAGCGGTGCCGAAGATGGGTGATGACGGCGGCGAGCGTGTAGATGGTGACGACCGTGAGCGGCCGAACCAGGTAGAACGCGAGAACCAGCGGGATCTCGGTGAGGGTCACGCCGACGGACTGGCGCCGAACGGTGAAGTTGAGCACCGGCAGCCCTGCGGCCACCATGGCGACCAGTAGTGCCGCAGCCAGTGGCCAGTCGCCGAAGCGTTCGGGCGCGACCAGGCCGACGATCGTCGAACAGACGACGGCGAGCAGTGCCATCGGCCCGGTGATCAGCCAGGCGTGTTCAGTGGAGCGGGGCCTGGTGCGGCCTCGACCCGCCATGCCGTGCCCCCTCACAGGCCCCGCTGGTTCACATCATCGGGATCGTGCTTGGTCAGCGAGGTGCGGGCATGTTCCAGATGACGTCCATGGTCTGCGCGTTCCCGATGCCGAGAACGTCGCCGACGAAGACGCCGCCAATGAGAGCGGCGAGCACGAGGAATGAGCCAAGCAGCCGGCCCAGCGTTCGACCAGACATGGTTGCTCCTGTCGGGGAATCGTCACAGGGATGGTGGGGATTCCACGATCGTGCCACACGGCCAGTACCCAGAAAAGCGGTGAGACCCCGGCCCGTCCAGGCGGCGACGAGGTCGCGCCCTTCGGACAGTCCGGCCTCACCGGGCCGGGCCAGATCAGGGCCTTCTCCATGACGTCGGCACTTCGCCCAGCGCTTGATACGACCTTCGGCACAATTCACCCCAGGGCATGTGAATGCCCTGGCCCAGGCCGCAGCATCACTCCCCGTGACATTTCTGATTGCCGGCCGTGGTCCAGAAGACCGCCGAGACATCGACCAGCATACCCTGCCTGAGCCCGGAAAGGAGGAGAGCTTGCCAGGCTGCGGTCCACTCTGGCGCCCGGGTAGGTGACCCACCTCAACCGGCCGGCGCGTCCCCGCCGCCCGGCGCGTCCCCGCCGCCCGGCCCACCCAGCCAGGCGCGGACGCCGGCGAACATCGCAGGGCCGTAGTCCTCGTCGACGTCCCTCGCGAGGTCGGCGATGGATACCGCCTGCAGGGCGGCACGCCAGGCGGCGTCGGCACCGGCCATCGCACGGGAAATGGCACACGGCCGCGTGCACGCCTCCTGCGGTGCCGCCAGAGGACCGCGCTGCCGAATCTCGGTGCACGCGAACGCGGGCTGCGAGCCGTCCACGGCGGTGACGACGTCGAGAACGGTGATCAGCTCGGGGGCCCGGGTCAGGACATATCCGCCCGACTTGCCCTGGACGGACGTCACGATGCCGGCGCGGGACAACGCCTGCAACTGCTTGGCCAGGTAGCTGCCGGAGACGTCGTGCAGCTCCGCGAGCCGGGCAGCGGGCACCGGATCCGCCGCGGTGGTCAGTACCACGCAGCAGTGCAGCGCCCACTCGACTCCGCCTGACAGCTTCATCTACCCCCCAAGTGACTCGGACACAGAGTATCCGATTAACATCTCGGACATCGCTCATCCGAGTTTGGATGCGTCTTCGACGAACCCTGGCGTGCCATGTGGCGCGCGGTGGAAAGGTGATAGCCATGAAGCTCACAATCATCGGCGGCACCGGACTGATCGGCTCGCAGGTGGTCCAGAAGCTGACCGCGGCCGGGCACGAGGCCGTCGCCGCGGCGCCGTCCACCGGTGTCGACCTGCTCACCGGCAAGGGCCTGGACCAGGCGCTGGACGGGGCCGAGGTCGTGGTCAACGTCGCGAACTCCCCGACGTTCGACGAGGCCTCCCTGGACTTCTTCCGCACCTCGATGACCAACCTGCTGGCCGCCGGGGCGCGTGCCGGCGTCCGACACCAGGTGGTCCTCTCGATCGTCGGCGTGGACCAGGTGCCGCAGCTCGACTACTACCGTGCCAAGACGCTGCAGGAGGAGCTGCTCCGCCAGGGGCCCACGCCGTACTCCATCGTGCGCGCCACCCAGTTCTTCGAGTTCATGAACGCGGTCATGTCCTGGAACGCCGACGACACCACCGTTCGCCTGCCCGCCACGCGCGTACAGCCGATGGCCGCCGCGGACGTCGTCGACGCGGTCGTCGACGTCGCCACCGGCGCGCCGCTGGGCGGCATCCGCAACGTCGCCGGCCCGGACGTCTTCCCCCTCGACGAACTGGGCAGGATCACGCTGGCGGCGCAGCAGGACACCCGGACCGTCGTCACCGACGACAAGGCCGGCATGTTCGCGGTCGTCACCGGCGACGTGCTCATCGGGGGCCCGGACGCGCACCTGGCGCCGACGCACTACCGGGACTGGCTCCAGACCGCTCGGTGACCAGGCGGTCTCCCTTCGAAAGAGCCCCTGCTCAGGGTTTCCTCTGGTCAGGGGCTCTTTCGCGCCCACACCCGGCCTTCTGCTCCATTTCCCGCACGAAGTCCCGCTTGTCGCGGGTGTAGCGACCAGGGTCGGCGGCGTGTCGGGCAGCGAGGTCGCGCTTCAACCTGACGTACGAGGCGGCATCCTCCGGATGCGCGCGGAGGTGGTCGCGGAAGGCGACAAGGCGACGCCAGTAGTGACTGCCGTGCCCGGTGACGTGCAGGTGGTGCGTGCGGAGCCGGCTGAGATCCTTTGGCCCCTTGCGGAAGACCCAGCGGTCAGGGTCGTCCGCCTCGGACTCGGGCGTGTAGGTGTAGCCGATCCCGCGTAGGCGCTCAACGACCGCCGGGAAACCGTTGACGTCACGGACAGCGGCGAGGATGTCGATCACCGGCTTCGCCGCCAGGCCCGGCACCGACGTACTCCCGATGTGCTCGATCGCGACGAGGAAGCCTCGAAGCGTGCGAGTCAGCAGCTCGGCTTCCTCGGCATAGCGCACCGGCCAGCTCGGGTCGTACACGTCGACGTGGACGCCCGCCGCCCGATACCAGAGTGCGTTGCCTGGCTGGCCATTCATGCACCCCTTCCTACCGACGGGGTGTGACAGACACCGCCCGCGCGAACCCGGAGCGGCTCAGGATTTCCGCAGCGGCCGGAACGCGGCCCGCACCTCGGTGGCGAACAGGTCGGGCTCTTCCCAGGCGGCGAAGTGGCCGCCCTTATCGACCTCGTTGAAGTACGCGAGGTCGGGGTAGACCGTCTCGGCCCAGCTACGCGGAGCAGCCCAGATCTCGCCGGGGAACGCCGTGAAGGCGACCGGAACGGACATCGCCGGAGGAGCCTGGCCGGCCGCCTTGGCTCTGGCCTGGGTCTGTCCAGCTTCCCAGTACCACCGTGCGGCCGAGGCGCCGGTGCCCGTCAGCCAGTACAGCGTGATGTTGTCGACGACGCTGTCCCGGGTGAGACTGCCGGCGGGCTCGCCGCCCAGGAACGCCCGGGAGATCGTGTAGTAGCTGTCCGTGTCGTGGTCGAGCATCCAGGCCGCCAACCCGACGGGTGAATCCAGCAGGGAGTAGCCGATCGTCTGCGGCCGGGTGGACTGCTCCAGGAAGTAGCCGAAGCCCTCCTGCGCGAACGTGTTGAGCGCGTTGTGCGCCGCGCGTGCCCGGGACCGGTCATCGAGCCTTGACCCATACGTTGATCATCTGCTTATGTTGACGACATGACTGGGCCCTTCGCGTCGATGCGCGAACCTACCTACTTCATCCTGGCCACGTTGCAGGACGAACCCCTGCACGGCTACGCGATCGTCAAGCGGGCGCAGGAGCTGTCCGACGGGCGGGTGCGCCTCACGACGGGCACCCTCTACGCCGCTCTGGACCGGCTCACCCGTGAGGACATGGTGCGGGTGGCCGAGGAGACCGTGGTCAACGGCCGGGCCCGCCGCACCTACCAGCTGACCCAGCAGGGCCTGTCCGCGCTACGTGCGGAAGCGGAGCGGATGGCCGCCGCGGCGAGGGTCGTTCGTGACCGTTCCGTCCGCTCGGCGGCTGCGACGCGTCGGGTGGTTCCGGCATGACCGAGCTGGAGCGCCGTTACCGATGGCTACTACGGGCCTACCCCCGCCCCTACCGGCAGTATCGCGCCGACGAGATGCTGGAAACCCTGCTCGCCACGGCTGACAACGAGCGGCGGCCGAACCCTCGAGAAGCGGTAGCCCTCGTGGTGGGAGGGCTACGCACCCGCACCGGTGTCGACCGGCTCGGCTCGCGATCGGCGCTGGGATACTCCGCCCTGCGACTGTCCGCGCTGTCCCTGCTCGTGTACGGCCTGACGCTCCGAGGCGACGGCCCGATCTCGTACCTGCTGACGATGCTGTCGGAGGGCCCGTACAAGCCCGGCACGTGGTGGTTCATCGTCATCCCGGCGCTGTTGACCATCGCGCTCTTCGCTGCGGCGTGGGGTAGTTACCGGCTGGCACTGGCTGCGACGATCGTGACCGTGGCCGTGCAACATGGGTCGACGAACGGGTGGGACCTGTCGTACTGGTTCTCGTCGGTCTACGACCTCCAGGACGCGATGGTTCCCCAGTTCTGGCCAGCGTTGCTGGCCTCGCCGGCGTTGCTGCTACTGCTCCGCGCACCACGAACGCCCGTGACCAGACCGTGGACCTGGCCCGTCCTGGGGGCAGTGGCAGCCGTCGCCCTGGCACCGAGCCCGATCAACGGCTGGTCGGAGGCACCACTGATGTCCCTGTGCGCGTTCGCCGCACTGGCCGTCATCACCGCGCCCATCGACGCACGGATGCCCATCGTCGCCTCGGCGCTTCTCCTGGCACCAGCCCTGGCACAAGCCACCTACCTGCTCGGCTCCAAGCAGGCAGGGTGGGAGGTCGAGGTCTCCATCACCGCGATCCTTGTCCTCGCGGCGGTCATGGTGATCACGCTTGCCGCCGGCACGATCGCAGGCCGCCGCCAAGCCCGGATGTAGACACGGGAGTCATCCGTGGCCCGTGCGAGCCCGGCGGCTCGGACAGGCAGGGCTTTTCGAGGCCGCCATCAGCATGAGAAGACGAAGGTCCCTGATCTGCGGAGACGCAGATCAGGGGCCTTCGTGCTGCCTGGTGGCGGGTAGATCCTCTTCTCCGTCGACGCAGTTGACGTAGACCAAGGCCTAAGCCGTCCCGGCTGTATCGTCCGCCGGTAGACCTTGATGAATCCCTCACCCTGGCTGAGAAACTGGTTCAGCGCGCCTACCCACCGCAGCGGGTCGTGCGGCCTGTGGGGCAGGGCATGCATATCAGCGGCCCCGGTTACCACACCGCGTCCGTGGCGGTCAGCGACGTCTTCTGGGAGGAGCCGGCCGAGCGCTGGGAAAAGGTCTTGGGCCATTTCGAGGCCAAGCGCGCGCAGCTCGTGGCGGCGCCTACGTCCACGTGGGGCTTGCCCGTCCCCGAACCTTTCGCGCCGACCTCGATCGGGCGATCCGAGGCGAGTCGCTGCCGCCCGCTCGCCGATGCGCTGGTCGACTTCGTCACCGACGCCGACACCTGGTACCGCCGCGGTCGAGCGTCTGCGTAAGTCATGGCCAGTGGGACAAGGAGTTCCCGATCCAACTCGTCGTGACTGTGGGCGAACTCGGTGCGCCTGAGTAGCCGCACGGACAGCACGCGCAGCTCTTACATGGGGGCCAGCGGGCAGGAGCGCCGGGCTCCGGGCGGGTGGACGAGCCCCAGGCCGTCACCAGGCCGGCCCAGGCGCCCTTACCTGTAGTTGGTGAACCGCAGGCACGCGCAGGCTCCTAGTTGGTTAGCCGGCGGATGGCCAACAAGGCGATGTCGTCATCCGGGTGCTCGGTGTCGAGGGTCGTCATGACGGTCTGACACACGGTCTCGACGGGAGCCAGCGGAACGGAGGCCATCAGACGAGCCATACCCACATCGAGCAGCTCGCCACGGCGTTCGACGAGCCCGTCGGTGTAGAAGACCAGGACCGCGCCGGGAGGGAAGTCGAGGGTGGTCGTGCGCCGCTGCGGCTGCCGGGTGCCGAGGCCCAACGGAGGGTCTATGTGCGCGGGAAGCATGGTGGTCGGCTCGCCGGAATCGACCAGGACCGGCCGGGGGTGCCCGGCCAGGGAGACGTGCACGGTGGAGGCATCCGGAGAGATCATCGCGTACAACGCGGTGGTCAGGCTGCCGGCCTCGAAATGAACCACCTTTCGGTCGAGAAGGGTCAGCGCCTCTGCGGGGTCGTCGCAGACCAGGGCGTACGCGCGAAGCGCACTGCGGACCCGTCCCATCACCACCGCAGACTGCAGCCCATGACCCGACACATCCCCCATGACCACGCCCAGCCAACCGGAGGGAAGGGTGAACACGTCGTACCAGTCACCGCCGACGCCGGAGGCGTGACCCGGCACGTACCGGCCGGCCATTTCAAGGCCGGGCACCTCGGGCAGTTGGGTCGGGATCAGGCTACGTTGCAGGGCCAGGGCGGTGGCCTGGTCCAGCGTGTTCGCGCGGGCCCGGCTGGCCAGGCTGACCCGATCGGCGACCAGTTCCAGCAGGCGGACGTCGTCGGGGGTGAACCGGCGCGGCGTGAGGGTGCCGACGTGCAGAACGCCGACAAGTTCGGAGCGGGCGATGATCGGTACGCCCAGCAGGGACTGGACACCGGTTTGCAGCAGGATCGGGTTCACCACGTTGTCCGAGGTGACCTGCTCGATGATCACTGGCTGCTGGGTCAGGGCGATTCGGCCGGCGAACCCTCGGCCGATCGAGATGCGGAAGCCCTGGCGGACCTCCTCCTCCAGCCCTTTAGCCGCAGTGGCCACCAACTGCCGGGCGGGTACATCGAGCAGGAGGATCGCGGCCGTGTCAACCTGCAACAGGTCGCGGACCCGGTCGAGCAGCTCGTCGAAGAGGTCGGCAGCATCGAGTCGAGACAGGGCGGCGTCGGTCACCGCCTCAATGCGGCGTAACCGCTGCTTGTCTCTCAGGCTCTCCGCGCGAACCACCCCCGGATCGTAGTTGTGCCTCCGCCGCTTCTGGCCCCCGCGAGACGAAGCCCTCGTTGAACGAAGCCACGTCAACCTGCCGCTGAGCCATCACACTGCCCCCTGGCCGCAGCTTGCCGCGACAGCTCCCCCCGATACGCCCCCGGACTGTGATCGACGGCGGGCGACGGCTGGACTCAGCGGGACCAACGAGATTGGCCCCCGACCCGTATTTCTACCGGTCAGGGGCCGTTCTCGCACCTGGTGGCGGGTAGAGGATTCGAACCTCTGAAGCTTTCGCGACGGATTTACAGTCCGCTCCCATTGGCCGCTCGGGCAACCCGCCAGGGCACCCCACCGCGTCGCAACGCGGCGGCGGAAGCAAGGATAGCGGCTCCCCCCGCAGCCGGCGCAACCGGGTACCGTCAGGGGGTCGTGCCGCTGGTTGGCGGCCGACGGCAGGACGAGACCGCCGGACAGCAGGAGCAGAAGCATGGCAGCGAACCCGTCGTTCGACATCGTGAGCAAGGTCGACCGCCAGGAGGTCGACAACGCCCTCCGCCAGGCGGAGAAGGAGCTCTCGACGCGGTTCGACTTCCGCGGCACCGGCGCGGAGATCTCCTGGTCGGGCGAGGAGGCGATCGGCCTCCAGGCGGAGACCGAGGAGCGCGTCCGTGCCGCGCTGGACGTCTTCAAGGAGAAGCTGGTCAAGCGGAACATCTCGCTCAAAGCGCTGGACGCCGGTGACCCCCGCCCGTCCGGCAAGATCTTCAAGATTGACTGCAAGGTGATCCAGGGCATCGAGTCGGACAAGGCCAAGGCGATCAGCAAGAAGATTCGCGACGAGGGCCCCAAGGGCGTCCAGGCGCAGATCCAGGGCGACCAGCTGCGGGTGACCGGCAAGAAGCGGGACGACCTGCAGGCGGTCATCGCCCTGCTCAAGGGCGAGGACTTCGGCGTCGCCCTCCAGTTCACCAACTACAGGTAATAGGAGTCTGGACGGCCTGATGGGTGGGCCGGCCACGCCTTGTTACCTGGGCAAACAATGTCACCAGCGGTCATCGTTGGTCGCCAGCGTTCGGCCTCCGACGGCCTGGTGACGGCCTGGCTGCGCCTGACTTGCCTACCGCGCGGCCTCCGGGGCGGTCAGTCAGTAGCGGCCGAGGTTCTGGCTGGGCGCCATCACGATGCGTGGAGAGGCGTCCGAATCCAGCCACTTCAGTACCCGGAGCAGGTCGGACTGCGCCAACGAGACACAGCCGGCGGTGCCGCCGCTCCCCATGACGTGCAGGAAGATGCCGCTGCCGCGGGCCGGGGTGGCTGCCCTCACCGGGATGTTGTAGTTGATGACCGCGAAGTAGTTGTACTGCGGCACGGTCTGCCACAGCGCCTCGCTGTACCCGCCCGGGCTCGTGCCATGCACAAAGCTGTTGTACGTGGACGAGCTGGGATTCTCATCCCAGTAGTCGTTCGCCACAAGCTGGTGGTAGCTGTACTTGACGCCAGGGTTGGCGTGCACGCCGTACATGGTGGAGCCGATGCCGTAGACGCCCGTGGGCGTCGTGGGGACGCCCTCCACATGGCTGTCGCTGAATCCCTTGGTACCGATCCGCGCGCTCATCACCCCGAACTTCGGCCGCCACACGCCGTTCACCTTTTCGAACGTCTCGAGGGACGCGACGCTCGTGCCGTAGCCGCTGCTGTAGACGACGACGAGCTGGCGGGTGCTGGCCGGGATGGTGTGCAGCCGCGAGGCGATGTTGCTCGATGCGGCCGGCGTCGCGGCCTTGCTGGTCGGGACGTGCGACGGCGATCGGCTGAGAGACGGCTTCGTGGACCGGCTCGCGGAAGGTGACGGGGACCGGCTCGCCGAAGGCGATGCGGAGGGACTTGCGGAGGGACTCGCCGAGTCGGTCGGTCCGGGAGCGCCGGCCACCGAGGTATCGACCGGAGTCGACCCGGCGTCCACCGGGCCGTTCCGGCCCGGAGTTGCGCAGGACGTGAGTCCGAGCCCGCCGAGCAGCGCCACCGCGATGACACCGAACACAGCCCGCTTGAACGGCGTTCGCATTCCTACTCCTTCAATGGTTCTTGATGTCCGCCAGCCCCGTTCGTCCGGCCGGAAGGCGGCCGCGACTCCGGGGGCTCTTGCCGCGTAGCTGGTCTGAGGTGGGCCGGCCCTTGGATTGCACGGACCCACCGCCCGCCCGAGTTGTCCAGAGCGGGCGGCTACCCGCTCAGCTCTGGGGGACCAGGCCGGCGTCGACCACGTAATCGCCGCCGTGCACGGCATCGAACTCGGCGCTGGCGACGAGCAGGGTGGGCTCGAACTGGTACGACGTCACCATGTCCGAGTCGGTGGCGTCGTCACCGACGTCGGCGACGGTCCGACCGTACGCGCCGGACGCCTCCAGCCAGACCGAGTACAGAAGCTCAGTGCGGGCGATGATCGACCAGGTTCCGTCCGGGTTGACGGTGGCGGAGCCGCCGCCGATGGCCTGCCCCTGCCGAGCCACCAGACGCACGTTCAACACGCCGTCCGGGCCTCCGGCTATCGCCGGCTCACCCTCCTCGCGCTGCCCGTCCCGGTCCAGGTCGTGCCAGACGGTGCCGCGGACAATGCAGATGCCGGAGATCGCGACCGTGACGGAGCCGGCGTTGTTGTCGGTGTTCGCCTCGCGCCTCTGCGGGGCGATGGTCGTGGTGATCGGCACAGCGCTGCCCGGCGTCGCGCCAGCCACGACGAACGGCACGTGCAGCCGGATGGCCCGACCGCCAGCTGCCAGCTCCGGGTACGAGCACGTGTAGCTCGTCGTGCTCGCAACTGCGCAGGCCCAGCCGCTGTCAGTGCTGGAAGGCGTCGTCGTCCGCAGCCCCGAGGGCACCGAGACAGTGACGCTGACCGGGTCCGACCCGCCAGCGCCGTAGTTCCGGACGTCGATCTCTGCGTTGAAGGTCTCGCCCTCCGCCGGGTTCAGCACGTTGGTCACCATGAGGTCGACGGCCAGATCGGGCTGGAGTTTCCCGGCCGCCACCGCGTCGGCCGGAGCGAGCACCGCCGCGCCCCCGACCAGGGCGAGGGTGGCGGCGAGCGAGCTGGAGAAGGTACGTCGGAACAAGCGGGACAGGGAACTAGGTCGCACAATTTCCTCACGTCGCATGTGACGACCCTCGCGAAGGGCGAGGGCCGCGCTGGAGATCAATTGACTCCACTCATCCGGCGTCGTCGGTCTGGCCGGCGTTACATGTGAGGGGCGGCGCTCGCCGGATCGAGAGCATCGTCGGCGACGGGGGACGACTCGGGCGAGCGTCGGCCGCCATCGTTGATGTCAACGACTGATGTCAGCCGCTGCTGTCGGCTCCCTGCCCGCTGCTGGTAGAACCGCCGGATGAAACAGCTGACCGACCCGCTGGCCGGGCTCGACGAGGTCCCGTGGGAGTCGCTGCACCACGCGTATGGGCCGGCCGTCGACGTACCGGACCAGTTGCGGGCGTTGCGCTCGGCGGAGGTGCCGGTCCGGCGCCGTGCGTTGTCCGAGCTGTTCGGCAACGTCTACCACCAGGGCACACGCTGGGGGGCGAGCTGTCACGTGGTGCCGTTCCTGGTAGCGCTCGCCGACGACCCGGACACCCCGGACCGGGCAGCGGTGGCCGACCTGCTCCGTTCGGTGGTGCTCGGCGACCGGCGCGACGACGACCTACCGTTCGATCCGCGGCGGACCTTCGCCGCCGCCGAGGGGATCACCGACGAGCAGGCGGCGCTGGTGGAGCGGCATCTGGAGGCCGAAGACCTGTTCGAGCACGAGGACGTCGCGGAGCTGGCTGACAACGTGGCGGTCCGCTGGGAGGCCGACGCCTTCCACGCTGGAAGCAGGTACACCCATCGGTACGTCCGCTGGCTCACCGATCCGGACCCTCAGCTGGCCGGGTACGCCGCCGAACTACTCGCCTGGTTCGCACCCGACGAGGCCGCCTTGGCCGGGCTCATCGCGGTCCCGGATGACGAGGCCCGCGCCGCCACCCGGGCCAGCGCCAACCTGACCCTCGGCCACTGTCCGGTCGGCTCGGAGCGGATCGACGCCTGCCTCCGCGAGCTGCTGTCCGCGAACGCAGCGGTCGTCCAGGTCACGGCGGCGGTGGGACTGGCGAACCGGCTCGGCGACCAGCTACCCGACCTGGCCCTCGACGTCCTCACCGACGCCCGCAGCTCGGACTTCGACGCCGAAGTACCCGGCTGGGACCGGTCCGTGCGCGGGTTCGTGGCCCTCGCGTTGCACCGGCTCGGTCTCGGCTGACTTGCCGCTGCGACACACGGTTCAGGAAGGGCCGCCGTCGGCTCGGACAAGGCGGCGCACCATCGGCCGCGCCGCGTCCTCGTTCTCGTTCTCGAATTCCAACGGAGCACCGCCGTCCCGCAGCGCGAAGGGCGGGCCGCCGGGACCCCGGCTAGGGACGACGGGCGACGAGGTACGCGCGCAGCAGCCGGCCGCCCGGCCGCAGCACCCGCCGCATCTCGGCGTACGCGGGAGAGGTCAGCGGTTGAAGATCAGGATCAGCAGGACGGTCAGCAGTGCACTGATCAGCAGTGAGCCGAGACAACCGACGCGGTTCGAGAAGAAGAAGAACATGACACCGCTGTACCCACCGGTGTCCGGTTGAGACGGCTCAGACGGCGACGGGCTCGTCGGCGCGTACCGCCGAAGCTTCCGCCCGGGCGATCGGGCCGGCGGGCAGCGCGGCGACCCCGGCCCCGACGGCGACCGCGGCCCCGGCGAACAGGAACGCCCACGGCACGCCGCCCGCGTGGTCGACGATCAGGCCGGCCACCGCGCCGCCGGCGGCGCTCGCCGCCACCGCGATGGTGACCACCCAGGTGTACGCCTCGTTCAGCATGCCGGCCGGCGCGATCCGGCCGACCAGAGTGTTCTCCAGGGTCAGTGCGGGCGCGATGGTGGCCCCGCCGACAACCAGCGCGGCGCCCAGCGCGAGCGGCGTGGGCATCAGTGCGAACACCACGAAGGTGCCGGCCAACGCCGCGAGCAGCACCGCGAACTGTCGGGTCATGTTCGGAGCCGGCCTGCGGACGCCGAACCAGATCCCGCCGATGGCGCTGCCGACGCCCCAGACGGCGAGCAGGATCCCGGCCAGGCTCTCCGGGTCGCCGGCGGTCTCCTTGTCGGCGAACGCCGGGACGATCACCCCGGCCGCCCCGAACGCGATGCCGAGGCCGGCCACGCAGAGCAGCAGGGCCGGGAAGCCGGCGACGCGCAGCGGGCCCAGCCCCCGGGCGTGGTGCTCGCGCGGGTGCGGGCGCCAGCCGCGCATCACCCGGCCGAGTGCCACCGCGATGGTGCCGCCCAGGGTGACCACCGCCGCCCCGATCAGCGCGGCCGCCGCGTCGGCGACCAGCACGAACCCGGCCACCAGCAGCGGGCCGAGGACGAAGACGATCTCGAACAGCGAGGTCTCCGCGGCCAGCGCGGTGTTGTGCAGATGCTGCCGGCCGGAGCCGGGAGCGGTCAGGTCGTTCCACGCGCCCCGGATGGCGGCGGTCAGCGGCGGATAGGTGGCGCCGGCAACGGCGGCGGCCAGGTAGATGGCGCCGAGCGCGTCGTCGCCCGAACGGCTGGCCAGCAGCAGCCCGGTGAGCGCCAGCGGGTGGGCCACGGCGGTGATCAGCAGCACCGGGCTGGGGCCGACCCGGTCGGCGATCCGTCCGGCGACCGGGCTGAGCGCGGCGCCGGCGACGGCGTAAATGCCGCCGGCCACGGCGGCGAGAGAGTATCGCCCGGTCACCTGTTCCACGACCAGCAGCAGCGCCAGCGGCGTCATGCCGATCCCGAGCCGACCGATGACGCCGGTGACCAGCAGCATCGGGGCGCCGGGGATCCGCCAGACACCCAGGTACTGGCGCAGTGCGGTCACGGGTGCACCCCTCGCTGGAGACAGGTAACGGGTAGAAGTCCTTTCGACCCTAACGCGGCGACTCGTCCCGCGGATGGTCGGTCCGCTCACACCGGCCGAGCGGGACGGGGCTGACCAGACGGCGACCAGAAGGTAGGTTGCTGATCGAATTGGATCCATGCGCCGAACTGCATGACGAGGCAGGAGGTCCGATGACCGGAAGTGTCAGCGCGCTGCGGGCCGAGATCTATTCGTTGTACGACGACACCCGGCCCGCCGAAGCAGCCTCGGCCAGCCTGCGCGGCTCCCTTCCAGCCCGGGCCGTGCAGCACTGCCCGCCGGTCGCCGCCGGCTCGGGGTTCGGCTGGTACGTCTACCCGCCGGCCGACTTCGCGCTTCGCTGGGACGGGCAGGACACCGAGTGGACCGTGTTGGAGGAGAACGAACCGGCCGGTTGGCGTTCGCTGGCCGGCGGGTACGACGGCAAGCTACCTGACGCGGCCGCCCGGCTGGCGGGGGCGCCGGAGCGGTTCCGCGACGACCTGGACATCTTCGACCGGTACGGGGGCAGCATCCCATTCCTCGACGCCGACCCGCGCGCCGCCAACACCATCGAGCTGGTCACCGGCGTGGTGGCACGCACCTCGCCGGGCTGGTGCCTGCTCGCTCGCGGGGTGCCGAACTGGCCGGTCCAGCGCGGCCTCCAGCTCTACGAGGGGGTGGTGGAGACCGACTGGTACACCTCGCTCCTGCCCACCATCCTGCGGCTCACCGAACCCGGTCAGGTGGTGCGCTTCTACCGGAACATCCCCCTCATGTGCCTGCAACCGGTGCACCGCTCGACGCTCGACGCGTTCCGCCATGCCGAACTGGTCAGCGAGCAGGGTCTGGCCGACTGGCCGGAGGACGTCTGGGCGGACTTCGTGGCGCTGCGCCGCCGGCGCCAGGACCCGGAAATCCGCAGCAGCTACCGGCGGGAACAGTCCCGCCGGGTCCGGGAGAACGCCAACTACCAGCCGATCGGGGTGGCGGAAGCGGACCAGCCGAGCTGATGCCCAACACCGACGAACGGCTCGCGCCGCCCCCCGGCTATCGAGCCCTGTTCCGCCATCCGGTCGCCTCCCGACTGGTCATCGCCCGGGGCATCTCGGAACTCGGTGACTTCGTCGGGTTGGCGGCCCTGCTGCTGCTCGCGTACGACCAGACGAACTCGGTCCTCGGCCCGGCCGCCGTCTACGCCGCCCGCACCCTGCCCGCCCTGCTGGTCGCGACCGTCTTCAGCGGCTGGCTGGACGTTCCCGCTCGGCGCACGCTCCTGGTCTGGCTCTCGGTGGCCGGCGCCGCGCTGATCGCCGTGCCCACGGCGGTCCCCCAACCGGTGCCGGCAATCGTGGCGGCCGGCCTGCTCGGCGCGGTGCGGGCCGCCTACGCCAGTGTCAACGTGGCGGTCGCCGCCGAGGCGGTGGACGCCGCGCTGCGGCTGCCGTTGTTCGGCCTCTCCGCCTTCGCCAACCAGGCGGGGCAGGTGATCGGTCTGCTCGCCGGAGCCAGCCTGACCGTGGCCCTCGGTTCCCGGGTGGCCCTCCTCATCGACCTCGTCTCGTTCCTGGTCGCCGCGGTCATCCTGGCCGGGCTGCCGAAACACCCGCACCGCCGGCGCGAGCCGCGTCCGCCGGCGACCGCGGGCGTACGCATCATCGCCCGCCATCCCGTCCTGCGCGGGGTCGCCCTGCTCACCCTCGCCACGGTGCTCTCCGGCGCGCTTCCGGAAACCCTGGCCCCGGATCTCGCTCGCGGGGCTTGGCGTCCCACGGTGCTGGCGGCCTCGGCGCTGGGAGGCGCGCTCTTCGTCCTGGTGGTGGGCCGGTCCGGCTTTCTGGTCCGGCTCGCCGGTCAGGTGGCTGTCGCAGCCGCGCTGGCCGGCGCGCTGCTGCTGACCGGAGTCCTGGTCGCGGTGGATGCGCCGCTTTGGGCCCTGGCGGGGGGCAACGCGCTCATCGGCGCCGGCGGCGGCTGGCTGATCGGTGCGCAGGCCACGTTCGCCCGGCTGGCCCCTCCGGAACGGATGGGGCAGGTCGAGGCCACGATCGTGGCGGCCAACATCGTCGTCTCGGGCTGCGGCATCTTCCTGCTGGGCGGCGTGGCCGCCGTGCTGTCTCCCGCCGCCGCGTACCTGGCCGCGGGCGTCGTCCTGCTCGTCGTCGTGCTGCTGACCCGCCCGGACCGGTTGCCCCACGCGCAGTGATCCCGCGGCACCCCGGACGCGACTCCACCCGCGTCCGCAACGGGACGCGGGTGGAGGTCACGGCCGGTCAGCGCTCGAACTGCACCGGGCCGACGTTGGCGGCCATCCGCTCCAGTCGGGCGACCCGGTCCTCCATGCGGGGGTGGGTCGAGAAGAGCGCGGCCACCGCGCCGCCCTTGAACGGGTTGGCGATCATCAGGTGCGCGGTGCTGGTGAGCTGGCCCTGGGCCGGCAGCGGCCGGCGTCGGGCCACCGCGTCGATCTTGCGGAGCGCGCTGGCCAGGGCCAGCGGGTCCCGGCTGAGCTCGGCGCCCGAGGCGTCCGCCTGGAACTCCCGGCTCCGGCTGATCGCGAGCTGGATCACGGTGGCCGCGATCGGGCCCAGGATCAGGGTGAGCAGCAGCACGGCCGGGTTCGGCGCGTCCTCGTCGTCCCCACCGCCGAGCGGGATGAACCAGGCGATGTTGGCCAGCGCGGTGATGATGCCAGCCAGACCGGCCGCCACGCTGGAGATCAGGATGTCCCGGTTGTAGACGTGCGACAACTCGTGCCCGATCACACCGCGCAGCTCGCGGTAGTCGAGGATCTCGGTGATGCCCTGGGTCACGCAGACCGCTGCGTGCTGCGGGTTACGCCCGGTGGCGAACGCATTGGGCTGCGCGGTCGGGCTGACGTAGAGCCGCGGCATCGGCTGCCGGGCCTCGGTGGCCAACTCGCGCACCATCCGGTACAGCTCGGGGAACTGTGCCTCACTGACCGGTTGCGCCCGCATCGAGCGCAGCGCGAGCTTGTCGGAGAAGAAGTAGCTGACGCCGTTCATGAGCAGTGACAGGACGACGGCGATGACCAGGCCGCCACTGCCACCGAACCAGTAGCCCACCGCGAGGATCAGCGCGGTGAGCAGGCCGAGCAGCGCGGCGGTCTTGAGACGGTTGTGGTGCACGATCACTCCTTCGGTGCACGGATCGCCGGGATCCGCTGACCGGTTCAACAACCCGGTACCCGTCCACCATCCGTCCCAACGCTGAGAGTTGGCTGAGATGTGCCGGGATGCCGGGAGCTGACCCCCGCAGGCCGGATCAGCGGCCGGCGAGGTCGAGCACCAACTGCGGGGCGACACCGACCACCAGAGCGGCGACCGTGGCAACCGCCAGCACCACCGCGACCACCCCCGCCGGCGGCACGGCCACCGGCACAGGTGCGACTGCCGGTGCAGGTGCGGCCCCCGGTGCCGGTGCAGCGGCCGGTGCCGGTGCTGCCTTCGGTGCCGGTGCGGCCCCCGGTGCCGGTGCGGCGGCGGCTGTCGGGGCCCAGAGGATGGCGGTGAGGCGCAGGTAGTAGGCGAGACCGATCACCGCGTTCACCGCCACCACCAGCGCCAGCCAGGCGGCACCGCCGTCCAGCAGCGAACGGACCACGGTCACCTTCGCGAACAGCCCGGCCAGGCCCGGCGGCAGGCCGGCCAACCCGACCAGGGCCAGGCCGAGCGCCGCCCCCCGCCACGGGTGCCGCCGGGCGGCGCCGCGCAGGTCGTCGAGCGTGCCACCGTCGGCGTCCGCCGGACGCAGGGCGATCACCCCGGCGAACGCGCCCAGCTCCAGCACCACGAAGAACACGGCGTACGCGACGGCGGCGGCGTACGCGGCGCCCCGCGCCTCGCCGCTCCGGCCGGCGACCAGCGCCAACGCGCCCAGCGGGGCGAGGATGTAGCCGGCCTGGGCCACCGACGACCAGGCGAGCAGCCGGACGGTCCGGCGCTGACGGAGCGCGACCAGGTTGCCGACGGTCATGGTGAGCACCGCGAGCAGGGCGAGCACCGGGCCGGTCTGGTCGGCCGGCAGCGCCCGCTGCACCACCGCGAGCAGCGCAACCACGCCGCCCAGCTTCGACGCCGTGGAGAGGTACGCAGCGACCGGCAGCGGCGCGCCGTCGTAGGTGGCCGGCGCCCAGGCGTGGAACGGCACCGCGGCCACCTTGAAGGCCAGCCCGACCACCACCAGCGCCACGGCGGCGGTAGTCAGCGGCAGGTCCCGCAGCTCCGGCCGGTCGGCGAGCAGCGCGCCCAGCCGATCGAGGTGCAGCCCGCCGGTGACCGCGTAGAGCAGGGCCGCGCCCAGCAGGGTGAGCGTGGTGGCCACCACGCTCACCACGAAGAAGGTCACCGCCGCCTCGGCGCTGGCCAGGCTGCCCCGGCGCAGGCCGACCAGCACGTACAGCGGGAGGGTCAGCGTCTCCAGGGCGACGATCAGGGTGATCAGGTCACCGGCCGCGCCCAGCACCACGCCACCGGTCATCGAGCAGGCGAGCAGGAAGCAGTACTCCCCCACCGGCGAGCGCCCGGCCCGCAGCGACGGCGTGGAGAGCCCCAGCACCCCGAGGGTGAGCAGGGCGAACACCGCGCCGACCAGGGCCGCCCGACCGCCGAAGACCCAGGAGCAGTCCGCCGCGACGCAGAACGTCCGGCGCTCGCCACCGGCCCCGACCAGTGCGGCACCGATCGCGGTGGCGAGCGCACCCAGCGCCGCCACGGCCACCGTCGCCCGCGGCCGGGCCAGCGCCAGATCGACGACCAGCACCAGCAGTGCGGTGCCGGCGGCCAGGTAGGCCGGCAGCAGCGCCACGCTGTCCACGCTCTGCACGCCGCTCACCTGGACCTGCCTCCGTTCGCGACCGGGACCGCGCTCACCGCACCCGCCCTTCGTTCGCGACTGCGGGGCTCCGCTTCGCTGCACTCCTCGCGCTCACCGGAGCACCCCCACCAGGGCGTCGACCGGGGCCTCGGCGACGCCGAGGACCAGCGCCGGAGCGAGCCCGATGGCCAACGCCAGCAGCACCAGCGGTGCCCACGCGGTGAGTTCCGCCCCGGCCAGGCCGGGAGCGACCCGCTCCACCGACGTGCTCGGACGGCCATGGGTGACCCGGCGCAGCAGCCGGAGGAAGTACGCGGCGGTGAGCGCGCCACCGACCGCGGCCAGCACGGCCAGGGTCGTCCAGAGCGGTCCGCCGACCTCGATCGCGGCGATCACCGCGAACGCCTCCCCCCAGAAGCCGGCCAGCCCGGGCAGGCCGAGCGACGCGATCGCGGCGAAGCCGAGCAGACCGGCGAGCCGGGGCGCGGTCTCGCGCAGCCCCGACAGCTCGGCGAGACTGCCCGTACCGGTGCGGTCCTTCACCGCCCCCGCCAGGAAGAACAGCAGGCCGGTGATCACGCCGTGCGCCACGTTGCCGATCAGCGCGGCCTGGATGCCGGTGGTGGTCAACGTGGCGACGCCGAGCAGCACGAAGCCCATGTGCCCCACGCTGGAGTACGCGATCAGCCGCTTCACCTCGTCCTGTGCCAGGCAGACCAGCGAACCGACCAGGATGGCGGCGACCGCCAGCACGCCGAGCACCGGCGCCGCCCAGCGGGCTCCCTCCGGTGCGACCCCCACCGCCACCCGGATCAGCCCGTACGTGCCCATCTTGAGCAGCACCCCGGCCAGGATGACGCTGCCCACCGTGGGGGCCTGGGTGTGCGCGTCGGGCAGCCAGGAGTGCAGCGGCCACAGCGGGCTCTTCACCGCGAACGCGAGGGCGAGCAGGGTGAACGCGGCGAGCTGGGTGCCGCGGGACAGCCCAGCCCCCCCGGTCAGCGCCACCACGTCGGCGGTGCCGGCGGCGGCCACCACGACGTAGACGCCGACCAGCAGCAGCACCGAGCCGAGGAGGGTGTAGAGCGCGAACTTGCGAGCCGCGCGGCGGCGGTCGGCACCACCCCAGCCCGCGATGATCGCGTACATGGGCAGCAGGACGACCTCGAAGAAGAGGAAGAACAGCACCAGGTCGAGGGCGAGGAAGGTGCCCAGGATGCCCACCTCGACGACCAGCAGCAGCGCCACCAGCGTCCGACCGCTGCCGCCGGGCGGCACCCGCCACAGCGTGTAGCCGCAGCAGAGCAGGGTGAGCAGCGCGGTGAGCACCACCAGCGGCCAGGAGATGCCGTCGACGCCGAGGTGGAGGCGCAGGTCCAGGCCGGGCACCCAGGGCAGGTCCAGCTGGTGCCAGGGACGCACCCCCGGAGCGTTCGCGGACCAGGCGAACCAGGTGCGGTCGCCGAGGACCAGCGGCACCGCCGCCAGCAGGGTCAGCGCGGCGGCGACCGTGCCCACGAGCCGGGCCGCCCGGTCCCGGGGGATCGCGGCCACCGCGACCGCGCCGAGCGCCGGCGCCGCCAACACCGCCACCAGCAGGAACTGACCCCACATCATCGGGACCCTCCGATCAGGGCCGCGGCCAACCCGATGAGCAGCGCACCGGCCAGCACCCCGGCGGCGGCACGGGGCAGCGCCGCCCGGTGCAGGGCGGCCAGCCCGGCGCCCAGGCCGGTCGCGGCCCGCCCGCTGCCCTCGACCGCCCCGTCCACCACCGTCTCGTCACCGGTACGCGCCACCCGGGCCAGCGCCCGGACCGGACGTACCACCAGGGCGTGCTGGACGTCGTCGAGCCGGAAGGCACGGGCGAAGACCGGCCGCAGCGGACCGAGCGCCCGCGCCGGATCGGCGGCGGAGTCCCGCCGCCAGCCCCAGACGGCCAGCCCGGCACCGACCAGCAGCAGCACCAGCGGCAGCAGCAACTCCGGCCCGAGGTGGACCAGGCCGTCCTCGGCGCCGGCGACCGGCACGGTGGCGAACCGCAGCCGGTCGGCGAACGGCCCGACGAACCCGGCCAGGCCGAGCAGGGCGGCCGGTACGGCGAGCAGCAGCACCGGCCAGCGCAGCACCGCCGGCGGGTCGTGCGGCCGGACCAGCGGCAGGCGGGACGTGCCGAAGAAGGCGCGCAGCAGCAACCGGCTGGCGTACCAGGCGGTGATCGCCACCCCGATCAGCCCGGCCAGCCAGACCAGCCAGCCCACCCAGGTCGGGACCGGGCCGGTGCCCTCCCGAGCGGCGGACTCGGCGACCGTGAGGACGCCGTCCTTGCTCCAGAACCCGGCCAGCGGCGGGACCCCGGCCAGCGCGCCGAGCCCGACGACCGTGCACCAGAAGGTCACCGGCATGCTCCGGCGCAGTCCGCCCATCTCCGACATCAACGTGGTGCCCACCGCGTGGATCACCGCGCCGGCGGCGAGGAACAGCAGCGCCTTGAACGCGGCGTGGGTGAGCAGGTGGAACAGCGCCGCCGACGGCGAACCGACCGCCAGCGCTCCGGTCATGTAGCCGAGCTGGGAGACGGTCGACCAGGCCAGCACCCGCTTGATGTCGTCCTGCGCGGTGGCAGCGAGCGCGCCGAGCAGCAGCGTGATCGAGGCGATCACCCCGAGCACGGTCAGCGTCACCGGCGCGGCGGTGAAGAGCGGGTAGAGCCGAGTCACCGCGTACACCCCGGCGGCGACCATGGTCGCGGCGTGGATCAGCGCGGAGATCGGCGTCGGGCCGGCCATCGCGTCGGGCAGCCAGGTGTGCAGCGGGAACTGGGCGCTCTTGCCGGCCACGCCGGCCAGCAGCAGCAGACCGGCGGCGGTCAGGGTGGCGGTGGAGTGATCGTGGGCGAGCACGTCGGCGATCCGGAAACTGCCCGCCGACACGCCGAGCAGCGCGATGCCGAGCAGGAAGCCGACGTCGCCGACCCGGGTCACCAGGAACGCCTTCATGGCGGCGGCCGGCGCGCCAGGCAGCCGCCGGTCGTGGGCGATGAGCAGGTACGAGCAGAGGCCCATCACCTCCCAGCCGACCAGCAGCATGACCAGGTCCCCCGCGACCACGACCAGCAGCATCGCGGCGGTGAAGAGGCTGATCTGCGCGGCGTACGGCGGGTAGCGATGATCGACGTCGACGTCGTCGTGCGGGCCGCGCCGCAGGTAGCCGATCGAGTAGACCTGCACGGCCAGGGCGACCGCGGCGACGGCCACCGCGACCAGCGCGGCGGCGCCGTCCAGCCGGACGCCGAGGGTCACCGTCAGCCCGCCGAGGTCGACCCAGGTGGTCGAGGTCTCCCGCGGAGTGTCGACCGTGACCAGCAGGGCGACGGCGAGCGCCAGGGCCCCGGCCGCGCCGGTCACCCCGAGCGCGATGGCCGCCCGCCGGGACCGGTCGCCACCGGGTGCGCGGCCGGGCGAGCCGGCCGGGAGGTCGCGCGGCGCCGGCGGCAGCAGCAGGCCGAGCAGACCGGCCACCAGCGGTACGGCGGGCAGCAGCGCGCCGAGCAGCCCGGTCACCGGCCCACCTCCGCGTCCCCGCCGACGACGGCCGGCTCATCGGCGGCCCGCGGCGGCCCGGCCGGCTCGGTCAGCGGCACCTCGTCCACCGCCACGCTGGCGCGCAGCCGGTAGAGCTGGAGCACGATGGCCAGCCCCACACCGATCTCGGCGGCGGCCAGGACGATGACGAAGAGCGCGAAGACCTGGCCGGAGTGCGGCAGCACCGCGCGCGCGGTGGTGTCCGCGGTGACCAGGATCAGGTTGACCGCGTTGAGCATCAGCTCGACCGCCATCAGCACCAGCACGGCGTTGCGTCGGCGCAGCACGCCGTACACGCCGAGGCCGAACAGCAGCGCGGCGGTGACGTACGGGATGACCGGTCTCACCGGCGCCGCCCGGTCTCGAGGTCGGTACGGCCCCGGCCGCGCGGCGCGGAACCGCCGGTCGGCGCGGGACGGCCGATGTCCGGCCGGGACAGCACGATGGCGCCCACCAGAGCGGACAGCAGCAGCACCGAGAGCACCTCGAACGGGAGCACCCAGGAGCGGAAGATCTGCTCCCCCAACCGTTCGGCGGTGCCCGCCCCGGGCAGCGCGACCGTGCTCCACCGGTACGCGTCGACCAGCAGGACGGTCAACCCGAGCCCTGCTCCGCCACCGATGAGCGCGGCCGGCCAGCCGGGCCGGTCCAGGTCGTCGGAGGCGCCGATCGGCGCCCGGGTCAGCATCACCGCGAACAGCAGCAGCACCACCACCGCGCCCACGTAGATCAGCACCTGCACCCACGCCACCAGCTCGGCGCCGAGCACCAGGTAGTCGCCGGCCAGCGCGCCGAGGCAGACCACCAGGTAGAGCCCGGCCCGGACCAGGTGCTTCGTGGTCACCACCAGCACGCCGGCGCCCACCGCGACGGCGCCGAGGGCGAGCAGCAGCAGATCCGCGCCGGTCACCGGTCGGCTCCCGGGGAGTCCGTCGCCGCGATTCGCGCCGTCACGACGCGGCGCCCGGCTCGGGGCGTACCGCCGGCGGGGCCGGCCGGGCGCTCGCCGCCTTGCGCGCGGCGTTGGTCTCCTCCTTGGCCGGCTCGCCGTTCGGGTCGTGTGCGGGCGGCGGCGGGACGGTGGCCATCCACTGGCCGAGGTGGTCCTTGTCGTGCAGCAGGTCCTTGATGTCGTACTCGGCGTACTCGAACTCGGGCGACCAGTAGAGCGCGTCGAACGGGCAGACCTCGACGCAGATGCCGCAGTACATGCAGAGCGAGAAGTCGATGTCGAACTTGTCGAGCACGTTGCGCTGGCGGGGGCGGGCGGCGCCGGGCACCGCCACCTCCTCCTTGTGCGAGTCGATGTAGATGCACCAGTCCGGACACTCGCGGGCGCAGAGCATGCAGACCGTGCAGTTCTCCTCCGACAGCGCGATCACGCCGCGGGAACGGGGCGGCAGCTCGGGGGCGACGTCCGGGTACTGCTGGGTGGTCGAGCGGCGGGTCATCGTCTTCAGGGTGACCGCCAGCCCCTTCACCAGGCCCGCGCCGGGCAGGCCGCGCTCGCCGGTGCCGCCGGCCTGGTCGCCGTGCTCGCTGGGGTCGGTCATGTCGACCATCCTGCCCTGTGCCCCCGACGCGCGCGACCACCACCCGTCGGTCGGCGGCGTTACCGTGGCCCTGGGGAGAATCAGCCGGATCACGCCCCGGAGCCGTTGACTCCGGGTGCCGGCGGGAGCATCTCCACCCCGAGCTGCTGGAGCAGTTGGAACAGCTCGTTGCAGCTCCACACCTCGACGATGCGGCCCGCCGCGTCGAAGCGCAGGAACGTCGCACCGGAGTAGCTGACCACCTGCCCGGTCGGCGGCACCGGGCCGAACTGCCCGGCGTGGGTGCCGGCCGCCCGCCAGTGCACCGCCACCCGCTCGCCGGCGGCCACCACGTCGACGATCTTGTAGCGCAGGTCCGGGAAGGCGGCCCGCCGCTCGCGGTGCCACGCCAGCGTCGCCTCCGGCCCGGTGCCCCCGAGCCCCGGGCACTCCTCGGCGATGAGCTCGTACGCGGATTCCTCCCGGCGGGCGTTCCACACGTCCGCGATGAACTGCCGGGCCGCCGCCTCCACATCCGTCATGCCGGCAGGTTAGTCGGCCGTTGCCCACGGCCGCGGTGCGGACGAGTTCACCCACCGCCGCGCCGGAGCGGCCGTCGATCCGCCAGGATGGGAACCGAGACGGTAACGGACCGGAGGGGTGACGTGGGCGAGCAAGCAGGTGGGACGCAGACCGGCGGAAAGTACGTCGAGCCGGGCGGCGAGTTCACCCGGGACCAGCGGTACATCGCCACCCGGATCACCGCCGACGGGCGGGACGGCTATCCGGTGGAACCCGGCCGCTACCGGCTGGTGGTCAGCCGGGCCTGCCCGTGGGCCAACCGCCTGATCATCGTGCGGCGACTGCTGGGCCTGGAGGAGGTCATCTCGATGGGGGTGGCCGGCCCCACCCACGACGCCCGGAGCTGGACGTTCGACCTCGACCCGGACGGGCGGGACCCGGTGCTGGGCATCGAGCGCATCCAGGAGGCGTACTTCGCGCGCTTCCCCGGCTACGAGCGGGGCATCACCGTGCCGGCGTTCGTCGACGTGCCGACCGGGAAGGTCGTGACCAACGACTACGCGCGGATGAGCCTCGACCTGTCGACCGAGTGGGGCGCGTACCACCGCGAGGGCGCGCCGCAGCTCTACCCCGAGGCGCTGCGGGCGGAGATCGACGAGGTCAACGACGTGGTGTTCCGGGACGTCAACAACGGCGTCTACCGGTGCGGCTTCGCCGGCACCCAGGAGGCGTACGAGAAGGCGTACCACCGGCTCTTCGACCGGCTGGACTGGCTGACCGAGCGGCTGGCCGGCCAGCGCTACCTGGTCGGCGACACCATCACCGAGGCCGACGTGCGGCTCTTTCCCACGCTGGTGCGCTTCGACCCGGTCTACCACGGGCACTTCAAGTGCAACCGGCAGAAGCTCGCCGAGATGCCGGTGCTGTGGGCGTACGCCCGGGATCTGTTCCAGACCCCCGGGTTCGGCGACACCATCGACTTCGACCACATCAAGCGGCACTACTACGAGGTGCACCGGGACATCAACCCGACCGGGGTCGTTCCCCTCGGCCCCGACCTGTCCAACTGGGTCACCCCGCACGGGCGGGAGGCCCTCGGTGGCCGCCCGTTCGGCGACGGCACGCCGCCCCCGCCCCCGGCGGAGCCCGTCGACCTGGCGCACACCCCGCTGCGCTGAGCTGCCTGCACTGTTAAGAAGGGGCCCCTGCTCTACCGGAGGCGTTAACAAAGTGCCCTTCCTTCGCCCTCAGAGGGCGACGCGGACGGCTGCGGTGAGGACGAGCTGTGCGAGGGAGGCGGGGACCAGCACCAGCCAGCAGAGCCGCTGGAGCTGGTCCTCGCGCAGCCGGGGGTAGGCGACCCGCAGCCAGATGATGACGAACGCGACGGCGAAGACCTTGAGCAGAGTCCAGAGCCAGCCCAGTTGCCCGTCGGCGAACGGGCCCTGCCAGCCGCCGAGGAAGAGCACGGTGGTCAGCGCGGCGATCACCACGATGCCGACGTACTCGGCGAGCAGGAAGAAGGCGAACCGCAGGCCGGTGTACTCGGTCATGTAGCCGAAGACCAGCTCCGAGTCGGCCACCGGCATGTCGAACGGCGGCCGGCGGATCTCGGCCACCCCGGCGACGAAGAAGATGATCATCGCGGGGGCCTGCCACAGCAGCCACCAGGGCTGCCACGCCTCGACGATGCCGGAGAGACTGAGCGTGCCGGCCGCCATGGCCACCGAGGCGGCGGCCAGCACCAGCGGCAGCTCGTAGCCGAGCAGCTGGGCCGCGCCGCGCAGCCCGCCGAGCAGGCTGTACTTGTTGGCCGACGCCCAGGCCGACATCAGCACGGCCACCACTCCGACGCCGACCACGGCCAGCACGAAGAACAGGCCGATGTCGAGGGGCTGCCCGACCAGGTCGTTCGGACCGAGCGGGATCACCAGCAGGACCAGCAGGTAGGGCACCAGCGCGACCGCCGGGGCCAGCCGGAACACCGCCCGGTCCGCCTCGCGCGGGGTGACGTCCTCCTTCTGCACGAACTTGACCCCGTCGGCGATGAGCTGCGCCCAGCCGTGGAAGCCACCGGCGTACATCGGGCCGAGCCGGCCCTGCATGTGCGCCATCACCTTGTGTTCGGCCTGGCCGACCAGCAGCGGCAGGGTGAGGAACGCGACCAGCACGCCACCCACCCGGAGCACCAGCTCCACCCACACCGGCATCAGGCCGTACCCCCGTCGTCGTCGGTGGAGGCCGGGTTCGCGGCGGGCGCCGGGCCGTCGGCGGCGCGGTCAGGCCGGGGAGTACGCGTCGGACGGGCGCCCGGGGCCGGCCGCGCGGGCCGGTCACCGGCAGGTCGGGCCGGGGTGCCGCCGCGCGGCCCCTCCCCCACAGCACCCGCGCCCGCCGGGGTGGGCGTCGTGCCCCACTCGCCCGGCGCCGGTACGCCCGGCGGGCGGATCGGTCGACGGCCGCCACCGGCCTCGGACTCGCCCGGCTCCTTCGCACCCGGCCACGGCTTGGCCACCCGGGAGGCGAGCACGAACTCCTTGCGCAGCGGGTGACCCTCGAACTCCGGCGGCAGCAGCAGCGGACGCAGCCCCTCGTGGCCGGCGAACCCGATGCCGAACATCTCGTGCGTCTCCCGCTCGTGCCAGCGGGCACCCGGGTAGACGTCGACCACCGAGGCGACCGTCGGCGTCGCCCGGGGCACCCGGGTGCGCAGCAGCACACCGTGCCGCAGCCGGGTCGACCAGAGGTGCGCCACCACGTCGAAGCCCTCGGCCAGCTCGTCCACCGCCGAGAGCCAGTCGAAGTAGTCGCAGGCCAGCTCGGCGTCGTCGCGGGCCGCGCGCAGCGCGTCCGGCCAGCTCGCCGCCGGTAGGTCGACGGTGGCGCGGGCGTAGCGCTGGCCGCCGGAGACCGACGGGGTCGCCTCGACCGGCGCGAGCAGCGCCACCAGCCGAGCGCCGACCTCTTCGGGAGTCATGCCGCTGATCCTAGGGCGTGTCCTGCGGGCCGGCCCGTCCCGTGCAGGGCGGACGGCCGGTGCGCGGTCATCTGCTGGCTTTGCCGGGCGAGGGGCCGGCCGGCGGGGAAGGATGAGGGCGTGCGCGCTGTGACGGTGAAGCCAGGGACCCCCAACTCATTACGGCTGGTTGAGGACCAGCCCGAGCCGGCGGGCGAGGAGGGCGCGATCCTGGTCGAGGCGCTGGCGGTCGGGATCTGCGGCACCGACCACGAGATCGTCGCGGGCGAGTACGGCGAGGCGCCGCCCGGTGAGGAACGCCTGGTCATCGGGCACGAGTCGCTGGGCCGGGTGCTGGAGGACCCGACCGGCACCCTGCGGCCCGGCGATCTGGTGGCCGGCATCGTCCGGCACCCGGATCCGGTGCCCTGCGTCAACTGCGCGGTGGACGAGTGGGACATGTGCCGTAACGGCCGCTACACCGAGCACGGGATCAAGGCGCTCCCCGGGTTCGCCCGGGACCGCTGGCGGATCCAACCCAAGTTCGCGGTCGGGCTGGACCCCGCGCTGGCCCAGGTCGGCGTGCTGCTGGAGCCGACGAGCGTGGTGGCGAAGGCGTGGGACCACATCGAGCGGATCGGGCACCGGGCCGAGTGGGAACCGCAGACGGTCCTGGTCACCGGCGCCGGGCCGATCGGGCTGCTGGCCGCGCTGCTCGCCGCCCAGCGCGGGCTCGCGGTGCACGTGTTGGACCGGGCCACCGAGGGGCCGAAGCCGGACCTGGTGGCGGCGCTCGGTGCCACCTACCACACCGTGCCGGTCAACGACCTGCCCTTCGACCCGGACGTGGTCGTCGAGTGCACCGGCGCGCCCTCGGTGGTGCTCGACGTGATGTGCAAGGCCGCGCCGACCGGGATCGTCTGTCTGGCCGGAGTGTCCAGCGGCGGCCGGACCATCGACTTCGACGCCGGGGCCCTCAACCGGGCGCTGGTGCTGGAGAACAACGTCGTCTTCGGCTCGGTGAACGCCAACCGGCGGCACTGGGAACTGGCCGCCCAGGCGCTCACCCGGGCCGACCAGATCTGGCTCACCTCGCTGATCACCCGGCGGGTGCCGGTGTCGTCGTACGCGGACGCGTACACCGCCGGCCCGAACGACATCAAGGTGGTGCTGGAGTTCGCCGTCTGAGCGCGCCTCAGATGCCGGGCAGCCGGCCGTTGCGGAACAGGTCCACGAAGAGCTGGTGGTCCTCCCGGGCGCGGACCCCGTACGCGTGGGCGAAGTCGACCAGGTGGTCGACGAAGCCGGCCTCGTCGCGGTCCACCGCGGCGACGATCGCCTCCTCGGTGGAGTAGTCCACCAGATCGTGGCTGGACTCGTCGTCGGCCACCGAGTGCATCCGGGCCACCGCCCGGCCGAGGTCGGTCAGCACCCCGGTCAGCTCCTCCGGCTCGTTGACGTCGGCCCAGTCCAGGTCGGCGGCGTACGGGGAGACCTCGGCGACCAGCTGACCCGCCCCGTCCAGCTCGGTGAAGCCCAGCCAGGGGTCGGCGTGCGCCTGCAGCGCCCGCTGCGACTCGGCGGTGCGGTGCCCCTGGTGCTGGAAGTAGCCGCGGACCGTGTCGTCGGCGATGTGCCGGGCCACCGCCGGCACCTGCGCCTGCTTCATGTAGATGACGACGTCGTTCTCCAGCGCCTGGGTGTGCCCCTCCAGCAGCAGGTTGTACGACGGCAGCCCGGCGGAGCCGATGCCCACCCCCTTGCGCAGCACCACGTCCTTGATCCGCGCCGCGATCGGGCGCAGCCGCGCCGAGGCGGGAGGCAGGGTGCCGAGGTACTCCTCGAAGGCGGCGCAGACCTTGTCCCGGGTGTCGGAGTCGATCTCGAAGACCCCGTCGCCGAGCGAGAAGCGCCGCTCGTAGTTGTCGATGGTGGTCTGCTCGGCGAGCAGGTCGACCCGGGTGTTGAGCCGCGCCTGCTGGAGCACACGGCGCAGCACCCCGTCGGCGTTGTCCAGGGTGATCGAACCGATGGCGTCGTCCCCGCCGGCGGCGATCGCCCGCAACTCGGTCAGGTACGAGCGGGCGAAGCCGGCCACCAGCTCGCCGATCGCCCGGTCGGAGAGCGCCTTGCCGTAGCCGAGCAGCGCCACACTGGCCGCGAACCGCCGCAGGTCCCAGGTGAACGGCCCGACGTACGCCTCGTCGAAGTCGTTGACGTTGAACACCAGCTGACCGGAGGCGTTCATGTAGGTGCCGAAGTTCTCCGCGTGCAGGTCACCGTGGATCCACACCCGGCCGGTCCGCTCGTCGAGAAAGCGGTCGTCGGCGAAGTCGCCGAGCTGGTCGGCGTAGAACAGCGCGGCGCTGCCCCGGTAGAAGGCGAACGGCGACGCGGCCATCTTGCGGAACTTGCGGCGGAAGGCGGCCGGGTCGACCGACATCGACGCCCCGAACTCCTCGGTCAGCACGTCGACGATGTGGGCGGACCGCTGGTCCACGGAGTTGCTCATGCTGCGCAGGCTAGCCCGGGTCGACCACCCCGGGACCTCGTCCGACCGACCGGTCCTGACCGGCTGGAGATCCGGAACACGGCAACCGGCCGGGGCGGGAGCGCGCTGCCGCCGGTCGGCCTCAGCCCGCGGTGGGTGGGCGTACCGGTGCGGCGGTGAGCGACGCGACGGAGCGGGGCGCGGCCCCGTCGCGGGGTGGCGCGTCCACCGGCGCGGCGAGCAGGTCGGGACGGGAGACCCCGCCGATGCCGGACTGTTCGGCGGCGATCTTCTCCTGCAGGAGCAGGATGCCGTGCAGCAGCGCCTCCGGCCGGGGCGGGCAGCCGGGCACGTAGACGTCGACCGGGATGAGCTGGTCGACACCCTTGGTCACCGAGTACGAGTCCCAGTACGGGCCGCCGCAGTTGGAGCAGGCGCCGAACGAGATGACGTACTTGGGCTCGGGCATCTGGTCGTAGAGCCGCTTGATCGCCGGGGCCATCTTGTCGGTCACCGTGCCGGAGACGACCATCAGGTCGGCCTGCCTCGGGCCGTGGGCGAACGGGATCACGCCGAGGCGGATGAAGTCGTGCCGACCCATGCTGGTCGCGATGAACTCGATCGCGCAGCAGGCCAGGCCGAAGTTGAAGACCCAGAGCGAGTAGCGGCGGCCCCAGTTCAGCACGAACCGGATCGGCTCGCCGAGCACGGCCGGCAACTGCACCTCGGGCCTCCCTCAGCTGTCTCCGAGTTGACAGTCAACCACAGGCCCCGCGGCGGCAACCCGCGCAACCGGTGCCCGCGTCAGGGCGTGTGACCGACGTGACCGCGTCGGCGGCACTCGGACGGGGAGGACCAGATGATGGTGATGAGGGAGCCACGGCTCGGCGAGCCACCACCCGAGAGGGCAGCGGAGCGGCCGGTGCATCCGGGCGAGCGCGAGGTGGTCGACTTCGACGGGCTCTACCACGCGCACTTCCGGTCGCTGACGCTCCAGCTCGCCGCCTACTGCGGTGACCTGTCGCAGGCGCAGGACCTGGTGCAGGAGGCGTTCTGCCGGGCGTTCGCCCGCTGGTCGCGGGTGTCGCGCTACGACGATCCGGTGGCCTGGGTACGCCGGGTCGCCTGGAACCTGGCCACCAGTCGTTGGCGGCGGCTGCGGACTGCCCAGTCGTGGCTGCACCGGCAGCGCGAGGAGCACGTGCCCGGGCCGGGGCCGGACCGGGTCGCGCTCAACGCCGCCCTGGCCCAGTTGCCGACCACTCAGCGCCGCGCCGTGGTGCTGCACTACCTGGCCGATCTCAGCGTCGGGCAGATCGCGGAGCAGGAGGGAGTGCCGGAGGGCACGGTCAAGTCCTGGCTGCACCGAGGTCGGGCCGCCCTGGCGGTTCGGCTGGCCACCACGAACGAGGTGAACAACCATGACTGAGCTCGACGACATCCTGGTCAGCGGCGAGTTCGCCGCGTTCCGCGAGACGTACGCCCCCGAGGTGCACCCGGCCGGGACGGCCGCGGTACGGCAGACCGTCCGCCGGCGGCGCCGGCGTACCGCGGTGGTCACCGCTGCGGCGGTGGTGCTCGCCGTGGCGATCCCAGTGGGCGCGAACGCCGCCCTGCACCGGCGGCCCGATCCCGGGCCGGCGCAGACCGCCACCCCGGTCCCGTCCGAGACGACCGCCGCACCCACCCCGACCGCTTCGACGCCGACGCCGACGCCGAGCACGGCCAGCCCCACCCCGGCCGCGCCGGACGGCCGGATCACCCGTGCGCAGCTGCTCGCCGCCCGACTCGACCTGCCGCGCTGGCCGCAGGGCGCCCCGACGACCTGCGTCACCGACGGCGTCCGGCTCCGGTCCGGGCCGCAGCAGGAATCGGTGCCGACGCTGCTGGGCGATCCCCGCTACGCCGACGTCGACGGCGACGGCGGCACCGAGACGGTCGCACTGGTCGCCTGCCGCATGGGCGAGGCCTCGGCCAAGCAGGTGGTCGCCTTCGACCGGGACGGCGCCGGCCGCGTGGTCACGATGGGCCGGGTGGTCGGCACCCGGGAGGGGATGGCAGACGTCACGGACTTCGCCGTACAGGCCGACGGGAGGATCCGGGTGTACGTGGCGGACATCCAGCCCTGCTGCAGCACCCCGGAGTGGAAACCGCAGCGACAGTGGCGGACGTACGCCTGGGCCGGCGAGCGGTTCGACCAGACCGGCGGGCCGACGACGTTCGGGGTGGATCCCCGGCTGACCGACCTCACCCTGACGGCCGGGGACCTGGCCGTCGGGGCACCGGACGCGAAGGGCGAGCGGACCGCGACGGTGATCGTCACGGTGGTGAACAAGGGGCCGGTCGACGTGCCCCGGCTCGGCTTCGGCGACTTCTACACGATCGGCGAGCCCTCCGGCGGGGACCTGACCCGGTGCCGGGAGGTGCGCTCCGACGGGCCGGACACCTGCGTCCTGGACGGCCTGCCGGCCGGGGAACGCAAGACGTACACCTTCACGTTCCGCTACGAGCCGCCGGACGCCGACGCTCCGCCGAAGCTGCGGGTCGTCCACTACGACTCCCAGGAGCGGTGGTGGAGTGACCTGAAGTGGAAGGACAACCAGGTCGAGCTGAAGACGGCCGGCTAGCCGAGCGGCGGCGGGGTCGCGGCGTCAAATTGGCGACAGTCTTCGCCGCAACCTACGGTCCACTTCGGATGTGTGACCAACAACGGGCGGCGGAAGCGCCGCCGCCCAGCAACGGGGATCCACGGGAGGACATCGAAATGACCACACGTACCGGACGGCGGCTGGCCGCCCTTCTGCTCGGCCCGACCGCGGCGCTGCTGGCGTTCGCCGCACCCGCCGCGGCCGCACCCGCCGGCGGCCTCGACGCCGACGTCTCGGTGGGCCGGCTGGTGCTCGACCCGACCGAGCGCGGTTACCAGGGCAGCCTGCCGATCACGGTGACGAACCGCGGTCCGGCCGAGACCTACTTCAGCGTCACTATCGTCGAGCCGGTCGCCGGCACCATCGGCAATGTGTCCCCGGACAGCCCGTGCGGGTACGGGCCGCTCCAGAACAACCGGCGGCTCGTGAACTGTTCGGTGCCCGGTCCCGCCCTGAAGCCGGGCGAACGGCGGTCGTTCTCGGTCGCCTTCCAGGCACTCACCACGCCGCGGGACGTGGCGATGATCGCGACCGGGGGCGAGGTCTCGGTCAACGTCGGCGACGGCAACCCGGCGATCGCCGACGAGGAGAGCTTCGTCGCGCGCTTCCGCTCCACCTCGGGCTCGCTGCGCCACCCCGTGCCGTACGTGCAGGACAGCCAGGCGCGGGCATCCATCAGCACGGCCGCCGGGGCCACGCTCGTGCGGCAGGAGGACGGCAGCTACCAGGGCCGACTGCCGGTGACGGTCCGGTGGGCCGGGGACACCGCGCACGAGTTCCTCTTCGTCGAGGCGACCACGCTGCCGGCCGGCGTCCGTATCTGGGGCACCGACCCGCAGGACCTGCCGAGCTTCTTCACCAACTTCGTCGTGCCGGGCGGGCGCTTCATGCCCGGCGAGGAGCGGAGCTTCGACGTGCTACTCCGGGCCGAGCCCGACACCGTCCCGGGTGATCTCGGTGCCGTCACCTTCCAGCTCGACACCCAGTGGGGCGGCAACGTGGTGGCGGACGCCGACCCAGCCGACAACACCGCCTCGTTCGCGGTGACTGCCGGCTGACCCCACGCATCGCCCGTCGAGGGCCCGGGACCCCTACGGTCCCGGGCCCTCGACGTCGGCTGGTTGGACCGCTGTCGCGCCGGAACAGGGTGTCCGGGACCCGACAGGCAACCCCGGCGATACAGCCGCAACCGACCGGCGCGTCCGGTTGTGTGACCGTTGCCGGCGGACACACCGCCCGCGCTCACCACGGGGAGGACGAGTGCATGTGACGAGAGAAGAAGGGGTGGGCGGGCATCCACCGGACTCGCCGGGAACCGCCGTCCTCCAACCGACCGAGCTGGTCTTCGACGACTTCTACCACGCGCACTACCGGGGGCTGGTGGTGCAGCTCACCGCGTACACGGGCGACCGTGGGCAGGCGCAGGACCTCGTCCAGGAGGCGTTCTGCCGGGCCTACGCCCGCTGGGACCGGCTCTCCGGTTACGAGGACCCGCTGGCCTGGGTACGGCGCGTCGCCTGGAACCTCGGCCACAACCGCTGGCGGCGGCTGCGGACCGCCCAGGCGTGGCTGATGCGGCAGCGGGAGACACACGTCGCCGGCCCGAGCCCCGACCGGGTCGCGGTCGACGCCGCGCTGGCGAAGTTGCCGCCGAAGCAGCGGCGGGCCGTCGTGCTGCACTACCTCGCCGACCTGACGGTCGCCGAGATCGCCGATCAGGAACGGGTCGCGGAAGGGACCGTCAAGTCCTGGCTGCACCGGGGCCGGGCGGCGCTCGCGACACACCTGCGCGACACCAACGAGGAGGTGCGGGATGTCTGAGCAGGAGACCCTCGGCCTCGCCGAGGAATTCGCCCGCTACCGCCGTACCGTCCTGGCGGAGATCGAGGCGCCCGGGCCCGCCGCCGTCCGGCGGGCCACGCGGCAGCGCGGCCGGCGCCGGCTGGCGGCAACCACCACGGCGGCCCTCGCGCTGTTCGGCGGGTCCGCCATCGGGTACGCGGCCATGAACGGCCCGGACCACCGGCCGGGTCCGATCGAGCCGACGCCGAGCGTGTCGGTGTCCCCGACGCCGAGCGGCCCGGCCAGCCCCACCCCCGGCCCGTCCGTGACCAGCGCCAGCCCCACCACGACCGTGCCCGACGGCCGGATCAGTCGGGCACAACTGCTGGGCGCACCGGTGACCCTGCCGGCGTGGCGGGCCGGGCCCGGCTGCCCGACGTCGGGCATACGGCTCGCCGCCGACGACCGGGAGGGCGCCAACTGGCTCCGGGCGCTCGACCACGGCGACGTCGACGGTGACGGGGCGGTGGAGACGGTGGCACTGGTGCAGTGCGTGCTCGGCACCGGCGGGCCGATGCAGGTGGTCGCCTTCGACCGGAACGAGGCGGGGAAGGTCGTCACGCTCGGCCGCGTGGTGGCGACCACCATCGCCAAGCCGCAGTGGCTGTTCGCGCTGGACGTGGTGGGCGACGGCACGGTCCGCGTGCAGGTCGGCGACATCGCGCCCGGCGGCGGCTGGCCCGCCGAGTGGTCGCAGCGGCAGTGGCGTGGCTACCGCTGGCAGGGCGGCGCCTTCGCCCAGGTCTCCGGGCCCACCACCTTCGGTCCGAATCCGCACTCGGCGGACGTCTCGGTCACCGCCACCGACCTCGTGTTGAGCACGGCGGACGACGGCTCACGGACGGGGACGACCACGGTGCGGATCCGTAACCGGGGCAGCGGGCCGGTCGCGTACGTGGCGCTGCGGCTGGGCGTGCCGGCGGCGGTGCGGCCGGATGTCGACGGATGGGCCCCCTGCCGGGGCGAGCCACAGGAGACCAGGGATCCGGTGACCTGCGACGTGGGCCCGCTGAAGGCGGGCGCGGAGCTGCGGCTGACCCTGAGCTTCCGGGTCGCCGAGGGGACCGCGCTGGGCACGGGGAAGGCCGAGGTGGACGTCCGGCCGATGGACAGCGGCTTCACCTTCCTGCCGGATGTCCACGACGCCGACAACACGGTCCGGATCAGCTACCGGTGACGATCGCGCCCCCGGCGGCCGCGCCGCACGCCACCCGGGCGTGCGGCGCGGCCGTCGGGGGCGCTTCGGCTCACCAGGTGGGGCGTTGCAGCAGCCCGACGAACTCCACCAGCAGCCGTTCGCGCAGTGCCGACGGCGCGGCGTCGAGCAGTGTGTTCACCACCGCCATCCGATCCACGGCGCCTGCGCCCAGGCCCAGTCCGGCGGCCAGGCCGGCGACCAGCTCGGGCGTGAGCGCGTCCGGGGTCAGCGACGTCGCCAGCGCCGCCAGCTCGGACGGGAGGGCGACCGGGCCGGCGGCCCGGGCCGCGGCCACCGCGGCGGCCAGGTCGGGGCCGAACTCGGCCACCCGGGGCGCGACCGCGGCGGTCACCGTGAGATGCACGCTGGCCGGCAGGTCGGCGTACGACAACTGCGGCTGGGTGTGCCAGCCACGCGCGGTCAACTCGTCGACCAGGACGAACAGATCGGGGCCGCCCTCCGTGGCGGTGAAGCAGACGACTGTCGACTCCGGCTCGGCCATCAGCCGCAGCCCGTCCACCCCGCGCACGGCGTCGGCCAGCCCGGCGACCGCGTCCCGGGTGCGCTCGGCCAGCGCCAGGTAACCGTCGTCGCCGAGGTGACGCAGGGTCGCGTACGCGGCGGCGATCGGCCCGCCCGACCGGGTGGACGCGATCACCGGGTTGATCATCGTGTAGCCGGGCCAGTCCGCGTACGCGAAGTACTGCGGGGCGCGCAGCGCGGCGTCGCGGTGCAGCAGCACCGACACCCCCTTCGGCGCGTACGCGTACTTGTGCAGGTCCACCGAGATGGAGGTCACCCCGGGTACCGCGAAGTCGAACGCCGGCACCGGCACGCCGAGGCGGCGCAGGTACGGCAGGGTCCAGCCGCCGAAGCAGGCGTCCACGTGGCAGCGCACCCCGGCGTCGGCCGCCGCCGCGGCGATCTCCACGACCGGGTCCACCACGCCGTGGGCGTACGACGGCGCGGAGCAGACCACCAGGACCGTCTCCGGGCGGATCGCGGCGGCCATCGCGGCCGGGTCGGGGCGCAGCGTGGCCGGGGAGACCGGCGCCGTGTCCAGCTCCACCCGCAGGTAGTGCGCCGCCTTGGCGAACGCCGCGTGCGCGCTGGACGGCACCACGATCCGGGGCTCGGTGATCTCCGGGTGGGCGTCCCGGGCGGCCTTGACCGCGAGGATCAGCGACTCGGTGCCGCCGCTGGTGACGCTGCCGACGACGTCCGGCGCGGTCGTGCCCGGCCCGCCGCCGAGCACCGTGGCGGCCGCGCCGACCAGCGCGTTCTCCATCGCGAGCAGAGACGGGAAGGCGGTGGGGTCCAGCCCGTTGACGTGCGCGCTCTCCCGGTGGGCGGCGGCGGTCAACTCGTCCAGCCCCGGGACCGCCGGGTCGTACACGTACGCGAACAGCCGCCCTCCGTGGGTGGGCCGGTCCGCCGCCCGCAGCGCGCGGATCTCCGCCAGCACGGCCTCCGCCGCCACTCCGTTCTTGTCGATCATGGAGGTGTGGTGCCCTTCTCGTGATGGTCAGCGGCTTTCGTTCCCCAGCGCGACTCCCTGATCGACGGGCCGGTCGCGGTGACCGGCGGCGGCGAGGAGGGCCGGGGTGAGCGTGTAGTGGCGGAGCAGGAGGACGGGCGGTCCGATCAGGAGAGCGGGGAGGACGGTGAAGCCGAGGAGGACCCCGAGACGGGCCACGTCCGACTGGGACGCGGCGGTGCCGGTGTCGGAGGAGACGTAGCCGGAGAGTTGGAGGACCAGCCCGTAGATCCCCGGGCCGAGGGCCAGGCCGAGGGTCTCCCCCGCCGTCCACAGGCCGGTGAAGACGCCGGCCTGCCGACGGCCGGTACGCGCGGTGTCGTACGCGATGCAGTCCGGCAGCATGGCCAGCGCGAAGACCTGCTGCCCGGCGTAGCCGACGTCGAGCAGCGCGACCAGCAGGTAGACCGCGACCGCCGGCAGCACTGGCGCGGCGACCAGGGCCAGCGCCCCGGCGGCGAGGATCAGCGTGGCCGCGACCAGGGCGGCGCGCTTGCCCAGCCGGGCGCCGGCCCGGGTCCAGAGCGGCATCACCAGCAGCGCGGGCCCGACGAAGCAGACGAAGAGCAGCGTCGGCCCGCTCTGCTCGTCGCGCAGGATCTGACCGGCGAAGTAGTTGACCCCGGCCAGGATGGTCGCCACGCCGGCGGACTGCACGACGAAGCAGATCAGCAGCACCCGGAACGGCCGGTTCGCGCCCGCGACGGCCAGTTGGGCGCGCAACGTCGGCTCGCTCCCACCGACCGCGCCGAGGGGCGCGGACCGGGTGCCCAGGAACGCTCCGAGCGCGCCGAGCGCGATCAGCACCGCCACGAACAGCCCCATCCACCGGTGCCCGGGCACCCCGTCGCCGCCCGCGGTCACCACGAGCGGGGCGACCGCGCCGGAGACCAGGATGGCCAGCGCCAGCACGGCGATCCGCCAGCTCATCAGCCGGGTGCGTTCGGCGTAGTCGTCGGTCAGTTCGGCCGGCATCGCCACGTACGGCACCTGGAAGAAGGCGAACGCGGTGGCGGTGGCCAGGAAGGCGAGCGCCACGTACGCCCCGGCGGCCGGGCCGTTGCCGAACGGCGCCGCGAAGATGGCCGCGAAGAGCAGCGCGAGGGCGAGGCCGCCGAGCAGCAGGTAGGGCCGGCGGGCGCCCCAGCGGGACCGGGTGCGGTCGGAGATCCGCCCGGCGACCGGGTTGACCAGCACGTCCCACGCCTTCGGCAGCAGCACCAGCAGGGCCGCCACGCCGGCCGCCACCCCGAGCGTGTCGGTCAGGTAGGGCAGCAGGAGCAGCCCGGGTACGGTGCCGAACGCGCCGGTGGCCAGCGAGCCGAGCGCGTACCCGGCGTGCACCGTGCGGGGCAGCCGGCCGGGGGCTGACGAGCCGGCATCACCCGGCGGCGCGTCCATGGGGCCGAATGTTACTCACGTTATGGCCCGCGTCACATCCCCTGCTCCGGCGACCAGGCCGCCGCCGCGATGTCCACTCCCACGCCGCGCAGCGGTGTGCCCTCCTCGCGCAGCCGGGCCCGCGCCTCCCGCTCGTGCCCGGGTGGCAGCCGGCCGGCGGCGGTCACCACCCGGTGCCAGGGCACTCCGCCACCGTGCCGCGCCATGATGGCGCCGACCAGCCGGGCCGACGCCCGACCCGAGCGCGCGGCCAGCGCGTCGGCGACCCCGCCGTACGACATCACCCGGCCGGGCGGGATCCGCTCGACCAGGTCGAGCACCGCCTCGACGTACTCGTCAGGTGTCACAGTCCGCCACGATATGGGAACGCTGCCGGGCGTCGCGCCCGCGACCACGCAGAATGGGCGGGTGCGCGACGCAGTCACGGCGGCCCGACGGATCGTCGTCAAGATCGGCTCCTCCTCGTTGACCACCGCCGACGGCGGGCTGGCCGAGGAGCGGGTCGACGCGCTGGTCGACACCCTGGGCCGGCTGGCCGCCGACGGCCGCGAGGTGGTGCTGGTCTCCTCCGGCGCGATCGCCGCCGGCCTGGCCCCGCTCGGGCTGCCCCGACGCCCGCGCGACCTGGCCACCCAGCAGGCCGCCGCCAGCGTCGGGCAGGGCCTGCTCATCGGCCGGTACGCGGTCAGCTTCGCCCGGCACCGGCTGACCGTCGGGCAGGTGCTGCTCACCGTCGACGACGTGACCCGGCGGGCGCACTACCGCAACGCGTACCGGACGCTACGCAAGCTGCTCGACCTGCACGCGGTGCCGATCGTCAACGAGAACGACACGGTGGCCACCGAGGAGATCCGGTTCGGCGACAACGACCGGCTGGCCGCCCTGGTGGCCGCGCTCGTGCACGCCGACCTGCTCGTGCTCCTCTCCGACGTGGACGCCCTCTGGACCGGTGACCCGACCCGGCCCGGCTCCAGCCGGATCGCGGAGGTCCGCGACGAGGAGGACCTGGTCGGGATCGCCATCGGCGGGGCCGGCCGCTCCGGGGTCGGCACCGGTGGCATGGTGACCAAGGTCGAGGCGGCCCGGATCGCCACCGGCTTCGGCATCCCGGTGGTGCTCACCGCCGCTCAGATGGCCGCTCCGGCGCTGGCCGGCGAGCCGGTCGGCACCCTGTTCCACCCGCAGCGGCAGCGCCCCACGGCACGACTGTTCTGGCTGGCCCACGCCACCTCGCCGCGCGGTCGGCTGCACCTGGACCCGGGTGCGGTCGCCGCCGTCGTCGGGCGACGCAAGTCGCTGCTGCCCGCCGGGATCACCGCCGTGGACGGCACGTTCACCGCCGGGGACCCGGTGGACCTGGTCGACACCGCGGGCGCGCCGGTGGCCCGGGGGCTGGTCAACTACGACGCGGTGGAGCTGCCCGGGCTGCTCGGTCGCTCCACCTCCGAACTCGCCGCGGCGCTCGGCCCGGCGTACGAACGGGAGGTCGTCCACCGCGACGACCTCGTACTGCTGTAAGCAAGGGCCCCTTGTTAACGCCCTTCGGTTCTAGGGATCGTTGCAATGCCTGACTTTGATCAGGGGTTGTTGTG